>CADEEJ010000027.1 GCA_902826315.1 uncultured Steroidobacter sp.
CCCTGGATGCGCTCGATATTCACGATGATCGAGCGGTGAATGCGAATGAACATTCCTTCACCCAGGTCCTGTTCGAGCTCGGCCAGCGTGCGGCGGATGATGTGGGTCTCGCCGCCGACGTGCAGACACGCGTAGTAGCTTGCGGCTTCGATCCAATCGATCTCCCCGACGTTTACGAACAGCAGTCGGCCGGGGGATCTGACGACGAGTCGCTTGGCCCGTCGCGCGTCCGGAGAGCCGGAGTGAACGAGCCTTTCCTTGGCGCGATCCAGAGCTCTGCGGAAGCGGGCGTCGTCGAAAGGTTTCAGCAGATAGTCGAGCGCGCCGGCTTCGAATGCACGCAGCGCGTACGTGTCATAGGCAGTCACGAAGATGATGGCGCGCGGCAACTCGGTGCCCAACTGTTCGAGCACGTCGAAACCTCCGCACTCGGGCATCTGCACGTCGAGGAATACCAGATCGGGTTGTGACTGCCGAATGGCCTGGATGGCCTCGGCCCCCGACCCACATTCCGCAATGGATTCGATATCGGGGTCGCCGCGCAGCAGGACGGTCACGTTGCGGCGAGCCAGCGGCTCGTCATCGACCACGAGGGCTCGAATAGTCACGCTTCCCTCAGCGGCAACGTAACGACCACTTCCACGCCGTCCGCTCCAGCACGCATCATCTGCAGCTCAGCGGCGTCGCCGTGAAGGATCTGCAGACGCGTGCGCAGGTTGGCGAGGCCGACGCCGCCGCCTTTCGTCTGCCATTCGTCTGGAAAGTTCGAGCCATCGTTGTAGACGCTCAAGTAGAGGCTGCCGTCCTTATGCGCGCCACTCACGCGGATGGTTCCTCCGGTCACTCGCTTCGCGACGCCATGCTTGATGGCGTTTTCCACCAGTGGCTGCAGGAGCAGGTTGGGGACCTGCGCGTCCAACAGTTTTGCTTCGATATCCACACTGACGCGAAGACGTTCCCCGAAACGAACCTTCTGGATCTCCACATAACGCTGCAGATATTCGACTTCCTCGGCAAGCGTCACCTGCGGGCGGTGCGAGTCCTCCGACGCGCGCCGCAAGAACTCGCTGAGTCCGACGATCATGCTTACCGCTTCGTCGTTACGACGATCGCGCACCAACGCGGCGATCGAATTGAGCGTGTTGAACATGAAGTGCGGTTCCATCTGCCCGCGCAGCGCTGCGAGCTGCGCTTTGGAGAGATTCTCGCGCGAATCCAGCAGATACGTGATCGTCAGGATCAGGAGGTACGCGATGAGAAAGATCACGACCTGATAGAGGAGGGTAATGCTCCAGCTGTCCCAGAAGGTCGGTGGCGACCGATTGCCCCAGGGATTGAAGAGCACCTGGAGCAGCGCGGACCACGCTTCAGCGACAGCGCTGACGGTGGCGAACGCGGCGAGGTGTACGGCGACCGTGCGTAAGCTCATGCCTCGATGAATTCGATAGCGCCGACTCAGGCCGATGATCCACGGAGTCGCCAACGCCCACGTCAACCAGGTGGCCAGCGAAGTTGCGAACAACGGCAGCCAGGCGGCATCCCTGCCTTCGCCGAAGCGCATGATGAGCACGGCCTGAGTGGCTTCGAAGAATCCACCCGCACACCACAGGACGGCGATCCAGCGCCAACTGATCGTGCTCGCGCCAGTCTGAGTTGGGTTCATGGGTGTCACTTTACGCGAACGCTTCTGATACCGGCTGCTCGATGCAGCGAATCGCCGGTCCGCTGCAGTGAGCGGTCTGCGTTCCTGGCGTCGTCACTTCTAGACTGCAGCCATGTCACGCATTGTGAGTATCGCACTTGCGCTCGCGGTCGCATCGACTGCAGCAGCGCAAGACAGCGCGGTCAAGTCCGCAGTCGACGCCTTCGGCGAGCGCGTCGGTACCGAGCAGTCGGGCCTTTATACCGAGAGCCAGGTTCGCGGCTTCGACCTCAACGATAGCGGCGCCTATCGCATCGACAACGCCTATTTCAGTCGCGCGGCGGCGCTGAACGATCCGGTGCTGGCGGGCGTTGGCGTACGTGTCGGAGTCAATGCCGTTCGTCTCGCGTATCCCGCGCCATCCGGTGTGGTGAACTACCGCCTGCGCGAGGCCGGGCCGCGCAATGAATTCCGGCTCGGTGCGGGATTGCGCGACTTCGGCACGCAGGTGATCCAGGGCGACGGCTCGTTTCGCGAAGGCGATTTCAGTTTTGCCGGCGGGTTCGTATGGCGTCCGTTGTGGCGCTTGGCCCAGGGCTATGAGGGCCGCGGGCTTGATGTCGGCGGTGTTGGCGCGTGGCAGATCACACCCGATCAGCGGCTGCGCGCCTTCGGCTCGCTGTTCCACCGTGGATACGACGGCGACTACGCGGTCATCCCCAGCGCGGCGGCCATGCCGCTGAGCCTCAAGAGGCTCCACCAGTACGCGCCGTCCTGGGCTTGGACGGAGGCGACGAACTCGAATCTCGGCGTCCTCTACGACGGGCGGTTCGGCGACTACACGATCGACCTCGCGGCTTTCCATTCGGTCTTCGATATCGATCGCACCGACTATATGTTGATCTCCGCCGACGCCGACGGGCACGCCGCGGCCACGAACTTCCGCAATCCGGATCGCGCCAAACGCGCGGACTCCGCCGAGGCACGCGTGGGCCGACAGTTCGAGGCGGGCGGCTTCAGTCACCTGGCCACTGCATCGCTGCGCGGCGGCCGCATGGTCGTGGACCTCACATCCAACCTGGCCATTCCACTCGGCACCTTCGACCTGCGAACGGAAAATCCGCCGGATGCAATGGAGATCGCCTGGTCAGGGACCCGAGGCAAGGACACAGTTCAGCAGGTCACTGCCTCTGCAGGTTATGGACTCGCGTGGAGCGACCGTGTGCAGCTCCGGTTCGCCACGCACCGGACGCGATACGAGAAGGACGTGCTGTCTATCGCCGACGTGCGAACCGAGCGTGTCAGCGAAGCCACGCTCTACAACGTCTCGGCCATCGTCAGTCTCACGGATCGCACTGCTGTGTTCGGTAGCTGGGTGACGGGTCTCGAGGAGGCCGGTGTTGCCCCGACGTCGGCGATCAACCGCGACGAGGTGCTGCCTCCGGTCGAGGCCGAGCAGTTCGAGCTGGGCGTGCGACGCGCGATCACGCCTGGCCTGACTTTGATCGGCGCTCTATTCGACGTCTCCAAACCCACAAACGGCTTTCGCTCCGACCGATCGTTCGGACTGGTGGGTGAGGTGCGCCATCGCGGTGTCGAGGCCTCGATCGCGGGCCAGCTCGATGTGAAAACCAGCGTCGTCTTGGGCGCAGTAGCCTTCCAGCCCAAAGTGACGGGGCCGCTCGTGGACGCCGGCGTGGTCGGCTCGCGACCGGCCGGCATATCGCACGTGATCGCCAACGCAAGTATCGAGCGCCGACTCGGCGACAACTGGTCGGTGGACGCAAGCGTCAGCTATTCCGGGAAACGCTGGGCCGACACAGCCAACACCTTCGAGACGCCGTCCGTCACGACAGTGGGTCTCGGCGCGCGCAGCCGCTTCGTGCTGGCCGGCCGCCCCGCCGAGCTCCGCGTGTTGGCCTCGAATCTCACCGGCGTCGAGGGTTACCTTGCGGCACCGAGTGGCGTCTTCTCGCCGATCGCGCCGCGAACAGTGCGGGCGCTGTTGACCGTTACGTTCGGGAGGAAAACCGGGAAGGTAGCCACTTCCAGTTCGCGTCTCTCCCGCCCCGGGACAGGAGAGACGCGACCATGAACTTCCTTCTTCTGCTATGGCGTTGCACTCAGCGCCACATCCGCCCGCACGACACCTGACCCAACTGCGTCGCAGGGTGTACCGGCGCAATCCGTGTCCCAGGTGATGGTCGCCGGATGATCGAAGTCGAAGATGTCACGCGAGCCGGATACGGCGAGTGGCAGCGCGGTCGACTTCAGGATGCTTTCCACTTGAGCCTGCGTCAGGTTCGGATTCTTCTGCATCATGAGCGCGGCAACCGAGGCGATGTGCGGTGTCGCCATCGAGGTGCCGCCGACGTAGAAGAAGTTGCCGGAGTTGTGCCCGCCGATCAGATCGCCCACGCCCTTCGACCACCATGGCAAATGATTGAAGCCGGGACTGCCCGGGAACGGACCGCGTACCCAGGACCCGGGAGCCAGCACGTCGAGCTCTTGCCCCAGCAATTCGCGGCGTGAGGCAGAAACTTATATTCGCCGCGTAGAGCCTTGGACATACCACCTAGGTGGAACAGTGTTTTGATGACGATTGTCAAAGTCAGAGCTTCACCACCAGCGACAGCGCGTCTGTATCTCGCACCACTGCTTTGTAGCCATACTTCGTCTGCGCTTCCTTCGCGATCCAGGGTTTCGTGAACTTGCTGCGATAGTTGAAGTGAACTTCGCTCGGCTTGCCGAACTTCAGGATGCGCGCCAGGCATTCCTTGTCCGGATGATCGAACTGGTCGCCGTTCGTACTGATGAGATACGCGGGACTGTCGACCAGCTTCAGAAGCGCTTCGCTCGTATTGGCTTTGCTGCCGTGGTGAGCGACCTTCACTGCGTCGACCTTCAGTCGCTGAATGCCGCGTTCTGTGCAGAGGCGCTTGAGCGATGCAGTCACGACATCCGGGTGCGCGTCGGCAAGCAACAGAGCCCGCTTCACGTGGGGCTCGGCGCCGTACTCCGCCAGTACTGCGATGCTGCTGCCGTTGGCCTTCGCCTGATCGATCTTGAATTGCCGTTTCAGAATGTTGTCGAGGTTCGGCGCGGTTCCCAGCAGTCCGTTCTTCGGTAGGAACTTTTTCCTTGTCGCCAAGAGTGCCCAGGCTGCATCGAGATCGCCGGGCTGGATGCGATCCTGCTTCACCTTCTTTTCCCACTCGCCGGCCATCGCTTTGAGCTTGCTGGCGTTCGGCGACAACAGTGTCAGTTGCATGCCGCCCTCGAGAGTAACGCACGGCAGCTTTCCCGCGGCAGGCACGAACCACGGTGGCGCATCCATGTCCCAGGCGCTGGCATTCAGGCGATCGACCAGCAGCGCGCTGAGGAACTCTCCTTGCGTGGGGCCGAGAAGGTTGTGCGATTTCTTCATCTGCCGCCAGCCGTTGAACCACACTTTGCGCACCGCGAAGAGCAAGGGCTTTTCGGCGAACAAGCGCACCAGGCCTTCGACATGGTCCGCATCGACGTGCGTGAGCATGACGAGCTCCATCCCGCGTTCTCCTGACGGCACCTGGTCGATGCGCTTCGCCAGCGTCTCGAACGTGCTGACGGGCCCGCCGTCGATGAGGATCCGGTTCGTTCGAGTGTCGTCGCCGTACTCGATCCAGAGACAATCGCCGTGTCGAGCCGGCAGCATCTCGATGTTGAAGAACGGTTGGGCCATGGTCTTCTCCTTGTTCAGGCCTTGATCTGCCAATCTGCATCGCCGAAGCCGACGAGCCCGAGGGCCATGATGAGCCCGGATGCAACGGCTTCGCGCTTGGTCTCCAGCAGGACGGTGCCGAATCGGCCGGGCTTCTTGTCGATCACCGACACGAGATGCTTCACGAGTAGCGTCGCGCAGTTCGCAGAGTCCTTCGGCTCGACGCTCGCAAGCGTCCCGAGAATGACCGGCGCACTCGCCTCTCTGAAGTAGGCGACATGGCTGGCATACGCTTTCGGGTCATAGGCGCCGGCAGTGTCGCAACCCAGGAGCACGACCAGCGGCGGCTTCTTATCGGGCGCGGCTCGTATATAAGTGTCGATGATGAAGCGCGACTGCAGGACATCGCCGCTGATCTCCAGACCGATGCGGTCGTCCGCCCCCGTCGAATGCGGCAAGGTGAGGATCAGAACCGGCTTGGCCTGGTCGATGACGCCTGGCCACTTGGCCCACTGCTTCACGATGCTGATCGGTCCGCTCTTCCAACCACGCTTGAGGGCACTGGTCAGCCTTCTCTGATCAGGCGCCTTCACCTGTTCGCTGGCCGCAACGATGCCGGCGCCGCTCAGGACCAATGTGTCGCGCCCGACGATGGGCTCGATTCCGGTGACCCGTGCAGCTTTGGCAAGCATGGGATCGTGGACGTGACGCTCGATCACTTTCTGCAAGCCCCAGAAGCCCATCGGGCACACATGCGGCGCCGGACTCGATTTCGGCTTGCACGTGGCGGGACACTTGCCCTCGGCGAGTGCCTTCGCGGCGTTGGGACAGACTTTCACGCCATCGGCGGGCGGCGGGTACTCGTACACGAGCTCGAACGGCACGATGGCATCCGGTTTCGCGGCGACGATCTGCAGGTAGTCGCTTTTCCGCAGCGCTTCTGCAGCGGGAAACCGGTCGATGTAGTTGATCACCAGCTCGCGATAGAGCGAGTTGCCTTTCGTCGCCAGGTCCACCAGCAGCTCGGCGGCGGCATCGGTTTTCAATCCCTTGCCGTAGCGGCGTGCGTCTACGGCTGCTTCATGCAGACGGGTGCTGATCTTTCCCAACACAACTTCGACGTTGTCGAGGGATGCGATATAGGCACTGGCATCGCCGCCGGCTTGCATGGTCGCCTGACCGTTCGCGGCGTGGTTGCACACGATGGCCGCGTCGAAGCGCTGGCGATCGTCGAGCGTCGTCAGGCTCTCGTGCAGGCGTGCTTCCACCACAAGTTTCGGGGCGGGCTTTTCGCGGACAGGGAGCGGGTCGTCGTAGACCGCAGTCTGCAGCAGCGCTGTTTGCAGCACGCGCCCGCGATACATAATCGTCAGGCGCGCGCTGAACGCACCCGGCTTCGTTGGAGTGAATACGAAGGGACAGTGCCTACTCGATCCGTATCGCGGTAGCTTCAGTTCGCCGCGCTGAACGTCTTCCCACTGGTTCGCTTCGGCAAACAGCACGGTGAGAGTGAAGCTGTCGCTCGCGGCCCAGTCGAGCTCTGCGTCCGGGAATTCCTGGTCCGCGACGATGCTGCCTTCCTCGCCCGGCGCAATGAAGACATCGAGGCGGTAGTTGGCGCCGACTTGCAGCGGTCTAGTGTGCTTTTGCTGACCACCTTCACCGCTCGAGTACAAGTCTGCTTGCAACGTGCGAGGCGACTCGGTCGGTGCGGCAGCGCGCCGTGCCGTACCTTCCGCGGCTGCGAGCTCCGTCGCCGCCGTTCCGCCTTCGCTCTCGCGGTTATATGGAAACGTCGTCGCGCGTCTCGTAAGTTCGCGACCCAGATCGCCAGGGGTTTGGCCGCTTGCCCACTCGAGGTCGATTCGCCCGCGCGTTGCCGGGGGCAGAGCAACAGACGCAGTCGGTGGCAATGCATCGAAACGTCGCGCCAGTCTGCGCATTGCGGTTGGTAGCGCCGCGGCATTGATGAGCTCCAAGCTCAGGATGTGTGCTGCCTGGAGCGACGCGAAGGCCTTGTACAGAGCAATGTCGAGCGGCGTGTTGTGGGACAGATGCCAGGCGAGTTGATTCAGCTCGTCCAGCAGCAGCGGCTTCTTCGGTGCGATCAGCGATGCGCCGCCGGCCTGAAGCTCGTCGAGCAGAGTCCGCAACGGATTGTTGATGTCTCGCCACTGCAGATCGGTAGGCCCGAGCAGCATGACGTAGGCGGCACGCAGCGGAAAGGGCGATGCCAGGACGCGTTGCAACGCAGAGCGCACAGACCCGCGGACGATAAGCACTTCGTTGCGAGCATGATCCCGCGCGAGTTCATGCACCTCGGTCAGCGTGTTGGCCGGCCATCTGTCGTTGCTGCGCAAGCCTTCGAGCTGCAAGTACTGAAGATCGTCGCTCCATGCACCGATTCGCATCGGCCATTGCCACCGCGCGTCGCTGCGCGCGATTCTCGGCGTGATGAATACACTGCCTGCCTTGAGGTCGGCGTGGGAAAGGACTCGGGAGAGCGCCAGCGGGTCGATGTAGAGGCCCGGCGCGTACTCTGTGATTGCCAGGCGTGGAGCGCCTTGCGGTTCGGCTACCAGGCGCTGCCATTTCTTCTGGAATTCGAGCACTTCGGGTCGGCTCACCGTCACCTGACGACTTCTACGAAGGTCGAATGGATACCACGCAACCAAACGCGCAGGTTCGTCAGCAAGAGGGTGATTGAAGCGTTCGGCGCCCATCCCGGCGACTGCCTCGACGTAGGTCCGCTCGTCGACCTCGAGGCCTGCGTTACCGAGTAAATAGCGGTCCGCAGATTTGAGTTGCGCCATAGTTCCGTCTCCCCGTCAGCACGCGCAGTGCCGCAGAAACGCCAGGGCGCGCTTTAGTTCGAATTCGCCTGACCCTGGCGTAGCGCGGTCAACCGAATCATAGCACCGCTGCCGGCGAATGATTTATCGTGCGCGCACCGTCAGATATAGATGAACTCAGTGCGAGCCCATCCGCGGAATCCACTCCTCGCGTTCCTGGCTTCTGCTGCGATGTCCTGCTTGGCCGATGCTGCAGAAGTCTCGTCCGAAGGCGTCGCGCCTGCCGTGCCGGACGCGGCGGAGCTCGAACGCCTCGGGGCAGTCGTCGGCGAGATATTCGTCCACAACGAAAACATCTTCGACTTGCAGGACCCGCAGGAGAACAAGCGGCTCTACCGGCTCGCGAACAAGCTGCACATTCGTACGCAGCCGCACGTGGTGCGTCAGCAGCTGCTGTTCAAGAGCGGCGATCCTTATTCGCAACGCCTGGTCGATGAGTCGGCGCGCATCCTGCGGTCGGCCCGCTATCTTTACGATGCGTCCATCCGGCCGGTCGCCTTCAAGGACGGGCGCGTCGACATCGCGGTCACGACGCGCGATGTCTGGACACTGAATCCGGGACTGTCGTTCAGCCGCAAGGGCGGAGAGAACACGGTCGGTGTCGAGATCGAAGAGCTCAATCTGCTCGGCACCGGTACGGACCTGGAGCTCTCCCGCGTCTCCGGCGTCGATCGCGACTCGACGCTGATCGAGTACAAGGATCGGCACGTGTTCGACAGCTGGGTGAGAGTGCGAGCCGCGTACGCGGACCTCAGCGACGGCTCGTTCAAGGCACTGGAAGTCGAGCGTCCCTTCTACGCGCTCGACACGCGCTGGACAGCAGGGGTGTTCCTGCAGGACGACGAGCATGTCCAGCCCTTGTACGACTTGGGCAAGGTCGTCGAAGAGTTCGGTTCGCGCCGGAAGTACGCGTCGGCCTTCTGGGGCTGGTCGGGCGGTCTGCGCAACGGTTGGGTGCGGCGCTGGCGCGTCGGTGCAACCTACGATGAAAGCCAGTTCAGCGAGATACCCGGCGCGACGCCGCCGAATCTCGTGCCCGGGAATCGCAAGCTCGTCTACCCGTGGCTGGGCATCGAGCTGGTGCAGAACGACTTCGACAAGTTCAGGAATCACGATCAGATCGGCCGCACCGAGGATTTCCATCTGGGCGCGCGCTTCAGCGCGGCGCTGGGATACGCGGACGAAGCATACGGTGCAGATCGCAACGCGTTCGTCTTCTCGGCCAAGGCGAGTCATGGATCCGGGAGCAGCGATCGCTCGGCGCTGCTGCTGAGCAGTGCAGTCCAGGGCCGGCTCGAAAGCGGCGAGTTGCGCAACACGGTGCTCGACGGCGCCGTGCGTTACTACGTACGACAATCCGAACGGCGCCTGTTCTTCACGACGCTCGAAGCTTCTGTCGGTCGCGCGCTCGATCTGGATACGCAGATACTGCTCGGCGGCGACAATGGACTGCGCGGTTACCCACTGCGCTATCAAGGGGGAGAGGCGCGCGCGCTACTGACTGTGGAGCAACGCTACTTCACCGATTGGTATCCGTTTCGTTTGTTTCGCGTCGGCGGTGCTGCCTTCTTCGATATTGGACGCACCTGGGGCGAGAGCCCGCTGAGCACACGCAGTCAGGGGCTGCTGAAAGACGTGGGCATCGGCCTGCGATTCGGCAACAGCCGCTCGGGCCTCGGCAACATCATCCACGTCGATCTCGCGTTCCCGCTCGACGGCGACTCGTCGATCGACGACGTGCAGATCCTGCTGGAGACGAAGGAGCGGTTCTAGTGCCGCCTGTTCGAAGCCCCGGCACTCGCAATAGCTCGACATTGGAGACCTTCATGAAAGCGACGCAAATCGTTGTCGTATCGATCCTGACTATCAGCAGCGTCTTCGCTCTGCATCTTGCATCCGCGCAGCAACCGGGCGTTACACGCACCGAGCTGCAACGGCACGATCTCAGCGTGCCAGGACGCGAAGTGGTTCAAGTGCGTGTGGAGGTCGACCCCGGTGTCGCGTTGCCGATGCACACGCATCCGGGCGAAGAGATCGTATACATCCTCGATGGCAGCTGGGAATTCAACGTCGAGGGAAAGAGCCCGATGAAACTCAAGGCCGGCGATGTCGCGTTCGTGCCGAGTGGCGTGAAGCACGCGCCGAAGAACATCGGCAGTAGCAAAGGAACAGTGCTCGCAACGTATGTTGTCGAGAGGGGCAAGCCGCTCGTCGTGCCGGCGAAATAGCAGTCCCTCACAGCTTCGCGATTTTTTTTCTTCCCGCCGCTCTGTTGACAAGTACCCGCGCGCGATAGCAACGTATCGGCCGTCAGCGCACGGGTGCGACTGACTGGAACGATACGAACGAACTGGTACGGAGCGCCGTTCTAACGAAAAGCGCGGCGCGCTCGGCGGGAGGTTCCGATGACGTCGCGACTCTCATGGCGTTGCGTTGCGCTATTCGTTGCCTTGGTGAGTGCTTCCAGTGCATTCGGCAGTAGCACCACGACGTATACCTACGATGAGCTCGGGCGCCTGCGCGCCGTTACCGTCGCTGGTACTCAGACCAGCGTTCAATCGTACGAGTACGATGCAGCGGGCAATCGCACGCAATCCACTTCGGGCATCGTGCCGTCTGTCCCGCCGACGATCACCGTTCCCACCAGCAGCATCACTGGCTCGTACTCCGTGAGCTGGGGCGCGTCGACGACGGGCACCATCACTGCCTATGAGCTGTACGAAGCGACGAATGCAAGCTTCACCGGCCAGACCAGGGTCTACAACGCATCGGGCACAAGCGCCGCACTTTCAGGTCGCGCGAACGGAACCTACTACTACCGAGTGCGTGCCTGCAGCACGGTCGCCGCATGCAGTGCGTATCGCACGGGCGGCAACTCCATCACCGTAACTCTGCCACCAGGGACGCCAGCGTCGATCACTGTCCCTGCAGGGAGCATCACTGGCAGCTACACGATCAGCTGGGGCACATCGACTGGCAATGTCACAGCGTATGAGCTTCAGGAAGCGACGAACGCTAGCTTCACCAGCCCCACACTTGCATACACCGGAACCGGCACGAGCAAGGCGATCAGCGGGAAGGGCAACGGCGCGTATTACTACCGCGTCCGCGCTTGCAACACCTCTGCTGCATGCAGCGCGTACAGGACGGGAACGGGCCCAACGAACGTGACGTTGCCGCCAAGCACTCCGGGCGCGACGAGCGTGCCTTCGGCATACAGCAACACCGGCAGCTACACCATCTCTTGGGGAGCTTCGACCGGACTGGTGACTGCCTATGAGCTGCTCGAGTCCATAGCATTCGGAGCAGAGACGCTGCTCTATTCCGGCACAGCGCTCAGCACGAGCGTTTCAGGCAAACCCGATAACGTGTATGGCTATCGTGTGCGGGCGTGCAATACGAGTGCCGCGTGCAGCGCGTACAACTCGACTGTAGGCAACGGTGCAGTTATCTACGTCGACAAGATCGCACCGACGCCGCCGACGTCGTTGAGCATGTTCTCCGGAAACACCCTGAATTGGAGTGGCGGATCGACCGATACGGCGGGTGCAGGCGCTGGCTCGGGCGTGGGCTCGTGGCGCGTCTACCGCAACGGTTCGAACATCGGGACGTCGGCACAGCCGATGCAGGCTTTCGTGGATTCATCACCGCCTGCGAACGTCACGTTGAACTACAACGTGCGGTCGGTCGATCGCGCCGGCAACGAGTCTGTGAACTCACCGACGTACACGACGTATTTCGATACTGTTCCGCCGACGACGCCAGGCAACTTCCGCGCGACGTCAGTCACAACGGGCAGTGTGAGCCTTGCGTGGGATGCGTCGACCGACGCGTTCGGGATCTCCTGGTATCGGATCGCACGGTCACCGGGCAGCCCCAATGGAGGGAACGGCAACGCATCGACGACGTACGTCGATAACACCGTCACATCGAGCGCGACCTACACGTATCAGATCTTTGCCGTGGACGGACATGGAGTCGAGTCGGCGCCTGCGAGCCTCACGGTCACGACGCCAGCGGGTGCGCCGGCCACTCCGGTCATGGGAAATCCGCTGTTCCAGCAGAACAGCAGTGGCAACTTCACCGTCTCCTGGTCTGCCTCGACCGGCGCGGCGAACTACAAGCTCGATGAAAGCGGCAGCCTGACTACGCTGACGGGAACGAGCAAGAGCTTCAGCAACATGGGCAACGGCGAGTATTCCTTCCAAGTGAAGGCATGTGCGTCGAATGGCTTGTGCAGCGGGTTCTCGGCAACGAAGACAGTTGTGGTTTGCCGGTCAGGGACGTCGTGCAACTAGGGAGAACGACAATGAGCTTGCAAACTGCACGAGTCATGGCGGTGCTGGTCGTTGCGACGGCGTTCAGCACGCCGCTCCAGGCCCAGGTGGATCTACCCTCTGTCATCTCGCCCTTGCGGGTCGAGAGCGATCACAATGGTGTGAACGTGATCGATGGCGAGCTCCCGATTCCCGTCCCGGTGCTCTCGGTGCCTGGCGCTCCGAATCTGAAATTCGATCGAGTTCAGAACTCGGCGCCGTACGTCAAAGGCAAGATCTCAGGCGTCGCAGGCGAGTACGCCATTGGCAACTTTTCCGTGGTGACCGGAGTGGGCAGCTCGGAGGGCTTCCAGTGCTTCGATTTCGATCCTTGCTACAGCGTCACCGGAACCGGATCGTCCTTCCAGGGTGCCGGTCCGTTCACCTTTCGTCAGGCAGGGACCGGGGCGATTTTTAGTTTCAATCGAAAGCACATCAAGACGACGGGCAGCAACCCGAACACTTCCATGTTCTATGCCTCGGGCATCTTCTACCCGAGTGGCGAAACGATCACCTTCACCTACAACACCTCGGTGCTGGGCGGCGCCACCTACTATCGCCCGACGAGGATCACGAGCAACCTGGGATTTCACATCGACGTGACCTACCAGGGCAGCCAGCTTGGCGTCGATGCCTGGGGAACTGTCGCGCAGGCGACGCTGTACGCAACTGCCAATCCAGCGACGCCCCTCGGGCGCCTCACGTATGGCACGGACGGCTCGATCACAGATCTCGGCGGACGCGTGTATCGCTGCACCGGCTGCGCGAATTCGCTCGGAACAGGTCTCACTACTTCAGCCGGCTCGGCGCAGCTGCCGGGCGAAGGATCGGCGAGTTTGCAGGTCAACTCTCTCTCGACTCACCCGCTCATCGGCTCGGTGACGAAAGACGGCGTTCAATGGAACTACGCGTACACCAATATCCACAACGCGCAGACGCTGTCGAACTACTTGTACGACCGGCTGACCGTCACGGGTCCGAATGGCTACAACACCGTCTACGATATTCACGAGTTCGACCAGCGCAACGTGCTCAGCCGCATCACGGATTCGATCGGGCGTCAGACCTCTTACGACTTCGACTCCAGCTATCGCGTGACGCGCGTCGTCTATCCGGAAGGCAACGAGGTGAGCGTCGTCTACGACGATTTCGGCAACATCACCTCGCGCACCATGAAGTCCAAGCCGGGCTCAGGGTTCGCAGCGATTACCGAGTCGGCCTATTTCGACCCGGCTGGCTGCGACATGACGACCATGGGTCCGCTCTGCTATCGCCCCGCGTGGTACCGGGACGCTCGCGGTAAGCAGACCGATTTCGTTTATAACACCGCCGGCCAGGTCACTGAGAAGACGGACCCGGCCGATGCCGACGGCGTTCGGCGGAAGACGTATGTCGAGTATCAGACTTCGGCCACCGGCGTGAGCCGCCGGCGCGTGGTGCGCATCTGCGGTGGGGCAACCTGCAACACACCGGCCGAGATTCGCACCGAGTACGACTACTGGGGAAACACGCTGCTGCCAAGCGTCGAACGGCGGATAGATGCAGTAAACGGTGTGACTCTGGAGACTCGCTTTACGTACGACGGCGCGGGGCGCCTGTTGAGTGATGATGGCCCGCTGCCGGGCACGGACGATGCGCAATACTTCCGCTACGACATCTACGGCCGCAAGACTTGGGAGATCGGGCCGCTCGGGGCAAACGGGCTGCGCAATGCGCGCCAGTTCACGTATCGAAACTCCGACGACAAACTCCTGAGCACCGACGAAGGTACCGTCGCTGATCCTGCCAGTCCGACGCTCACGACCTACATCCGCAGCGACCTGACCTACGATAGTCATCGCAATCCGTCGAGCGAGGCAATTTCGGCCTCCGGGACCACGTACAGTTTCGTGCAGCGCTCGTTCGATGATTCCGGGCGCATCGAGTGCGAAGCTACCCGCATGAACGCTGCAGCCTTCGGCTCGCTGCCCGGCGCATGCACGCTAGGCTCCCAAGGAACCTTCGGTCCCGATCGCATTACGCGCAACATCTACGACACTGCGGGACAGCTGCTGACGGTGCAGCGTGCCTATGGGACACCGCTGCAGCAGAACTACGCTACTTACACGTACACACCGAACGGCAGGCGCGCGAGCCATACCGACGCCAACGGCAATCGCTCCGAGTGGCGCTACGACGGGCACGATCGGCACAGCCGCTGGGTGTTTCCGTCGAAGACGACGTCCGGCACAGTCAACGAAGGCGATTACGAGAGCTACACCTACGATAACGCTGGAAATCGCCTCTCGGCGAGAAAGCGCGATGGTCAGACACTCAGCTTCCAATACGATGGGCTGAACCGGGTCACGTCGAAGACAGTGCCGGGCTCGGCAAGCGGCGCAGCCGGCTACAGCGTCTACTACGGCTATGACTTCCAGAATCTGCAGCTTTTTGCTCGCTTCGGCTCTACCTCAGGTGTGGGCATCACGAACGGCTACGATGCGCTCGGCAGGCTCCGCACCTCGACCAACAGCATGGGTGGTGTCAGCCGCGTGGTCACCTCGGGTTACGATGCGGGCAACCGGCGCGATCGGCTGACCTTCCCGGATACTCAGTACTTCACGTACAACCATGATGGTGCGAGCCAACTCACTGCGATTCTTGAGAGTGGCGCTACCACGGTTGCAAGTTTCAGTTATGACTTCCTGGGCCGTCGTGCGGACGCCTGGTTGGGTGGGGCGGTCACCAGCGAGCAGTACGACGCGATCTCGCGCCTGTCGACCTTGACCCAGCAACTTGCTGGGACAGCGGCTGACCAAACTCAGACGTTTGGCTACAACCCCGCCTCGCAGGTTATCTCGCGCACCGACACCAACGACGCCTACGCGAACGCAACTCCGGACGGCGTAACTCGCAGCTACAACGTCAATGGTCTCAATCAGTACACAAGTATTTCCGGTGGCGCGCACAGCTACGACTTGAATGGCAACCTGACCTCGGATGGTGCGACCAGCTTCGTGTACGATGCCGAAAACCGACTGGTGTCGGCCAGCGGTGCAAAGACCGCAACACTCTCCTACGACCCGCTCGGACGACTATTCCAGATCTCGAGCGGCAGCAATACCACTCAGTTCGTCTATGACGGCGACAGCCTCGTTGCCGAGTACAACGGCAGTGGAACGCTGCAACGCCGCTATGTGCACGGGCCCGGGGCGGACGAGCCGTTGCTCTGGTACGAAGGCCCGACTCTCGCAACGCGCCGTGGCCTCCTTGCCAACCATCAAGGTTCGATCGTTGCAGTAGCGGATGCAACCGGCGCGTCGCTCGGAATCAATGCCTTCGATGGCTACGGCGTTCCCAACTCTGGAAATCTCGGGCGCTTTCAATACACCGGTCAGACGTGGCTTGCCGAGCTCGGCCTCTATCACTACAAGGCGCGACTGTACTCCCCGAGCCTCGGGCGGTTCCTGCAGACCGATCCGGTCGGGTACGACGACGACTTGAATCTGTATGCGTATGTCAGGAACGATCCGCTGAATGCGACTGATCCGAGCGGGCAGTTCTGCGAGAGCATCGCAACCTGTGAGATGCAGCGTGACGACGAGGCGTTTCTCTCAGGACAGATGAGTGCGGAGGAGCATCAAGAAAGGGCAGCGGCGCGCGCTGCTGGAGCAGCAGTTGGAGTGGTTGTCGTGGGAGTGGCTGTTGCCACTAGAGACCCGAGAGCCGCAGCTGCTGCAGGGGGTGCCACCCTCAAGACTGTGATCAGCAAGCAGCAACAACGAGCGATTCGCTCACTGGAGAAGCAGATCGCGAAGCATCGGCAGAAGATTGAGGAGTTCAAGAAGAATCCTACCGTCAAGGAGGAAATGAAGGACATGTCCGAGGAAGCGATCAAGCGTCAGCAGGAGCGGCGGGTCGAGCTCCTTGAAAAGGAGATCAAGAAGTTTGAGAAGGAGATCGAGAAGATCAAGACTCAAACCTGTACCGGCTCACGCATACCGGGGAATTGCCCGTAAACTCCGGCACCAAATGCATACTCTAAAGTTGACGGACGGACGGCATATCCTGGTCGTCGATCGAAGTGGGTTGTCTGATTTGATCCGCGGACGGGAAGGGGCGTCTGTGGTCTTGGCGAATGCAGACGAGCCGTTTACTGAGACGTTTGTCGCGCAACTGGCCACCTTACGCGACTTTGGCTGCCGTCGATTCCTTTGCAGCGGTGCTTTGTCAGAGCGCCTGCACGATGCGCTCGACGACCGCTTGCACATCGCTGAGGATGCCGAAGTGATGACGACCTTCCACGACGAGAATGAGCCGCTCGATGACGTGATTGCGCTCTTTCTGGAACTTGGAGCCGACCTACATCCCCGCTCGCAGATCTATGTGCACGGCAGGTCGGCTGTGAATGACGGCATCTTGATCCGGCTCAAGGCTGCATCTGTCGCGTGATATGTACAGTAAGCACTGCTGCGGCGAGCATGCCGCTATACTTCGGCCGATGGAACGATCGATGGACGCCGAGAAAGCAGAACCAATCATCATCCCGCACCGGGATCTCTCCGCTGATGCACTACGGGGCGTGATGGAGTCGTTCGTGCTGCGCGAGGGCACCGACTACGGCGAGCGCGAGGTTTCGCTCGACCAGAAGGTCGCGCAGGTCTTGCGTCAGCTCGAACGCGGCGAGGCTCGGATCGTCTTCGATCCGGCACTCGAATCCATCGACATCGTCGTCAGCCCGTATTCAAGGGCGAACGGACCGGCCAGTTCCGCGGATAGAGGCTGAGCAGGTGGCTCCGTTCTTCTTCTGACAGCGAGAAGATCCGCGGCGACGACGCTTCGAACGCGTCGGGTCGACAAGCCGCCGGGCGGCCGCACATCAGCAACGTCGGATCGCGGTTATGGTCGAGTCCAATCGCATGGCCGATCTCATGCGCGATGACGTTCTGCACGACATTCGGTAGCGACAGCGGTGGTGTCGTGCCCTCCTTGATCGCGATGACGACGCGGTCTCCCGTCCGCGCGGTGTACGAGATGAACCGCGCGTTGGACAGGACGATGAGCAAGTCTCCGGAGAAGCTTGCCAGGCTCGTCGGCATCGTCGGCCACGGGTTGTAACGGGCCTGCCGGCCGAGCGCTCGAATCTCGTCGTCGGGAATCGACCCGGTCACCCAGTTCACTTGCCCCAGTCGAAATGGCGTGCCGAGCTCCGCGAAGGTGCGATTCCAATACGCGACCGCTTCGCGAACCGCCTCTCTACGCGGGTCGCCGGCTTCCGAAATGACAGTGATGGTTGGAGGCTGGGTCCAGTGAATGGGACCTGCCCAGGCGAGCGCAGCGGTCGCAAAAACTGCGACGAGAGACCAGAAGGCCAAGCTCCAGTGCCGGCGGCTCATCGCCGGATTGTGCCTGCTTCCGCTAGCCAGTGCGCTGCTTTACATGTACGCGCCAGGAGTAGTTGTCTTCCGGCAGGTCCTTGCATGCCGGATTGCGGAAGTGCTGTGTGAGGACCAGGCGCCACGCGTCCGAAGAATTGCCGGTCGTCATGTGCGGCGTCTTGCTGTGATGGAACGTCACCGTGCCGGCTTCGATGGGACATACGACGACGTCGGCGTCCTGCGGAATTTCGCAGAGGAGCAGATCGCTCGCCATCTCCGGCGGATTGCGGTGCTGAAGCAAGCGCTTGTGGCCGCCGCGGACGAAATGCATGCAGCCATTCTCCGGGCCCACTGAGTGGAACGCAGTCCAGCACGTCACACCGTGGTCGCGCAGCGTGCGGCCCCAGTACGCCTCGTCCTGATGCCACGGCGTCGGCGCGCCGGTCCCCGGCGGCTTGCCGAGGAACTGTTCGTACCAGAATTCCATCTCCTGCTGCATCAGCAGACCGCCGAAGCGAGCGGCCCACGTGCGGAACGCCGATGTGACGAGCCATGGATAGTGTCGATCGACGGCGCTCTGCACGATTCGAAACGCGCGCTTCTCGAGCGGTTCGCCTTTGCGCCAATCCCAATCCTTGGCTTTAGGATCGAGCGGACGTTCGATCATCTCGTGCCCCATGCGCACCAGCGCTTCCAGCTCGTCTGGAGCAATCGCGTTCGCTACGACCAGGAAGCCGTCTTCGTTGAAGCGTTGCAACTGTTCGGCAGTCGGTGTCGGATAGGGCATGCCTTCGCCTGCTCTGCGAGATGCGCACAGAGTAGCGACGCGGGTCCATGACGGAAACGCGAGACAATCATCTTCAGAAGCAACAAAATCTAGCGTCAGGAGGGCCCATGACCTATCGCGCGCTGCTCGCAGTGATAACTCTCGGATGCTCGCTGGTATCGAGTGCGGCTCAGTCGGCCGAAGCGCTGACAATTCCCTATGGCACCGAGCCAACGAGCTTCGGCGAGCTGAAGCTTCCCGATTCCAAGGCAGGTCCGTTTCCGGTCGCGGTGCTGATTCATGGCGGCTGCTGGCGGTCGGATCGCGGCTCGGCGGAATCCTTCCGCGCGATGGCGAACGCCTTGGCTGCGGATGGCATTGCCAGCTGGAATATCGAATTTCGCCGCGTGGGCAACGAAGGCGGTGGATGGCCCGGCACGTTCCTCGATCTCGGCAAGGCTGTCGACCTGCTGCCAAAGTTGTCTCGGCAGCATCGGCTCGATCTCAAGCGGATCGTTCTCGTCGGTCATTCTTCCGGCGGACACTTCGCTGCCTGGCTGGCTGCTCGCAAACGCTTGCCGAAGGCGAGCGAGATCCGCGGTGCGCCTGCGGTCGACTACCAAGGAGTCGTGGTGGCAGACGCCTTCATCGATCCGCGGGTCATCGATTCGAAAGGCGTGGACGGCTCACTGTATTGTGACGACCCCGTGCTCGAACGACTCGTCGGCGGACGCCCTGAAGCACGCGCCGAACAACTTCGCGAAATCTCGCCGCTCGCCTGGCTGCCGTGGAGCACGCGGCAGGAGTACATCGTCAGCTCACGACGTTATCCCGTGACGCCGCCGCGTCCGCTGGCCGATGGCAGAACGACGATGAGGATGCCGGACTATCCCGCGCTCGCACGTGCGGCCGGCGACACCATCCACGTCGACATCATCGACGATGCCGATCACGGCGATTTCACGAAGCAGGGCACGAAAGCGTTCGATGCTGTGCATCGCGCCGTGGTGCGGCTGTTGTCGACCGGCGCCGCCGCTGCGTCAGCCGGAAACTAGCAGCGCTCTCATCTTCATCGCGGGCGGTCCACCTCTCGACAGGACCGGCGAGCAGCGCGCCGGCTCCTTCACGACTTGCACGGACAACTTCGGCAGGATCTGTCGGCGCAACTGGTGCACGAGCTCGCAATCGGCGGCGGACAGCTGCATGCCGCTGTCGCGCAGTGAAAGCGTGGTCCAGACCGCAGGAAAGCGCACAACATCGTTCGCCGCGACCAGCTTCTCGCCGCGCACGCGCGCGACCAGCAGATCTTCGGTGTCGTGGTCGGTCATCGTGTGAATGTTCTCGGCGGTCGCTGCGACCGGCGATTCAAGTGGAATCTGCAGGTTCACGATGCCCGCATAGTCATCGCACTTCACGCGATTGTGCGACCCCGCAGTGCGCGCGCCGACATACGAAAGCATTCCGGCGACCTTCTGCCGCAGGCTGCTGCACGTGTAAACGGTAGTGTCCGGGCGATAGACGAAGTTGACGACTTGCCGTAACCAGATAGCTTCGATGCTGGCGCTGTCATCGCGCGCATATGCGGGAACGGCACTTAGCCACAATGAGGCCACGACAAGTAAGGCTTTCATCGGTACTCCCGGCGCCAGCGCTGCAGAGCGCTGGCATGATCAAAGATGCGCCGAATGGGTAGATAGTTGCATGCACTCGCTCACCGCGCAGTTGTACAGAGGGTGCATTAGTGACGAAAGTGCAGATTCTGGACCGACCGACGATGCACAAACTGCTTGTGCACATGCTCTGATCCCGCAAGGACTGCTCCGCCCGCGCGCAGGGTCGTGACTATCGTGTCTCCTGGTCCAAAAACCAGGGGAGTTTCGCGATGTCACGTAACAAGAATCTCGCACTGGCCGTGCGCCGTGCTCTCGTGCTCGGTGCTGCAAGCACCGCCGCATTTGTCCAACCGACCGACGCTGCCGAAGAGGGCTCCACGATCCAGGAAGTCGTCGTCACCGGCTCGCGCATTGCGCAGCCGGGCCTGACGAGCATCAGCCCGGTCACCGCGGTCGGCTCCGATCAGATCAAGATCGAGGGCATCACGCGGGTCGAAGACCTGATCAACAATCTGCCGCAGGCGTTCGCCGACTTCGGCGGCAACGTGTCGAACGGCGCCACCGGCGCCGCGACGGTGAATCTGCGAGGACTCGGCTCGCAGCGCACGTTGGTGCTGGTAAACAGCCGGCGCCTGATGCCCGGCGATCCGACCCAGAACGGCTCGGCCTCGCCCGATCTCAACCAGATTCCCGCAGCGTTGATCGAGCGCGTCGAAGTGCTGACGGGCGGCGCGTCTGCGGTGTACGGCGCCGATGCCGTTGCCGGTGTCGTCAACTTCATCATGAACGACAACTTCGAAGGCGTGCGGCTCGATGCGCAGTACAGCCTGTACCAGCACAACCAACACAACGATACGATCGCCAACCTCGTGCGCGGTCGTGGCTTCGCTCTGCCTGACAGCAACGTGACCGATGGCAACTCGAAGGACATCACCTTCGTAGCCGGCATCAACACGCCGGATGGTCGCGGCAATGCCACGGTCTATGTCGGATACCGCGAGCTCGAAGCTCTCAAGCAGGATCAGCGCGACTTCAGCGCCTGTGCGCTGGGCTCATCGGCCGCATCGGGCGCTGCAGGACCCTTCTCGTGCTCGGGGTCATCGACATCGGCGTTCGGCCGCTTCCGGACCCGCGATGGCGCGTCCGACACGACCATCGGTCCGGACAACCGGCTGCGGCCCTTCACGGCGACGGATCAGTTCAACTTCGCGCCGGACAACTACTACCAGCGTCCCGACGAGCGCAAAACCGCCGGCCTGTTCGCGCACTACGATTTCAGCGAGAAGGCGAGCGTCTACAGCGAATTCATGTTCATGGATGACCGCACACTTGCGCAGATTGCGGCGAGCGGCGCGTTCATCGGCCAGGGTCCGGGCCAGCCGCCGTTCTTCGGCGATCAGCTGATCAACTGCGACAACCCGTTCCTGACGGGTGACCAGGTCACTGCCTGGTGCGGCGGCGATCCGAATGCCGGCGATGTGTTCCTGACGATCGGCCGACGCAACGTCGAAGGCGGCGGTCGTATCGACGATCTGCGTCACACCTCGTTCCGCGGCGTGCTCGGGCTGCGCGGCGACATCGCCGACGGCTGGTCGTACGACATCTATGGCTTGTATGGCACGTCCATCCTGTCGGAGAACTTCCAGAACGACATGTCGCGCGCTCGCGTCGGCAAGGCACTCAACGCCGTCCGCGACTCGCAAGGCCAGATCGTCTGCCGCGTGAACGCCGACGTCGATCTGTCGAACGACGATCCCTCGTGCGTGCCGTGGAACATCTTCAACCTCGGCGGCGTGACGCCGCAGCAGCTGGCGTATCTGCAGATTCCGGGCGTGATGGAAGGCTCGACGACCGAGCAGGTGCTGAGCGGCTCGATCTCGGGTGACCTCGGTCGCTACGGCATGAAGCTGCCGACAGCGAACGACGGCCTCGCGTTCGCGCTCGGTGCCGAGTATCGCTCGGAGCGCTCGGAGCTGCGTCCGGACTCCGCGTATCAGACCAACGACCTGTTCGGCCAGGGCGCGCCCACGCTCGATACGATCGGCCAGTTCGATGTCCGCGAGATCTTCGCCGAGCTGCGCGTGCCACTCATGCAAGACCAGCAGCTGGCGCAGACGCTGTCGCTCGAAACGGGCTACCGCTATTCGGACTACAACCTCGGCTTCGACACCAACAGCTACAAGCTCGGTCTCGATTGGGCGCCGATCGACAGCATCCGGCTGCGCGGCAGCTATCAGCGCGCGTCGCGCTCGCCGAATATTCAGGAGTTGTTCCTGCAACCGCGCGTTCAGCTCAACGGCACTACCGATCCGTGCGCCGGCGATCTGACCAATGCGAACACGCAGGACGATCCGACGGCGACGTTCGCGGAGTGCGCACGCTCCGGTGTGACGGCCGCGCAGTACGGCAACATCCTGGTGAATCCGGCCGGGCAGTACAACGGCCTCGTCAGCGGCAATCCGAACCTCGATCCGGAGGAATCCGACACCTACTCGTACGGCTTCGTGCTCACGCCGTCGTTCCTGCCGAACTTCAGCCTGTCGCTCGACTATTTCGACATCAAGGTCGAGAAGCTGATCGGCACCGTCGGCCAGGATTTCATCCTGGGGCAGTGTCTCGCGGGCGAGGCGGGGTTCTGCGATGCCGTGCATCGCGTGGAGCTGAACGGCTCGCTGTGGCTCGGCAGCACGGCCTACATCGACGATCCGATCATCAACACCGGCTCGCTGCAGACGAAGGGCATCGACGCCGAAGCGAACTATCGCGTCGACATCGGCAGCATGGGACGTCTCGCGCTGAACCTGGTGGCCACGTACACGGACGAGCTCACGGTCGAGCCGCTGCCGGGCGCGCCGAAGTACGACTGTTCCGGACTGTACGGCACGGTGTGCGGCACGCCGGTTCCGGAATGGCGCCACAAGCTGCGCGCCAGTTGGCTGACGCCGTGGGGCCTGGACGTGTCGCTGACCTGGCGCCACATCGACGAGGTCGCGCTCGACGGTTCCAACCCCGACACCGGCGCACCGCCAGTGGCGTTCACCGATCGCAAGCTCGGTGCGCGCAACTACCTCGACATGTCGGCGTCCTACACGTTCACGGAAGTGGGCGTGTTCAACGGCCTGACGGGACGCCTCGGCATCAACAACCTGACGGACAAGGATCCGCCGCTGCTCGGCGCGAGCAACTGCATCGCCGTGTATTGCAATGGCAACACGTTCCCGCAGGTGTACGACACGTTGGGTCGTTATGTCTTCCTCGGACTGACCGCAGACTTCTGATTCGACCTGCAAGTCGGGCTTCGGCCCGGCATTCTCCGGACGGCGGGCTGCGACCCGCCGTCTTTTTTTCTACGCTCACAGCGCTCCGCAGAAGTGCAGCTTCTGCAACATCGGTCGATTGACCTGACGGCTCCACGCGATAGGCTTGCCGCGGGAGGTTGCCGATGTTGCTGTTGCGAGCGCTGCCGCGGCCGAAAGATCTGACGCGGGACTGCGAGTTCCGCCGGGCCTTTTACGCGGTGTGGGGCAAGGTGAGCTGTATCCTCGACGCGGCGGAAACCGACGTCGAGTACATGCCTTACATGCAACGCCTTTCCATCAAAGCGTGCTGGGGCGGCCAGGAGCGGTACTTCATCGACAATCGCGCGCTGACCGTCGATGACGACAGCTATCTCATCTTCAACGACCGCCGCACTTACGCCAGCTCGATCCGCAGCGTGCAGCCGGTCCGCAGCTTCAGCATCTTCTTCCGGCCCGGCTTTGCCGAAGAGGTGCTCGGCGGAATGTTGACGCCGGAGGATCGCATCCTCGAGCGGGGCGGCGCGACCGGAACCCGATCAGTCGAATTCTCGGAGCACTTGCGGCCGCAGGACCGGCTCGTCACGCCGGTGCTCCGCTATATCGCATTTCACGTCCAGCAAGGCGTCGACGACGAAGGATGGTACGAAGAGCAGCTGAGCTTTCTGCTCGAACGGATGCTCAGCAGCCATCGGCTGACGATGCAGGCGATTCGCTCGCTGTCGGCGATCCGCGCGAGCAAGCGTCAGGAGTTGTATCGCCGGCTGAGCTGGGGCCGCGACTTCATTCACGGCAGCTATCAGCAACAGATCACGATCGACGACATGGCGCGGGCGTCGTGCCTGTCGAAGTACCACTTCATTCGCTTGTTTCATGCGCTCGAAGGCGTGACGCCTTATCGATATCTGCAGCAGAAGCGCGTCGCAGCCGCGCAGCGCTTGTTGTCGACGACCCAGCTGAGTCACGTGGAGATCGCCGAGCAGGTCGGCTTCGACCATCGCTCGACCATGTTCCGGCAGATGCGTCGCGTGACCGGCCGGTCGGCCCGGCAGTGGCGCGCTCAGTCGTTGGCACTGAGTGCGACGTCCAGGGCCTGAGCGGCACTGACTGCGACATCCGGTGTGACGCCGAAGCCTTCCAGGCGCCCGTTCTTGATCGAGTAGTAGTCGGCGATCGGTACCCGGAGGTGGAAGCCGCCGGGAATGTCGAACAGCCGCGACGACAGCACTGCACCGGGCGTTTTTTCGCCGATGATCCTTGCACGGCCGCGCGCTTGCAGAGCGTCCGCGGCGATTTCCGCGGCGCTGAGCGAGCGGGCGCTGGTCAGTACCAAGACCGGACCCCGGAAGGCAGGTTGCAGCGGGTCGATGCGGTAGCTGGTCAGCGGGCGTGTCAACACATCGGCCTGGAAGGCTCTCACGGAATATCCGCGCCACGGTTTGGCGGATGCAAAATCGGCGGGACCGGGCGGTGCCCGGTGGTCGGCATACCACGAGCCGACGACGAAGACGCCGGCGTCGATGGGTTTGTCGATGAGGTGCCCGACCAGCGGCACGACCGCGAACGCGCCGCCGCCATTGCGGCGCAGGTCGATGATCAGCTTCGCTGCCTTACGAGCGACAATCTGCTCGTAGGCCGTGTCGATGGCCGCGATGGTGTCGGCACCGCTCATGGTGTTGACGGTGAGAATGGCAGCGGTGCCTTGCCACGTGAGGGTTACGGCGTCAGGGCCTGCGATCTCCGTATCGAGACGTGCGTAGCGTGCCGCCACGGGTTCCTCAGCCTTGCGCAGGCTCACATGCGAGAACGGACCTTTGCGCCAGAGCCTGTTGAAGCCCTCCACGAATTCTTCGGCTGACGCTGTCCGCTCGCCGAGGGCGATCACGTCCTTCTCGATCAGTCGGTACGCCTCGCTGTCGAGCTCGGCGCGGTGATAGTGGTTGGCGCGGATGGTGGCGTTGATCGCCTCGGTCGCCTGGCGAAAATCGGTGTTCTGTCCCAGGACGTCGCACCAGTGGCCGCTGGTCGCAGCTAGGGCAATGGTGAGGAGGAGGCGTCGATTCATGCAGCCTTGGACGCACGAAATCAGTGAAACGTTACTTTTCGCGCCGAACCGACTGGCTCAATGCGATCGCGCACACGAGCAACAGGAGCAGTTTTGCGACCAGGACGATGCCGCTGCGCGGTTCGGGAACATCGCTCCAGAAATGGCGTTCGATCTGGCTCACGGTGCTCAGTAGCATCATGGACGCGACGCCGGACCACACGACGAGGAGCGACAGCGGAGCCCAGCGCGCCCCGCGCAATGCTCCGAGCGCACAAACCAGCAGGGCTGCGCCGGCCAGATAGTCCTCGAACATCGTCGTGAAGTTCACCGACCAATACCCTAGCCCGCGCCGCATGGTCTCGAGCGTGGGAATCAGAATGCCGAGAAGGATCGCAGCCACGATATTGAAGCGCACGTGTCGGTCTCCTGGTCTCACTCGGCGGCGATTCGCTGCAGCTTGCGGATGAGCGGTTGAATGAAGGGGCGGAACGCAAAGCGCAGGAGCCAGCCCGGCAGGAACTGGCCGCGCTCCTCCAATGCCACGCGTGCGCGCGGGTGATCCAGCAGCCTCGGGAGCAACGGACGATAGCCTTGCTCGTCGCGCCGTAGCTCGATGCTGGCGAGATGCTTCGGGCTCTTGTACCCGTAGTGTGCCGGCGCGATGAGCCTGATCGGCGCGCCATGCTCCACCGTCAACGATTGATCGTTCAATCGATCTACGAGCAAAACCTCCGGTGCGAGGAGGTCCGCGAGCGGTAGTGCCGTTCGATAACCGTCCCGGCCGCGCAGGATCGCAAGGCCGATCTCATCTGGGGAAGCCAGGCTCGGCACGACGAAGGTGCTCCACACATCGATGAATCGGAACCCGCTCCACCTGAGTGCTCGATAGCTCCAGCCAGCCGCGCAGTGGAAGTCCGACGTGACGGTCACGCGTTGCAACCTGGCAAAGTCCGCCGCCGTCAGCACGACGGGTCGCGCGAGCGGTCCGGAAATTTCCAGGCGAACGGTTTGGTGATCGATTTTTCTTTTTGCGAAGCTCGCTACGCCGAAACGGGGGAACACCTCGATGAGGCGCTGGCCAGGCGGGAGTTGCGGGTGCATGCGAGCAGACTGCATGAGCAGCCGGTACTTCTCAACTCGCGGAAATCTCTGAAATCCTGCAACTCAGTGATACGAGTGAAGGCTCGTCGCGCGCCGCTCGAACAACCTACTCGCGCCTGAGCCACCGGCCGACGAAGACACCCGCGATCACCAGCCCAGCGCCAGGCCGATGCCGACGAGGCCAATCAGCAAGAGTGCGCTGCTCATGCCGGTTTGCTCTTCCCCAGCAGCCTCAGCAGGATCAAGCCGCCGAGGATGAGTGCTCCGAACGAAACCCCGGTGAACGCTGCACCGACTCTCGCTGTCTCCGCCTGCGGGTGCGCGAGGACCCAGCTGTAGTAGCCCGTGACGAATCCGTTATATGCAGCGTGCAGCAGGATGCACGGCCACAGCGATCTGCACCGCTCGTACAGCCAGCCCGCGACCATGCCGATCGCGAGCGCCGTCATCATCTGATACAGATTGAGATGCGCGATGCCGAACAGCGTCGCCGACCACAGTATCGCGAACGTGCGTGAGTACTGACGCAGGAAGCCGCGCAGGATCACGCCGCGAAACAGCATCTCCTCCAGCACCGGCGCGGCTATGCATGAGAACAGCACGGGCACGATGCCCGGCGCCATCTGCTCCTCGAAGCGCGCGACGTCATCGGCGTTCATCGGGAACATCCATTGCACGATCGAATTGAGAGCGCCGGCCACCATGACGAGCCCGGGCACGAGCATCAGGATCGGCACGCTGACCAGCGTCATCGTAGCGACCAGCGAATGCCCGGCCGGATGAAACAGCGCGCGATAGCTGATGTGCTTGTACGCCATCAAGCCGACGAACAGGATGCCGTTACCGACCACGGTGATGAAGCCGTAGACGTCGCCTTCGTTGACGCCGGCAAGCAGGTTCGCGTCGAAGACCGCTGCCGCGACGAACAGCTCGATCGCCATCAGCACTGCGACGAGCAGCAGCGCTTCGACGGCGTTGGGATACGTCGGATGTTGCTCGGTCATGACGCCGGCTACTTGGTCGGTGCTTCCAGGCCCTTGCTGTACAGCACGCGGCCGTCGGGCGTCACGAGGATCGCGTCGATGTCGTCGAGGCGATTGTAGATTTCCAGCGCCTTCTCGGGGCCGAGCACGAACGCGGTCTTCGACAACCCATCGGTACGCGTTGCGGTCGGCCCGATGATCGTCGCACTCCGCACTTTGCTTGCCGAATGCCCCGTGCCCGGATCGATGATGTGGTGATAGCGCACGCCGCCTTCGTCGAAGTAGCGCTCGTAGTCGCCGGAAGTCGAGATCGCGGCGTCTTCCAGCGGAATGCGTGCGATCACTTCCTCCTTGCGATCCGGATGACGAATGCCGACGACCCACGGCTTGCCGAAACGGTCGCCGATGATGCGGCTGTCGCCACCTGCCGTGACGAGCGCATGCTTGATGCCGCGGCCCTGAAGAATCGCAATAGCACGGTCGACCGAGTGTCCCTTGGCGATGCCGCCGAGATCGATGCGTACGCCGGGCTGCGTATAGCGCACGGTGTGCTTGGCCTTGTCGAGCACGACGTGCCGATAGTTCACGCCCGGCAGCGCGGCCTTGATCTGCTCCTCGCCGGGGCGGACGTGTTTGCGGAAGTCGTAGAGATAGCCGACGCTGGCGTACGTGATGTCGAAGGCACCGTCGGTCACCCGCGAGTAGTCCAGCGCGGTATCCAACAGGTCGAATAGCTCCGGGGAGATCTTCACCGGCGCCTGCGCCGCGCGCGCGTTGACCATCGACAGCTCGCTGGTCGGCTTGTACGTGCTCATCGCCTCATCGACCCGCCGCATTTCGGCGAGCACGGCGTCGATCGCGGCTTGGCCCTGCGCCGGGTCGTCGGCCCACAACTCGACGTGGATGCGCGTCGCCATGATCCCGTCTTCGACCCGTTCGAGCCATTCGGCGGCGGCGAGGCTGGGCGCGAGCAGAAAGAGCAGTGTCACGGGCAGTGTAAGGCTGAGTTTCATGTACGTATGGTAGAGCACTCCGGCGCTTTCGGTATCATCGCGCCCCATGGATCAATTCGATGTAGTCGTGATCGGCAGTGGCCCGGCGGGCGAGGGCGCCGCCATGACAGCGGCAAAGCATCATCGCAGCGTCGCGCTGATCGAGCGGTATTCGGAGGTCGGCGGCGGCTGCACGCATTGGGGCACGATTCCGAGCAAGGCCCTGCGTCACGCGGCCAAGATGCTCCAGGACGTGCGGCGCCATCCTCTGCTGCGCGACTGGGCCGAGGGCTCGAAGCTCACCTATCCACAAGCGCTGACCGCTGCGAACAAGGTGGTCGAGACGCAGGTCGCCAGCCGCCATCGCTTCTATGAGCGCAACCGCGTGCCGGTCATCTTCGGCGAAGCGTCGTTCGTCGATCCGCATACGCTCGAAGTGCAACCGGCCAACGGCAAGCCGATCCGGGTGGCCGGCAAGCACATCGTCATCGCCGCGGGCTCACGCCCGTACCATCCGCCCGACGTCGACTTTACGCACGAGCGGGTTTGCGACAGCGACACGATCCTGCACTACGGCCAGCATCCGTTCTCGGTCACGATCTACGGCGCCGGCGTCATCGGCTGCGAGTACGCCTCGATCTTCGTGAACCTCGGCGTCAAGGTGACGCTCGTCAACACACACGACCGCCTGCTGTCGTTCCTCGACGACGAGATCGCGGAGGCACTGTCGTATCACCTGCGCGAGCAGGGTTGCGTCATCCGTCACAACGAGCAGTTCAAGCAACTCGAGGCGCGCGAGCGCGACGTCGTGCTGCACCTGGATTCGGGACGCAAGATCAAGTCGGACGTGCTGCTGTGGGCGAACGGCCGCACCGGCCACGCCAAGCAGCTGAAGCTCGAGAACGCAGGGCTCAGCAGCAACGAGCGCGGGCAGATCGCCGTGAATCGCCAGTACCAGACTGCCGTCCCGCACATCTATGCCGTCGGTGACATCGTCGGACCGCCGGCGCTGGCGAGCGCGGCCTACGTGCAAGGCTCGCATGCGGTCGAGCACATCCTCGATGCCAACGTGTCCCCGCACAAGCTGGAAATGATCCCGAGCGGCATCTACACGATCCCCGAGATCTCCTCGATCGGCCGCAGCGAGCGCGAGCTGCAGGAAGCGAAGGTGCCGTACGAAGTCGGCCATTGCGCGTTCAAGAACCTGGCGCGCGCGCAGATGACCGAAGAGAAGGTCGGCATGCTCAAGATCATCTTCCACGCCGAGACCATGGCGGTGCTCGGCGTGCATTGTTTTGGCGACGGCGCCTCCGAGATCGTGCACATCGGGCAGACCGTGATGGCGAGCAAGGACATCAACGACATCCGCTACTTCACCGGCACGACGTTCAACTACCCGACGATGGCGGAGGCGTATCGCGTCGCCGCCTACAACGGCATCAACCGACTGACCTGATACGACCAACAGATGGGGAGTGCGATGAGCATCGTAAAAGAGTTTCGGGAGTTCGCGGTCAAGGGCAACGTCGTCGACATGGCGGTCGGCATCATCATCGGCGCGGCGTTCGGCAAGATCGTCAGCTCGCTGGTCAGCGACGTGGTCACGCCGCCGCTCGGCTACGTCATCGGCGGTGTCGATTTCACCAAGCTGGCGTGGACCATGCCGGCGATGCGCGAAGGCGCCGAGGCGGTCACGCTGCGCTACGGCGTATTCCTGCAGGCGCTGTTCGATTTCATGATCGTCGCGTTCGCGATCTTCATGATCGTCAAGCTGATCAACCGGCTGCGCCGCAAAGAAGAGGCGAAGCCGACCGCTCCGCCGCCGCCGCCGCGCCAGGAAGTGCTGCTGGAAGAGATCAGGGATCTGCTGAAGAACAGAGCCTAATTCAACGCCGCGAAGGCGTCGCGCGTGAGGTTTTCCGGCGCGCCGGCGGTGCACGCGACGTCGTCTTCGACGCGGATGCCGCCGTACGGGCGGAACTCGTCGAGGCGACGCCAGTTGATGTGCCGGCCGTGCGCACCGTTGCGCGCTTCGTCCAGCAACATGTCGATGAAGTAGAGGCCCGGCTCGATCGTCACGACGAAGCCGGGCTCCAGCGTGCGCGTGAGCCGCAGGTACGGATGACCCTTGGGGCTCTCTTTGCGCTTGCCCGTCGTGTCGACGGCGAAGCCCGAGACGTCATGCACCTGCAGTCCCAACAAATGGCCGACGCCGTGCGGGAAGAACACACCAGACAGGCCGCTGGTCACCGCGTCTGCTGCCGACAGCGTGATGACGCCCGAATCGTGCAGCAGCCCGGCGATGCGCAAGTGCGCGTCGAGATGAATGTTGGCGTAATCGACCCCGTTGCGAACCTGCGAGCACAACTGCAACTGCAGCGATTCCATGCCCGCGATGAGCGCCGCGAAATCGCCGTCGCTTCCGGCATAGGTGCGCGTGACATCGGCTGCGTAGCTGTGGAACTGCGCGCCCGCGTCGATCAGGAACGAGTTGTGCTTCGCCGGGGTCTCGCGCTCCTGATGCTGATAGTGGAGCACCGACGCGTTCGTGTTGAGCGCGACGATATTGGAGTAGGGCAGCTCCCGCTCCGAATGTCCCGTGGCGCGCACATACGCCATGTGAATTTCGTATTCCGATTTGCCCGCGCGGAACGCTGCTTCGGCAGCGACGTGCCCGCGCGCAGCGGCGTGCGACGCGTGGCGCATGCACTCCAGTTCGTACTCAGTCTTGACGGCGCGCCGATAGTGCAAGCGATCGAGCAGCTCCCGAGGATTCGCTGCTGCGAAACCCCAGTCCTTGAACTGCTCCTGCCATTCGCCGATGAACGCGCAACGGCCCCCGACATGCTGGGTGAGGTGACGGCGTGCGTCGCCCGGCTCGCGGATCACCTCGATCTGGAAGTGATGCGTCCAGAAGCCGTGCGGCAGCGACGGCGGCTTGTGCCAGTAGTCGGCCGGCTGCAGGAAGATCAGCCGCGGCTTCTCGCCGGGCCGGTACACGAGCCAGCAATCGATCGCGTCTTCGAGCGGCACCCACAGCTTGAAATGCGGGTTCGGCTTGAACGGATACGGATGATCGTCGAGGAACAGCATGTGCGGGCTGCCCGCGTGGATCGCGAGCGTGTCGAACTTGCACGCTGCCATCGCCTCGTCGGTGCGCTGGCGTTGCATGCGCAGGTGATCGTCGAACAACGGGGCGAGCTGGGACGTCGCGAGCATGGCCGTGATCTCGGGATGTCAACGTTTCGTCATGTCAATGTTTCGTCAATGTCGCCGCGTGCACACACTACTACGAAACACTGGAATTTCCAGGTTCAAAACGCTTTTCAAACACACTAGAATTCTGTCCCGCAAGCAACGCGGGAGCGGCCACTGTCTCCCAACTTGCTGTCACTGTCCACCTTCATCAGTCACATCAGGGTAATCATTGTCATGAACACAAAAATGATTCTCGCCGCCGTCGCGCTGTCGTTGTCGTTGGCCGCGTGCGCGAAGAAGGAAGAGCCCGCTGAGGCTGCTCAGGACGCCGCTGCAACGGCGACCGAAGCTGCTGGCGAGGCCCAGGAAGCTGCTGGTGACGCTGCTGCCGCCGCGGGTGATGCCGCCGCTGCCGCTGGCGACGCCGCTGCCGCTCCGGCCGAGGCGCCTGCTGAGACGCCCCCGGCTCAGCCGCAGCAGTAAGCAGTAGTCGACGCTGGGTGAACGTCACTCAGTAATCGACGCAGTCTCGACGGGCAACTGTCGAGCTAGGATACCGGGCGGGAATCTTCCGCCCGGTATCTCACGCAGCGGAAGCCTCCCCGGAGGTGAACCGTGACAGTCAGTATCCGCGACGCGCAGAACTCTCCGCAGGACCGTGCCTGGATCCAGGCGCAGTACCCGGAATACCTCGAAGACCTTTCGCAGACGAGCATGAACACCGGGATGTTCCCGGCGAAGGGCGAGCACGGCGAGCGCGAGCAGGAGCTCATGGCGCGCTGGTTCGCGGATGAGACCTCGCATCCGCTCACCATCCTCAAGAACGACAAGCCCGCCGGCTTCGCGCTGGTGAGCCGCCCGCCGCGCCATCAGCGGCAGGAAGTCGATTTCCGCATGGCCGACTTCTTCATCTCGCCGCGCTCGCGACGCCTCGGCATCGGTCGCGACGCCGCGGCGCTGATCTTCAACCGGTTCGCCGGGACGTGGGAGATCGTCGAGTTCGTCTACAACAAGCCCGCCGTGGCGTTCTGGCGCGCGATCGTCGGTGCATACACCGGCGGCAAGTTCCGCGAGCGGTTGTCGCAGGGCGAAGTGCACCAGGTGTTCGTTTCCGGCAAAGCGCGCGCCGGCCGGTAGCTAGCCCGCCGCGACTTTCCTTCGCTGCGGCTTCGCTTTGCGCTCGAGGACCGGCCGCAGATACTTCCCCGTGTAGGACTTCGCGCTCGCTGCAATTTCCTCCGGCGTGCCCGTCGCCACGATCGTGCCGCCGCCGGCCCCGCCTTCCGGTCCCAGGTCGATGATCCAGTCCGCCGTCTTGATCACGTCGAGGTTGTGCTCGATCACGACGATCGTGTTGCCCTCGTCGCGCAGCCGGTGCAGGACGCCGAGCAGCTGTTCGATGTCGTAGAAGTGCAGACCCGTCGTCGGCTCGTCGAGGATGTACAGCGTGCGCCCGGTCGAGCGCTTCGACAGCTCCTTCGCAAGCTTCACGCGCTGCGCTTCGCCGCCCGAGAGCGTCGTCGCGTTCTGGCCGAGGCGGATGTATGACAAGCCCACGTCCAGCAGCGTCTGTAGCTTCGGCGCGATCTGCGGCGCGTGGCGGAAGAACTCGAGCGCGTCCTCGACGGTCATCTCCAGCACTTCGCTGATGTTCCTGCCCTTGTAACGGATCTCGAGCGTCTCGCGGTTGTAGCGCTTGCCCTTGCACACGTCGCACGGGACGTAGACGTCCGGCAGGAAGTGCATCTCGA
>CADEEJ010000028.1:0-4356 GCA_902826315.1 uncultured Steroidobacter sp.
CGTCGGCGACGCCCGCTTGCGACTGCTCGAAGCGTTTTCGCAATTCGTGCGCGGCCACGAAGCGCCCGTCGCTGCCGAGGTTGCTCGCGAACGGATGATTGCTCGCGCCCGGCACGTGACCGGCGACGGGATCGATCGGCTCGACTTTGCCGGCGAAGCGCTCCGGCGCGCGGGCGTCGAGCAAGCGCCAGTCGGAGCGCTGCACGCGCTCGGCGACTTCGCCCGCGTCGAGCCACATGTCGCGGTTCGGCCGTGCCACGAAATGGCCGGCGCGCAGGCGCGGGACGTCCGTGGTCGTCGGCAGTCCCGCGGCAGTCCACGCCTTGAATCCGCCGTCGAGCACGGCGACTGCTTCGTGTCCGACCCAGCGCAGCAGCCACCACAAGCGTGCCGCGTACGCCGCGTTGTCGGCGTCGTATGCGACCACTTGTGTCTTCGGCGTCACTCCCCAGCGCGCCAGCGTCGCGGCGAACTTTGCCGGCTGCGGCAGCGGATGCCGACCGGTCGCCGGCGCGATCGGCGCCGCCAGGTCGCGGTCGAGATGCGCATAAATTGCATGCGGGATGTGCCCGGCGGCATAGGCGCGCTCGCCGCTGTCGGGTTTGCCGAGCTCGAAGCGGCAGTCGACGATCAGCCAGTGCGGATCGGCGGCGTGCGGCGCCAGTTCCGCAGCGGAGATCAGCGTTCGCCAGGTCTGCAGCGGGGTGGTAGCCATGGAAATAGTTTGCTCACTGCGCCGCACCGTTACAATCGCGCCCGGCGCACAGGACTCTAGGCGGGACCATGGCATTGGAAATCTGGTGGGGCAGCGGCAGCCCGTATTCGTGGCGGGCGCTGCTCGCGCTCGAATACAAGCAGCTGTCGTACGTCTCGCACCTGGTGCAGTTCGCCAAGCAGGAGCACAAGGCGCCGGCGCTGCTCAAGATGAATCCGCGCGGCCGCGTGCCGGTGCTGAAGGACGGCGACTACGTCTGCTTCGAGTCGCTCGCGATCCTGCACTACCTCGATCGCAAGTATCCGCAGCCACCGCTGTTCGGTCACACGGCGGAGGAGGCGGGCACGATCGAGCGCGTGATCTGCGAGTACCAGTCGTATGCCGAAGAGCACATCATGCGCATCATCCAGGCGATCCTGTTCCAGGGCGTCGATGGGCGCATGGAAGAGGTCGACCGCGCGATGACCTACGTGCTCAAGGAAGCGGCCACGATCGAGCAGCGGCTGGCGACGTCGGCGTGGCTCGTCGGCGAGGCGTTCTCCGCCGCCGACACCGTCGTGTTTCCGGGCATCCAGATGCTGTTGCGCAGTCTCGAGCGGCGCGAGGCGCAGGAGCTGCGAACGCGGTTCCTGCCGCTGGAAAGCAACTTCCCGGCGATCGCCGCGTGGATCGGCCGCGTCCAGGCGCTGCCCGGCTACGAGCGCACGATTCCGCCGCACTGGAAGGAGTGACGCAGTCACTGCCGGCCCGTAAACTGCGCACCCGCCGTTTTCTCTCCGCGAGTGCGCCTCCATGCCCGACTTTCCCGTTCACGTGCAATTTCCCGGCCGCCTGGTGTTCGTCGGCTTCGGCAGCATCGGCCAGGGCGTGCTGCCGCTGGTGTTGCGCCACATCGGCATCAAGCCCGAGCGCATCACCATCGTCACCGCGGATGAGGCGGGCAAAGGCGAGGCGGCGGAGTACGGCATCAAGTTCGTCGTCAGCCCGCTCACGCGCGACAACTACCGCCAGGTGCTCGAGCCGCTGATCGGCCGCGGCGACTTCCTGCTGAACCTGTCGGTCGACGTTTCCAGCATCGCGCTGATCAAGCTCGCGCACGAGAAGGGCGCGCTGTATCTCGATACGTGCATCGAGCCGTGGCCCGGCGGTTACACCGATCCGTCGATCTCGCCGGCCCGGCGCACCAACTACGCGCTGCGCGAGGAAGCGCTGGCCCTGCGCCAGTCGCACAAGAACGGTCCGACTGCAGTGCTGACGCACGGCGCGAATCCCGGCCTGGTGTCGCACTTCGTGAAGCAGGCGCTGCTGAATCTCGCGTCCGACACGGGCGTCAACGCCGGCAATCCGAGCACGCGCGAGCAGTGGGCGGCGCTGGCGTACAAGCTGCAGGTGAAGGTGATCCACATCGCCGAGCGCGACACGCAGGTCGCGAACGTGCCGAAGAAACTGGGCGAGTTCGTCAACACCTGGTCGGTCGACGGCTTCGTCAGCGAAGGTAGCCAGCCCGCCGAGCTCGGTTGGGGCACGCATGAGAAGGAGCTGCCGCCGCGCGGCCGGCGCTACGATTTCGGTCCGCAGTGCGCGATCTACATGCTGCAGCCCGGCGCGTCGACGCGCGTGCGCACGTGGACGCCGAAGGCCGGTCCGTTCCACGGCTTTCTCATCACGCACGCCGAGGCGATCTCGATTCCCGACTACCTGTCGCATCGCGAAGGCGACAAGGTCGTCTATCGGCCGACCGTGCACTACGCCTATCACCCGAGCAACGATGCGGTGCTGTCGGTGCACGAGTTCGCGGGACGCAACTGGCACCTGCAGGAGCGCAAGCGCATCCTCAACCAGGAAATCATCGCGGGCATCGATGAGCTCGGCGTGCTGCTCGCCGGCCACAAGAAGAATGCGTACTGGTACGGCTCGCAGCTGTCGATCGAGGAGGCACGCAAGCTGGTGCCGCACAACACGGCGACCAGCCTGCAGGTCTGCGTCGCGGTGCTCTCCGGCATGGTGTGGGCGATGGAAAACCCGCAGGCCGGCATCACCGAGCCCGACGAGATGGATTTCCGTCGCAACCTCGAAGTGTGCATGCCGTATCTCGGCCCGGTCGTCGGTGTCTACGGCGAGTGGACGCCGCTGACCCAGCGCGGCGAGCTGTTCGAGGAAGACCTGGATCGCAGCGATCCGTGGCAGTTCAAGAACGTGCTGGTGTGAGCGTCAGAGTCAGCTTCAATTTAGACGACGCGGATCTCGAGCACCTCGCAGCGATCGCGCAGCAGACTCAGCTGCGTGCGCGCAGCGAGCCCGCCGACGCGATCGTCGCCGGCGCGCGCGAAGTGCTGGAGACCGCGAACCGTGCGCAGCTTGCCGGCTTCGTGAAGGAGCGCTACTCGCGTCTCGATACCATGCTGCAAATGGTCGCCGACGCGCAGTGGCAGCTGAGCGCTGAAGATCGACAGCGCGCCCTGAACGCACTCGCGTGCTTCAGCTCGTCGACGCCCGGCGCCGCGCCGAGCGGGTTGCTCGATCACGCGATCATGATCGAGCTGGTCAGCCGCGATCTGCATCACGACCTGGACGCGTACCGCGACTTCTGCCGCTCGCGCGAGTCGTACGACAAGAAAAAACCAGCGGCCGAAGTTGACCGCGACCGCTGGCTGCAGGAACGCTGCACGACGTTGCAAGAGCGAATGCACAAGCGGCGACGGCGCGACCTGGATGGAGCAGCGAGCGGCTTGCGCAAGCTGCTCACGCTGCTAGGGCTGTGACTCTTCGTACCTCACGCCCACCACCACATACGTCTTCACTCCACCCGGCAGCTCGACCTTCACTTCATCGTCGAGGGCCTTGCGCATGAGCGCGCGGCCGAGCGGCGAGTCCATGCTGATGTAGCCCGGCGCAGCGTCGAACTCGTCGGGCCCGACGATGCGGTATTCCACTTCCTCGCCCGCTTCGTCTTCCAGCGTGACCCAGGCACCGAAGAACACGCGCGACCGCTGCGCAGGCGGGGCGTCGACGACGACCATCCCTTCGAGCCGCTGTCGCAGGAAGCGGACACGGCGGTCGATCTCCCGCAGCTGGCGCTTGCCGTAGATGTATTCCGCGTTCTCCGAGCGGTCGCCTTGCGCTGCGGCTTCCTGCACGGCCTGCGTTACCTGCGGTCGCAGCACGCGCCAAAGGTGATCCAGTTCATGTTTCAGCCGCGCCGCACCCTGGGGCGTAATGAACTTGGAGCCGCGCGGCTGTGGGGGGCGGTATCGGGACATGTGAGCCGGTTTGTTAAGCGGTGCTCAGGCGGCGCCTGATATCGTCAAATGGCCTGGAAATTGCGAATTCCTTCACGGTACTTACGCCGGGCCGTCCTTAGTCTCGTGTCCCATGAGCATCAAGTACTACACGCACTTCCTGCTGCAGGAACGCTCCCCCAAGGGCATGAGCGAGTTCCGCGGTGTCGTCGAGGTCAACCGGGTGCTGTCGCGTGGCGATCTGAAAGAGGCCGCCTCGGTGCTGGCGAAGAACTTCGAGTGCGAGTCGAAGGATATCAAGGTTCTGCAATGGTCGCGGTTGCATTGATCGAGCGCTAGTTTCCTCCTGCGAATCCCCTAGCGGGCTTTACTTCCCTTCAGAAAGTCCGCTTCTCTGCCCCG
>CADEEJ010000028.1:4456-6164 GCA_902826315.1 uncultured Steroidobacter sp.
CTCACGCGTAACAGCCGCGACTTCGCCGCGCTCGCCGAGCACATCGCGCCCGCGCGCCGCGTGATCGCGCCGGATCTGCGCGGTCGCGGCCGCTCGCAGTACGACACGCACTGGTTGAACTATCACCCCGGCACTTATGTCGATGACATGTGGACGCTGCTGCACGAGCTGTCGTTCGAGCGCGTGATCGTCATAGGCACTTCGCTCGGCGGCTTGATGGCCATGCTCATGGCAGCGATGCGCCCGCAGCTGCTCGCCGGCGTGGTGTTGAACGACATCGGTCCCGAGGTCGACCCGATCGGTATCGCGCGCATTCAATCGTATGCCGGTCGCTTGCCGCCGGTGCGCAACTGGGACGATGCCGCTGCACAGATGAAGATGACGTTCGGTTTGGCGATGCCTGAGTTCAGCGAGCAGCAATGGCTCACTTTCGCGCGCCTCTCGTTCGACGAGGGCGAGGACGGCGTGCCTCGCCTGGCGTCCGATTCGAAAATCGGCGATGCGATCCGCAGCATTCCTGCGCCGCCCGGAGCTACGCAGGCGATGTGGCTCGCACTCGGCCAGCTGCGCAACGTTCCGGCACTCGCCCTGCGTGGCGCTCATTCGGACTTGCTCTCCGCTGCGACGTTCGAGCGCATGCAGCGCGAAGTGCCGAGCCTCGTCGCGGTTACCGTGCCGAATCGCGGCCATGCGCCGCAACTTGACGAGCCGGACAGTCTGCGTGCGATCGATGCGTTCCTCTCCGGCTTGCCTGAGTAGCCAGCCGTGGCCTTCAAGGATCATTTCTCCGGACACGCGAGCGCCTACGCGCGCTATCGGCCGGATTACCCGCAAGAGTTGTTCGACTATCTCGCGACGCTGACGCCGCGCCACGAAGTGGCGCTCGACTGCGCGACCGGCAGCGGTCAAGCCGCCGTCGGCCTGGCTCGGCACTACAACTGCGTCGTCGCGACCGATGGCAGCGTCGCGCAGCTCCGCAGTGCTCAGGCCAACCCGCACGTCGCGTACCTCGGCAATCTCGCGGAGCAGCCGGCGTTGAAGAATCAGAGCGTCGATCTAGCCGCCGCGGCGCAGGCGGCGCATTGGTTCGATCACGCGCGCTTTCATCCGGAGATGCGGCGCGTCCTGCGGCCCGACGGCGCGCTCGCGATCTGGACTTACGGGCTCGCATTCGTCGCGCCGGAGATCGATGCCGTCGTCCGCTACTACTACGACGACGTCGTCGGGCCGTACTGGCCGCCGGAGCGGCGTCACGTCGAGAACGCGTATCGCGATCTGCCGTTTCCGTGGCAGGAAGTGACCGTGCCGCACTTTCAGCTGCGCCTGGACTGGACGCTGGACGATTTCATCGGCTACGTCAGCACCTGGTCCGCCACGCAGCGGTATACCAAAGTGTCCGGCGCCGACCCGCTGCCGGCCTTACATGCTGAAATCGCTCCGCTGTGGGGCTCGAACAGCCGGCCGGTCCTGTGGCCGCTGCACCTGCGAGTCGGGCGACCGTGAAAATCCCCTTGAAATTCCGAATGGACCTGCCAATGAATTCGAAAGTCATTGCCCCTGCAATCGCCCTTGTATTCGCCTGCGCGCCGCTGCTCGCAGGCGCGGAGCCCGCCACGAACGCTGGAATCCTCAAGTCCGGTGTCTACCTGCAGAACCTGGACAAGTCCGTCCGGCCGCAGGACGACTTCTATCGACACATCAACGGCGG
>CADEEJ010000028.1:6264-16467 GCA_902826315.1 uncultured Steroidobacter sp.
GTCGGCGACTACTACGCGAGCTTTCTCGACGAGGCTACCGTCGAGTCGCGCGGACTGAAGCCGCTGCAGGATGAGCTCGCGCGGATCGACGCGCTCAAGACCAAGCAGGACCTCGCCGGCTACATCGGCCGCGCCCAGCGGTTGTTCGTCGCGCAACCGTTCGCCTATTTCGTCGCCGTCGACGAGAAGAACTCCAGCCAGTACATCAGCACCGTGACGCAGACCGGCCTGGGCATGCCGGACCGCGACTACTACCTCTCGGACGACGCGAAGCTGAAGGGTATCCGCGAGAAGTACGAGCCCTACGTGCGCGACCTTCTCCAGCTCGCCGAGACACCCGATGCAGCCGGTGCCGCGAAGAAGATCTACGCCATCGAGTCGCGGATCGCGACTGCGCACTGGACGCGCGTGCAGAACCGCGACGCCGAGAAGACCTATAACCGCCACGACCGCGCGGCGCTCGCGAAGCTGATGCCGTCGTTCGACTGGGATGCATTCCTGCGCGGCGCGCAGATCCCGGCCGAGAAAGTGCCGGCCATGAACGTGACGCAGCCGAGCTACTTCGCGGCGCTCGACAAGATCTTCGCCGAAGTGCCGCTCGCCGACTGGCGCGTGTACTTGCGTTACAAGCTGCTGAGCACCTACGCGCCGGACCTGCCGGCGAAGTTCGTGCAGCGGCAGTTCGAGTTCAACGACCGCACCGTGTCGGGCATCGAAGAGCTGCGGCCGCGTTGGAAGCGCGGCGTCGACACCATCGAAGGCTCGGTCGGCGATCTCGTCGGCAAGGTCTACGTCGAGCGTCACTTCAAAGCGGAGCAGAAGCAGCGCATCGACGCGCTGGTCAAGAACCTGCTGGCAGCGTTCGACGGCGGCATCGACGAGCTGCAGTGGATGACGCCGGAAACCCAGCGCAAGGCGCACGAGAAGCTCGCGCAGTTCACGACCAAGATCGGCTACCCGGACAAGTGGCGCGACTGGTCGAAGCTCGAGATCCGCCGCGACGATCTCGTCGGCAACGAGATGCGCGCCGCTGCGGTGCTGTTCAATCGCGGCATCGACAAGCTCGGCGGTCCGATCGACCGCACCGAATGGCTGATGACGCCGCAGACCATCAACGCGTACTACAACCCGCCGACCAACGAGATCGTGTTCCCGGCGGCGATCCTGCAGCCGCCGTTCTTCGACGTGACCGTCGACGACGCGATGAACTATGGCGCGATCGGCGCCGTCATCGGTCACGAGATCAGTCACGGCTTCGACGACCAGGGCCGCCGTTACGACGGCCACGGCAACCTGAACGACTGGTGGGCCGCGTCGGACAACGAGGAATTCACGCGCCGCGCGCAGGCGTTCGGCGCGCAGTACGACGCGTCGAGCCCGCTGCCGGGCACGCACGTGAATAGCGGGCTGACGATGGGCGAGAACATCGCGGATCTCGCCGGCGTCGCGATGGCGTATCGCGCGTACAAGCTGTCGCTGCAGGGCAAGGCCGCGCCGGTCATCGACGGCTACACGGGCGATCAGCGCTTCTTCATCGGCTGGGCGCAGGGCTGGGCGCGCAAATATCGCGACGACGAGCTGCGGCGGCGCCTGCTGACCGACCCGCACAGCCCGAGCGAGTACCGCACGAACGTCATCGTGTCGAACCTGCCGGAGTTCTACGCGGCGTTCGACGTGAAGCCCGGCGACAAGATGTACCGGGCCCCCGCGGATCGCGTGAAAATCTGGTAGTCGTCGGAACTCCGACAGGCACTCAGGGCTTTCGACCTTGACGCCGTCCGCAGGGCGGTCGTCCTGCGTCGTCTATTCGAAGAAGGGCCCCGGGTATGCCATTTTTGCGCGCTGCCGTCTTGCTGCTGCTGACCGCCCTGCTGGGCGGCTGCGGCTACAACACCATGCAGAAGCAGGACGAGCAGGTGACCTCGGCGTGGTCCGAGGTGCTCAACCAGTACCAGCGGCGCGCCGACCTCGTGCCGAACCTCGTCAACACGGTGAAGGGCGCGGTCGCGGCGGAAAAAGACATTCTCGATAGCGTCATCGAAGCGCGCGCCAGGGCGACGTCGATCCAGGCGACGCCCGAGCTCATCAACGATCCACAGGCGTTCCAGCAATGGCAGGCCGCGCAAGGCCAGCTCAGCTCCGCGCTGTCGCGGCTGATGGTCGTCGTCGAGCGCTATCCCGATCTCAAGTCGATCTCCGGCTTCAGCGACCTGCGTGCCCAGCTCGAAGGCACGGAGAATCGCATCGCGGTCGCGCGCAATCGCTACATCGACGCCGTGCGTGCGTACAACGTCACCGTGCGCTCGTTCCCGACGAACCTGACGGCGAAGATGTTCGGCCAGAAGCCGAAGCAGAATTTCACGGTCCAGGACGAAGCGACGATCTCCAAGCCGCCGTCCGTGGACTTCAACACGCCCGCTCAACCGCCGCAGGTCGAGCAGCCGAAGCCCGAGTCGCCGGGCTGACCCACCGCAAAAATGCTCGCACGCTGGCTCGCCTCGCCGGCAATTTCGCTGCTGCTGTTGTTCGGCTCCGGCGCGCGCGCCGAAGTCGCCGTGCCGCCGCTGCGCTCGCCGGTCACTGATCTCACCGCAACACTCACGCCCGAGCAGATCTCCACGCTCGAGCAGCAGCTGCGCGCGTTCGAAGCGAAGAAGGGCAGCCAGATCGCCGTGCTGATCGTGCCGACGACGCAGCCGGAAACGATCCAGCAGTACTCCCTGCGCGTCGCCGAGGCCTGGAAGCTTGGGCGTAGTGGTGTCAACGACGGCGCGTTGCTGGCAGTCGCGAAGGACGACCGCGCCGTGTGGATCCAGGTCGGCTATGGCTTGGAAGGCGCGCTGCCGGACGTGCTCGCGAATCGCATCGTCGAGCAGGTGATCGTGCCGCGCTTTCGCAGCGGCGATTTTTTCGGCGGCATCCGCGAAGCGGTCGAGCGGATGATCGCGCTCGTCGAAGGCGAGCCGTTGCCTGAGGCTGCGCAGGGTCGGCGTGGCGCGCCGAGCGGCGACGGACTTGGAACGGCGCTGCCATTGTTGCTGCTGCTGGTATTCGTCGGCAGCGGGATCCTGCGCGGAATGCTGGGCAGGTTCGGCGGCGCCTCGGCCACCGCCGGGATCGCGGCCGTGATCGTCTGGTTTCTGACCAGCGCGCTGGTCATCTCAATCGCCGCTGCCGTGATTGCGTTCATGTTCGCGTTGCTGGGCGGCGGAGGCGGCGGCGGTTGGACCAACCGCGGGCGCCGCTCCGGCGGCACCTATTGGCCCGGGGGCTGGGGCGGCGGTGGAGGATGGGGCGGCGGCGGTGGCGGCGGTTGGAGTGGCGGCGGTGGAACCTTCGGCGGCGGCGGCGCGGGAGGACGCTGGTGAGCATTGCGCACACCCTGAGACACCTCGTGATGCCGGACTGGAGTCTGCGTCGCGCATTCGACACGGCGACGCTGCAGGCCATCGAGCAGGCGATTGCCGACGCCGAGCGTGGCCACGGCGGCGAGATCCGCGTCGCGATCCAGGCGAGCGCGAGTCCGCTCGACTTGATGCGTGGCGTCACCCCGCGACACCAAGCACTTACGGCGTTCGCACGGCTCGGCGTCTGGGACACCGACGCGAACAATGGCGTGCTCATCTATGTCTCATGGGCCGATCGCGACGTCGAGATCGTGGCCGACCGCGGCTTCAACGGCCGTGTCAGCGAGCACGAATGGGCCGAAGTGTGCCGTCGCATGGAGCAAGTGTTCGCCCGCGGCTCGGCGCGGCAGGCGGTCGTCGACGGCGTTCAGGGAGTTGGGGCGTTGATCGCGCGGCATTTCCCGACAGTCGACCGCGACGAACTGCCAAACAAGCCGGTGTTGCTGTAATAATGCCAGCCATGAATCTGTCGTCCGCCGCCCGCCTGACCGTCGTCTGCTTCGCGCTGAGCGTCGCGGGCTGTCAGATGATCCAGCGGAAGCCGGAAGAGCCGCCGCCCCCGCCGCCCCCGCCGCAGATCCACGATCCGGTCGCGACGCATCTGTTCACGATCGGCTCCGCGGAAGACGAAGTCGTCGGCGAGCTGCAGGTCACGAAGGTGATGGGCGAAGACACGCTGCCGGACATCGCACGGCGCTTCAATCTCGGCTACGAAGAGATCGCGCGCGCCAACCCGGGCGTCGATCCGTGGGTGCCGGGCGAGGGGCGCGAGATCGTGCTGCCGACGCAGTTCGTGCTGCCGGCCGCGCCGCGCGAAGGGCTCGTGATCAATCTCGCGCAGCTGCGCGTCTTCTACTTCCCGAAGGTGAAGGAAGGCGAGCCGCAGACGGTCATCACGCATCCCATCGGCATCGGTAAAGTCGGCTGGCAGACGCCGGAAGGCTCGACCAAGGTCACCGGCAAGCGCACCAATCCCACGTGGTTCCCGCCGTCCTCGGTGCGTAAGGAGCACAAGGAAGCCGGCGACCCGCTGCCGTCGAAAGTGCCGCCCGGCCCGGACAATCCGCTCGGCGCGCACATGATGACGCTCGGCTGGCCGAGCTACCTGATCCACGGCACGAACAAGCCGTACGGCGTCGGCCTGCGCTCGAGTCACGGCTGCATTCGCTTCTATCCCGAGGACATCGCGGAGCTGTACGACAAGATTCCGGTCGGCACGAAAGTGACCGTGGTCAACCAGCCGTTCGTGTTCGGCTGGCACGACGGCGCGTTGTATGTGCAAGCATTCCCGGTGATGGAAGACGATCAGCGCGAGCATCCGAAGGCCGCGGACACGCTGCTGAACGCTGCGATCTCCGACGAGATGTGGCAGAAGGTCAAGCAGCATGGTGCCGCCGTAAATCTGGAGCTGGTGAACGGTCTCGTCAGCCAGCCGCGCGGCATCGCACTGCCGGTGTCGAAACCCAAGACGACAGTCGACGGCTTCGTCGCGAGCGCCCGCCACGTCGAGAACCGCGTGCCTCCGGGCGCGAACTGGAACGGCAGCGAAGAGATGTACTACACCGCCGAGGAATTCGCGGCGGCGCGCGCCGGCACCCCGCTGCCGAAGAAGCCGGCCCCGAAAGCGACCAAGAAGACCGCCACGAAACCCGCGCCTGCCCCGGTCCTCGGCAGCGCCGGTGCGACCGGGTCGCGCTGACATCTAATCGTCACCTGAACGCAATACGCTGCGGCGGTCTCACTGACCGCCGGAGCTTGCATGCGCATCCTGATGATCTCGGACGTCTATTTTCCGCGGATCAACGGTGTTTCCACTTCCATCCAGACTTTTCGCCGCGGCCTGCATGCGGCCGGCCATGAAACGATCCTGATCGCGCCGGCATATCCCGGCGCCGCTGCCGACACCGAGCCCGGCATCCTGCGCGTGCCTTCGCGCGGCGTGCCTCGCGATCCCGAGGACCGAGCGATGAAGCTCGCCGGCATCCGCGCGCTGCGGTCGCAGATCGAAGGGCTCGAGCCGGACCTCGTGCACATCCAGACGCCTTTCATCGCGCACTACCAAGGCACTGCACTCGCTCGAGCGCTGCGCGTCCCGGTCATCGAGAGCTATCACACGTATTTCGAAGAGTACTTGCATCACTACGTGCCGCTGATGCCGCGCTCTCTCATGCGTTTCATTGCGCGCCGCTTCACCGTCTCACAGTGCAATGTGCTCGATGCGCTGGTCGTGCCTTCGCGGGCGATGGAGCAAGCGCTGCTCGACTACGGCGTGAAATGCCCGATGCACATCATCCCGACCGGCATGGAGATGGAGCGCTTCGCCAACGGCGACGGCCAGCGTTTTCGTGCGCAGCTCGGCATCCGGCCGGGGCAGCCGGTGCTGGTGCACGTCGGTCGCATCGCTCACGAGAAGAACATCGAGTTCCTGTTTCGCATGTTCGCCCTCGTCGTGCGCAGCAAGCCCGGCGCCGTGTTCGTCGTCGCGGGCGAGGGGCCGGCCTTGGCGTCCTGCAAGGCGTACGTCCGCTCGCTCGGGTTGGTGGAGCACGTGCGCTTCGTCGGCTATCTGTCGCGCGAGCGCGAGCTGCTCGACTGCTACCGCGCCGGCGATCTGTTCGTGTTCTCGTCGCGTACCGAGACGCAGGGGCTGGTGTTGCTGGAATCGATGGCGCTTGGTGTTCCGGTCGTGTCGACGGCGCACATGGGAACGGCCGACATCGTCAACCCGCAGCGCGGCGCGCATAAGGCTCCCGACGACGAGAACGAGTTCGCGAGCATCGTCGTCCGGCTGCTCGACGATCCGCCGCGACGTGCTGCCATGTCTGCCGAGGCACGCGCCTACGCTGCGACCTGGTCGGCAAGCGCGATGGCCGACCGGCTCGCGGGCCTGTATTCGGCGGTCATCGAGCAGGCAGCGCGGAACTCGCCCGTCTCGCAGCCCGTATAAACCCCGTATACGCTGTGACCCGGTACCTTGGTGACCCGGTCACCGGTCACGCGAGCACGGGGAGGCCTCATCATGCGTTGGGAAGGGCGGCGCGCCAGCCAGAACGTCGAAGATCGTCGCGGCATCCGCTACGGCCGGGCCGGTGGCATAGGTTTGGGCACGATCGTGCTCGCACTCGTCGCCGCATACTTCGGCGTCGATCCATCGGTGGTGCTGCAAGGCACGCAGCCTTCGAGCCAGCAGGCGGAACAGGTGCCGTACCAGGAGTCGGCTGACGAAGCGCGTCTGCGCGAGTTCGTCACGGTCGTGCTCGCAGAAACCGAAGACGCCTGGGGCGCCATCTTCTCCGCTGCGGGCAAAACCTACGAGCAGCCTTCGCTCGTGCTCTTCTCCGGCGCCGTCGAGTCGGCGTGCGGGTTCGCGCAGGCGGCGGTCGGGCCGTTCTACTGTCCTGCCGATCGCAAGGTTTACATCGACTTGTCCTTCTACCAGGACCTGCAGAGCCGGTTCGGCGCGCCCGGCGACTTCGCGCAGGCGTATGTCGTCGCGCATGAAGTCGGACATCACGTGCAAACGTTGCTCGGCATCTCCGAGCGCAACATGGCAGCTCGGCAGCGCGCGAGCGAAGCAGAGGCGAACGCGCTTTCGGTACGCCAGGAGCTGCAAGCAGACTGCTTCGCCGGCATCTGGGCGCACAACGCGGACCGCACGCGATTACTCGAACCCGGCGACATCGAAGAAGGGCTCAACGCGGCCGCCGCGATCGGCGACGACCGCTTGCAGAAGCAGTCGCGCGGTTACGTCTCGCCGGAATCGTTCACGCACGGCAGCTCCGAGCAACGCGTGCGTTGGTTCAAGCAAGGATTCGAAAGCGGCAACGTCGCAGCGTGCGACACGTTCGCCGCGAGGAATCTGTAAGCTCTTCCGACACACGCACTCGCCCTGTTTCCTTGTGCTAACTTACGCGCCACAAGAAGAGGGGAGGCCAGGTGCCCGAGCGTTCGCTCGACGGTATCCAGATCACTGAAACGCCCGGCGCGGAGCAACCGATCGCACGTGCGAGCGCGCACTTGACGGCATTCGTCGGCCGCACACTGCGCGGTCCCGTCAACCGCCCGATCCCAGTCCAGAGCTTCGCGGATTTTCAGCAGCAGTTCGGCGGCCTGTGGCAGCCGAGCCCGCTCTCCTACGCAGTCGAGCATTTCTTCGAGCAGGGCGGACGTCAAGCTGTCGTCGTGCGCGTCGCGAACGGCGCTGCGCCGGTCACGCTGTCGTTGCGTTGCGGCCGGCAGACTCTGCAGCTCGAAGCGCGTGCGCCCGGCACACGCGAGTTCCTGCGTGCCTCCATCGACTACGATCATCTCGACGCCGACGACGAGCAGCGCTTCAACCTGGTCGTGCAACGCGTGCGTGCGCCGGGCTCGGAGCGCATCGAAGCGCAGGAAACTTTCCGCGCGTTGTCGATCGATCCGTCCTCGCCGCGCTTCGTTGCCGGTGCGCTGCTGGAATCCATCCTGGTGCGCGTGCGCGGCGAAGTGCCGTCCGTGCGCCCCGATCGCACGCTGATGCCGGGCACGAACCTGCCGGTCGGCTACATCAGCTCCAATCCCGACGGCACCGACGGCCACCCGATCAGCGACTACGACGTGATCGGCTCGGCGACGCGGCGCTCGGGCCTGTTCGCGCTCGAAGACGTGGACGAGCTCGCCTTCTTATATATACCGCCGCTGACGCGCGTGACGGACGTCGGCGTCAGCACCGTCCTGGTGGCCGCCAAGTTCTGCCGGACGCGCCGCGCGATGCTGATCGTCGATCCGCCAGCTACCTGGGCCAGTGCGGCCGAAGCAGTGCGCGGGCTCAAGCGACTGAACTTCCACAGCGATCATGCGCTGATGTTCTTCCCGCGCATCGTGGCGACCGATCGGCTGCGTGGCCGTCCCGAAGTGTTCGGCAACGGCGGCGCGGTCGCCGGATTGCTGTCGCGAACGGGCGAGGCCGTTTCGGCAGCGATCGCGGCTCAGGATCCGGAGCCGCTGCTGCGAGCGGGCGCAAAGCTCGCTCGCGATGTGGCGTCGGCCGATCGCTGGTCGCTTTCGGCGCACGGCGTCAACGTGCTCCATGCCGTGCGCAGCACGGATCGCGAACGGCCGCCGCTGCGAACGCTGGCGTGCGGCGCGAGCTCCTCGTCGGATTGGTCGTATCTCTCGCAACGTCGCTTCGCATTGTTCGTGATCAACTCGATCGAGCGCGGCACGCGCTGGTGCGTGCTTAGGCCCGGCGATCCGACGGTGTGGGAGCGCGTGGCCGCGCAAGTGCGGCGTTTCCTCGGCGAGCTGCAGAGCGCCGGCGCGTTTGCATCGGTGCCGCCCGACCAGGCGTACTACGTGATCTGCGACGAGCGCATCAACGAGCAGAGCGAGCCGAACATCGTCCACCTGCTGGTGCAGTTCGCGGCAACGCACGCCGGCGAGTATCACAGCGTCATGATCTCGCACTCGGTGAACGGCTCCACGGTGCGCCCCGTCGCGGTGAATCGCCTGGAAGCTTCGCTGATCGTCGCGCCGGAGCTGGAGCAGGAGATCACGATCCGGATCGATCCGCGCGACGGCTCGCTGCTCGCCGGTTACTAGTCAGCGGACTCTTACTTCCGCTTCCACAGCACTTCCTGCCCGTTCTCGTGCCGTGCCAGCACGCGCGCGACGACGAACAGCAGATCCGACAACCGATTCAAGTAACGCAGCACTTCGGGTGCGACCGTTTCACTTTGCGCCAGCGCCCACGTGTCGCGTTCCGCGCGGCGTGTGATCGCGCGCGCCATGTGGCATGCCGCAGCGGCTGGCCCGCCGCCCGGCAGGATGAATTCCTTCAGCGGCGGCAGCGGCTCGTTGAATTTGTCCAGGCACTGTTCGAGCTGATCGATGTGACTGTCGAGGATCGCGCGATAACCGGGCACTGCCAGCTCGCCGCCGAGATCGAACAGCTCGTGCTGAATCTGCGTCAGCGCTGCGGTGACCGCGGGCGGCAGGTTCGGTACCGCGAGGATCACGCCGATCGCGCTGTTCGCCTCGTCGACCGTGCCGTATGCCTCTATGCGTCCGTGCGTCTTCGGCACGCGCGAGCCGTCGCCCAGGCCGGTCGTGCCGTCGTCGCCGGTGCGGGTGTAGATCTTGCTGAGGCGGTGGCCCATGAATTCTCTCCTCGACCCTCGTCGGCCGCAGGGCGTTACGTTAGCAGACGATCGATCGCGAGTGCGGATTCCAGTGCGGCGGCGATGTCGTCGAGCGCGCGGTCGACGCGTTGTGCGTGATCCTCGCCGGTGCTGCGTGCGCCGAGCGTGGCCAGATACGCTGCGCGGAATGCCGGGTCCGCGAACAATCCGTGCACGTGGCAGCCGGCAATGCGACCGTCTGCCGACATCGCGCCGTCTAACGTGCCGTCGTCGAAGTGGATCATCGGCCGCGATGTGCCGGGTCCACTCGTCGCGCCGAGGTGCATTTCGTAGCCGGCAATTCGCGCGCCGGTAGCCAGCGCGACGCCGGAGATCGGTCGCAGCGTTTTCTCTGCGGTCATGGTCGAGCGGACATCGAGCAAGTCGAGACCGGGGCAAGATTCCCGCGAACCTTCGATCCGCTGCGGATCTTCGACCGTCGTGCCAAGCATCTGGTAGCCGGCGCAGATGCCGAGCACGCGGCCGCCGCGTCGCACGTGTGCTTGCAAGTCGATGTGCCAGCCCTGCGCGCGGAAGAACTCGAGGTCGGCGATCGTCGCCTTGCTGCCGGGCAGGATGATGAGAGCGGCGTCGAGCGGCAGCGGCCGGCCGGGCGCGATGAAGTCGAGCTGGACGTCGGG
>CADEEJ010000028.1:16567-33583 GCA_902826315.1 uncultured Steroidobacter sp.
CGGCGTCGAGCGGCAGCGGCCGGCCGGGCGCGATGAAGTCGAGCTGGACGTCGGGCTCGAAGCGCAGGGGGTCGAAGTCGTCGAAGTTCGCGATGTGGGGGATGTGTGGGATGGCTATTCGTGCGCCGCCGCCCCCAGGGAGGGGGCGAGCGCGCTGTTCGAGTTGCATCGCATCTTCTGCCGGCAGCGCTCCGGCCGCATGCAGCCACGGCACAACACCAAACGACTGCCACCCCGTGCGCGCCTCGATGGTGTCGATGCCCGCGCGAAACAGCCGCACGTCGCCGCGAAACTTGTTGATGATGAAGCCACGGATGCGCTCGCGATCGCGCGCATCGAGCACTGCATGCGCGCCGACCAACGACGCAATCACGTGACCGCGATCGATGTCGCCGACGAGCGCGACGGGTACGTCGGCGGCGTGTGCGAAGCCCATGTTCGCCATGTCGTGCGCGCGCAGATTCGTTTCGGCCGGGCTGCCGGCGCCTTCGACGATGACGATGTCGGCCTCGCGTTGCAGGCCGCGAAAGCTGTCGAGCGCGACTTGTAACAGGTCGCTGCGGTCGCGTGCGAACGACTCTGCGTGTCGCGTCTCGACGCGCCGGCCGCGCACGATGAGCTGGGAGGTCATGTCCGACTGCGGTTTGAGCAGCACCGGGTTCATGTCGACGGTCGGCGGCGTTCGGCATGCCAGCGCCTGTAGTGCCGTCGAGCGGCCGATCTCGCCGCCGGCGGCAGTGACCGCCGCGTTGTTCGACATGTTCTGCGGCTTGAACGGACGCACGATCTTGCCGCGGTTCGCGAGCAGCCTGCACAGCCCGGCGACGAGCAGCGACTTGCCGACGTCCGAGCCGCAACCCTGGATCATCAGTGCGGCCACAGCACCGCCCCGGCGGCCAACGCCAGCGCCAGCGTCCAGAGCAGGGCGCAAGCTTCGAGATAAATCTGTAGCGCGCGACGGAGGTCGTCGCAGTCCGGGCGACGTCCGACGCCGAACAACGGTCGCTCGTGCATCACGCCATCGTAAGTCGTCGCGCCGCCAAGCTCGACGCCGAGCGCGCCCGCCATCGCTGCCTCGGGCCATCCGGCGTTCGGCGATGCGTGGCGAGGCGCATCGCGCATCATCACGCGCAATCCGCCGCCGCCGGCCGCGACGATCAGCAGTCCGGCGAGGCGCGCCGGAACGAAATTGGCCAGGTCGTCTGCGCGAGCAGAGGCCCAACCGAACGCTCGCCATCGCGGCTCGCGATGGCCGATGAGGCTGTCGGCTGTGTTCAGCGCCTTGTACGCGAACAACCCCGGCAGTCCACCGACCGCGAGCCAGAACACCGGCGCGACGATCCCGTCGTTGAAACTCTCGGCGAGGCTCTCGACTGCGGCCGCTGCGACGCCTGATGGCGTGAGCTGCGTCGTGTCTCGCCCGACGATTTTGGACACGGCTTCTCGCGCAGCCGGGAGATCGTCGCGTGCGAGTGGCCGCAGCACATCGCGTACGTGCGTGTAGAGACTTCGCTGGGCGAGGCCCATCGTCGCGAGCAACACTACGATGATCATTCCGAACGGAAACTGTCGCGCGCCGAGCTGGATCGCGTAGCCGATGGCACCGGCGTTTCCAGCAACGATCAACATCGTGACCATGCCGAGTGTCCTGCGGACTGCATCGCTACGCGCGGGATTATTCCAACGCCGTTCCAGCAGTTCGATGAGTTTGCCGATCCACACGACCGGATGCGCGATGCGCGCATAGAGTGCCCGCGGATAGCCGACGCATGCTTCGACCGCGAGCGCCGCGGCCGGCAACCAGGTCTCAGCCGGCATGCCGGCCGTGAATTGCAATGAGTGGCGTGCCGCGCTCGCGCACCGACAACCATTGCGCTTCGATCCCGTACACCTCGCGCAGCGTCGTCGGCGTCAGCGCTTCTTCGGGCGTGCCGTCCGCGACGACTCGTCCGCGATGGAGAATGACGACGCGATCGGCAATGCGCGCCGCGAGCGCGAGATCGTGGATCGTGAGCACGACTCCGTGACCCTGCGCCGCGAGCGAGCGCAACAGGTCGGCCGCTTCGAACTGATGCGCCGGGTCGAGTCCCGCGAACGGCTCGTCGGCCAGGATCCAGTCGGATTCCCCGGCCAGCACGCGGGCGAGGAGCACCCGTGCACGCTCGCCGCCCGAAAGCGTCGTGACCGGCCGCTGCGACCACTGCGTCGTGCGTGTTGCCTGCATCGCCCGCTGCACGGCTGCTGCGTTCTCTGCATCGCTGGCGCGATGTCGGAATGGGATTCGGCCGAGCGCGACGAGCGTGGCAACTTCGACGGGCCACGAGATTTCCGGAATCTGCGGCAGGAACGCGATGCGCCGTGCTCGCTCATCGCCGGCCAGCGACATGAGCGGCGCGCCATCGAGATCGACATTTCCGTGCGACGCGTGCAGCAGCCCGGCCAGGCAAGCGAGCAGCGTCGACTTGCCGGCTCCATTCGGTCCGAGCACAGCGGTGACAGCGCCCGCAGCGAACTGCAGGCCGATGGAATCGAGAATGCGCCGTTCGCCCCGCTCGAGCGTCAGGTCTGCGACACGCAGGCGTGAATCGATCTTCATGCGACCTGCCGGCGCATCGAATACAGCAACGCGAAGAAGAACGGCGCTCCGATCAGCGACATCACGACACCGAGTTGCACTTCCGAGCCGCCCGGCAACAGCCGCACGACGACGTCGCCTGCGAGCACGAGCGCCGCGCCGCCGACTGCGCTCGGTACGAGCAGCGCCGAGGGCCGTGCCCCGACGAGCGGTCGCACCAGGTGCGGCACGACGAGCCCGACGAAACCGATGATGCCCGACACTGCGACGCTGCCGCCGACGACCAGGCCGACGCCGCCGGCCAGCTGCCATTGCGCACGGCCGAGATCGATGCCGAGCGAGCGCGCGCCAACTTCGCCGAGCGTCAGCGCGTCGAGCGCGCGCTGCGAAGCGAGTATCAGCGCGGCACCGGCAACGATGGGCGGAGTGGAGATGAACAGATCGTCGAGACTTCGATCGGCCAGAGCGCCGAGCAGCCACCGCACGATCTCGCCGGCTGCCCACGGACTGGGCGACAGCGAGAGCACCAACGCAATGCCGGCAACTGCGATCGCGCTGAGGATCATGCCGGCGAGCACGAGCGTGAGTGCACTCGCCGTCACGCCCGCGAGCAGGAACAGCGTCGCCATGCCCACCATCGCGCCTGCGATTCCGCTCGCGGGCAGGACCCACGGGTGCAGATCCGCGGCGCCGAGAAAAATGCTGAGCACCGCGCCGAACGCCGCCATCGAGGAGACACCGAGCGTGCCGGGATCGGCGAGCGGATTGCGCAGATACCCCTGCAACGCCGCGCCACCGAGGCCAAGCGCTGCGCCGATCGCGATACCGAGCAGGGCGCGCGGCAGCCGCAACTCCAACAGGATCGTGCGCCCGATTGCATCCTGTTCGAGCCACACGTTCCAGCCGAGCACGATGCGTCCGACTGCAATCGAAGCGACTGCCAGCAGCAGCACGATTGCGAGCAGCGACGGCATGACCCAGCGTCGTGTCGTCATCGTGCGGCCTGCACGCGGGAAGCTGCGTAGACGGCGTCGCGTGCCGCAGCGAGCGCGGCGACTTCTTCGACGATCGTCGGCCCGGAGCAATACATGAAGCGTGCAGGAAACTCCCAGCGTTTCGAAGGCAGCTTGCGCAGCGCGCGGTGCTGCACGATTCGCGCGGCTTGCGTGCCGGCCTCAGCCGGGACTTCGCCGACGAGCAGCAGATCCGGCGGCGCCGCCACGAGCAGCTCCAGCTGCATGGGCTGATGCGTCCGGATGTCGTAGCGCGCGGCGAGATTGTCGAGCCCGACGATCTGCATCAGGTCGTCCGTGACCGTGCTCGAACCTGCGGTTAGCCCGCCAGTCTCGTACACCGCGGCGGTCAGTCTGCGGCCACCGGGCGGCAGGCGCGCGATATCGATCGCGTGCTCGATCCGCCCGACCAGTGCTTCCCCCGCTGCGGCGTTGCCGACCAGTGCGGCGATCCGGCGAATCTGCGCGAGGCTGTCCGCTACGGAGAACGCGACGTCGAACAATTCATAGTGGATGCCCACGCGCCGCAATGCGTTGCGTGTCGGGATCGCAGAGTGGCGGCTGGCCAGCACCAGGTCGGGTCGAAGCGCGACGATCTCTTCTGCCGATTCGTACGTGATGGGCAGACGCTGCGCCAACTCGGCGATGGGAGAGCGCAGCGGATCGCGCGAGTAGTGACTGATCGCAGCGATGCGCTCGGCCGGCACCAGCTCGACGAGGATCGCGTCGAGGCACTGATTCAGCGAGACGATCCGCGCTGGCGCATCCTGGCGCGCGTGGGCGCTCGACACCGCGAGCACAGCGCATAGACACATCAGATGTGCGAGAAGCCGCGTCAAAACTCGACTCCGCGCTGAGCCTCGTAGCCGGCTTGATATCCCTGCGCATGCTGCAGGTCGCGCTCGGATTCGCTCATGCGCCTGCGCTCATGTTCGCGCCCAGCGCCGCGCCAAGGCGACGCCATTGATCGCTTCCTCGCGGCAATCCGAAGCGCAGCAACGTCGGATCGAAATCGAACGGTCGAACCAGAATGCCCGCAGCGAGCAACCGCGCGAATCGCTCGCGCGCGTCTGCTGCGCGCGCCAGCCGGAACAACGACGTGCCGCCCGCAATCTCGAAGCCGCTGTGCGTGAGTAGTCGATCGAGGCCCTGCGCAGACTCCTGCAGGATCACGCGTTCGCGAGCGATCCAACGCTGGTCGGCGTACGCGGCCAATCCCGCTGCGATGGCGTCGCTCGACACTGGCCACTCGCCGATCAGTCCGCGGATCATGGCAGCGAGCGGCGGCGCGGCGATGACGAAGCCGAGTCGCAGGCCGGCCAGGCCGAAGAACTTGCCGAACGAGCGCAGCACGATGAGTCGCGGCGCTGCGGCGGTGCCGGCGTCGGCGGCCACGCTCACGTCTGGCGCGACGTCCGCGAACGCTTCGTCGACGATCAACGTTCCGCCGTCCGCGCTGAGCGAATCGTGCAGCTGAAGCAGTCGCGTGCGCTCGACGATGCGTCCGTCAGGATTGTTGGGGTTGACGATCGTGAGGCACGCGGCTCGCTGTGCGTGTGAGCGCACGTCGTCGAGGGCGATCGTCTGCGTCTGCGCACCGGCACGCGTCCAGGCGTCGGCGTGCGACCCATACGTCGGTCCGACGATGAGCGACGTGCGGAGATTCAGCAGGTGCGGCAGCAACCGCAACGCACATTCGGTTCCCGCGGTCGCAACTACGCACGCAGGATCGGTTGCTCCGAATGCGTTACCCGCGAGTGCTTCGAGACGCGCGAGCTCCGTAGGCTCAGGCAGTCGATTGCGCGCGCGCAGCGAGGCTCGTGGCGCGGGGTAAGCGCGTGGATTGATCCCCGTCGACAGATCGACCCACGGCTGAGACACGTCCGGGAACAGCGAGCGCGCAGCGCCGAGCCGCCCGCCATGATGCGCGAAGCGGCCCGCGGCGATCTGCAAATCGCCATCCACGTCAGAAGCTCTGACGTACTCCAACGAACACGCCGCGGCCGGGCGTACCGTAACGAGCGATCGTCTCGTATTCCTCGTCGAACGCGTTCTCGATGCGGCCGAACAGCTCCATGTCGTCACGCAACGCGAACGCCGCGCGCAAATCCACGACGGTGTAGCTGTCGAGCACGACACTGTTGGACGCGTCGTCGAAGCTGCGGCCCGCGTGAGTCACGGCGACCGTCGTCGTCAGGCCGAACGCCCACGCGTAGGTCACCTCGCCGTTGAGCGTCTGGCCGGGGCGGCGCGGCAACTCGCGACCGGAATTGCTGCCGGGTGTGCGATTCGTCGAATCCATGTCGGTGTAGTTCGCGTGCACGCGCAGCCGCTCGCCGATGCGGGCTGCGAGTCCGAGCTCGATGCCGTCGACTTCGGTCTTCGCGACGTTGTCGTAGAAGCCGAAGGGCCGCGTCGCACAGCGCGGATCGGTTGACGGGAAGCACGAAACGAAGTCGATCATGTCCTCGTTGTCGCGGCCGAAGTACGTCGCCGACAGCAACAGCGAATCGTTCAGCAGATGCTGCTCGATGCCGATATCCCAGGCATCCGCACGCTCCGGCGTCAGCGCTTCGTTGCCGAATTCGCTGAACAGCTGGAACAGCGTCGGTGCCTTGAAGCCTTGGCCGTAACTCGCGCGCACGACTGTAGTCGGGGTGGCCCACCACGCGACTGCCGCGCCGCCCGTGCTTTCGCTGCCGAACGTTTCGTGATCGTCGTAGCGCAAGCCGCCGGTCAGCGTCAGCGCATCGATCGGCGAGAACGACAACTGTGCGTAGGCGCTGTCGAGGCGCGCGTCGTGTGCAAGTGGCGTCGGGTTCGGATCGAACGTGCTCGGCGAGCGCGTGTTGAGCTCCGAGCGCTCGGACTCGATGCCGAACACGCCGCCGAGCGTGTCGCTGAGCGCCAGCGAGCCCTGATACTCCCAACGCTCGTTGCGCCCGGTCGCATCGAAGGTCGTCGGCACGGACGAATCCGGATCGATGTTCTCGCGATCCGTGTCCGTGTACGCGAAGCCGATGCGGTTCTGCAATTTTCCACCGAAGGTCGAGGCGTTGACGCCGGCGTAACTCACGAGCTCTTCGGTAGTGCCGTACTCGCGCGTGTCGGTGAGCTCGAATGTCGGCGCTGGAAAGCCGTCGAACTCGACGCGGCCGCGACTATAGGTCGAGCGCAGCTCCGCGGTAACGGAGTCGTTGATCCGCAGCAGTCCGCGCACGTTTGCGCCGACGTTGCGATAACCGTCGCGCTCGCGACCGCCTCGACTGTCATCGAGCGCGGAGATGCCATCGGTCGTCAGATATTTACCCGCGACTCGCCACGAGAGCCGATCGCCGCCGGCTTCGGCGCGCGCCTGCACGTTGGCCGAGCCGCGTTCGCCGCCCTCTGCGGAATACGCGGCCAGCAGCGGTCCTTCAGGCACGGTCGTGACAATGTTGACCACGCCGCCGATCGCCTGGCTGCCCCACAACGTCGACTGCGGGCCGCGCAGCACTTCGATGCGCATGTAGTCGCCCGTCAGCAGGTTGGCGAAGTTGAAGCCGCCGCCGGCCGACGACGGGTCGTTGAGCTTGACGCCGTCGATCAGCACGACGGTCTGATCGGACTCGGCGCCGCGGATGCGCAATTGCGTCGAGCCACCGAGCCCGCCGTTGCGTGACACGGTGACACCAGGCGTGGTCGCGAGCAGATCGGAAACGGTCAGCCGCTGGCTGGCGCGCACTTGTTCGGCATCGATGAGCGTGACGGAGTTGCCGATGCGAGAGAGCGGCTGCTCGATGCGATTGGCGCTGACGACTATGCGCTCGAGCTCTTCAGGGGTGCTGGAGGTGTTGGACGTATCCGCACCGAAGGCGAATGCGGGCGCGAGCAGGCAGGACACGACGAACGGCAACAAGGACGGGGATGCAGCGGACATGACGCGAAAGCTCCGGAAAAACTGCTTAACCTTGCAAACCTGCAGGCATCGCAGTGTTTTCGCGACGAGCCTGTAGGACCGGTCGCCGCTCGGGAACTCCCGCTCGCTCAGCACACCCCGGCTGATCGATGGACGACAGCGGCAAGCAGGTCTCCTGGCTCGTGGCTTGAAGTCCGCCGCGTCACCTTCCCGGACCGGCCGTTGCTGGCAGATCCAGTGGTCTCGACGCGCGGCGCACCACTTACAGTTGCGGGGGCAGCCCGGGTTTCACACCCGGTTCCCATTTGAATCCCACAGGGGGAACTTGTCGCGCGCGGCGAGGATGAGCCGAAGGCGATTGCCCGTCAAGAGGACGCCGCCAGCAACGCTACATAACAGCCGACTTCGGCCACCTGCTGTGTCGCGCCCAGCGTGTCGCCTGTGTATCCGCCGATCCGTCGCACACACCATCGCGTCAGCAAGCCCACCAGCGCGAGCACGACGATGACCGCGCCAATCGCACGCAGCCCGAACAACGCGAGCGCCGGCAATCCGAACAACGCTGCGACGAACACGTCGCCAATTCTCATTCGTTCCACTACTGGCGCCGAGCGCGAGCGCTCGGCACTTCCGACATACCGGCCCGCGAAGATCACGAGCACCGCGCAGAATCGCGAGAACGCGTGCACTGCGACGAGCGCTCTCAACGCGGTCCACAACGGCAGCAAGCTGAGCGTCGCGATTTTCAGCGACAGCATCAGCATCAGCGCGATCGCGCCGAACACGCCGATGCGCGGGTCCTTCATGATCTCGAGTGCGCGCTCGCGTGTCGTGCCAGCGCCGAGTCCGTCGCACGTGTCGGCGAGCCCGTCCTCGTGAATTGCGCCGGTCATCAGGACTGTGATCACCGTGCTGAGAATTGCCGGCAGCGGCGCGGGCAAGACGAGCGCTGCGAGCCACATCACTGCGGCGCCGCTGGCGCCGACGATCAAGCCGATCGCAGGGAAATATCGCACCGCGCCCGTGAGCTGCTCCGGTGCATGTCCGACCCACGCCGGCACGCGAATGCGCGTGAAGTACTGCACGGCCGTGAGCAGCAGGCGCATCTCAGTCACGCTTGCGATCGGCGACACCCGCGGACTCGAAGCTCGCCATCTCAGTCATGAGCCGGGCCGTCGATTCGATCAACGGCCACGCCAGTGCTGCTCCCGATCCTTCACCCAGCCGCATGCGCAAGTCGAGCAGCGGCTGCGCTTGCAGATGCTCGAGCAGCTTGCGGTGCCCGATCTCCGCGGAGCAGTGACTGAAGACACAATGCGCGCGTACACGCGCATCCATTTCTGTTGCGAGCAGCGCCGCAACGCTCACCGCGAAACCGTCGACGACGACGATGCAGCGATGCCGTGCGACTTCGAGCATCACGCCCGCAAGCATCGCGATCTCGAAGCCGCCGAATTCGACCAGCGTTTCGAACGGCGACAGCACTCGCGGACAGCGCGCAGAAGATTCAGCCAGCAGCTGGCGCTTGCGTTCGAGAGCTGCATCGTCGAGTCCCGTACCGCGCCCGACGCAATCGGCGAGCGGCCAATCGGTGCGGCGATGGAGCAGCATCGCGGCGCACGCGGTGTTGCCGATGCCCATTTCGCCCAGCAGCAGCGCATTGGAGCCACGAGCGATCGCATCGCTCGCGAACATGCGGCCGGTTTCGATTGCGCGCGTACATTGCTCCGCGCTCATCGCCGGCTCGAAGCGGAAATTGCGCGTGCCCGGTGCGAGCCAGCTTGGGGGCCGCGCGCTACGCGCGCCAGGCGGCGGAATGACGCCGGCATCGATGACGGTCAGATCGAGCCCGTGCTGATTCGAGAGCACGTTGATTGCCGCACCTTCGTTGCGATAGTTCTCCAGCATCTGTGACGTCACGGACTGCGGAAACGCGCTGACACCGTCCGCCGCGATGCCGTGGTCGGCTGCGAACACGAACGCGGCCGGCGAGCGCAGCACCGGCGTTTCGGTTTGCAGCACAGAGCCGAGCTGGATGGCGAGAGCTTCGAGCGTGCCGAGCGAGCCCTGCGGCCTGGTGCGCGTATCGAGCCGGCGCTGCAGCGCCTGCGTAGTTATCATGTCCGTCATGAGCAGCTTCCTGTTGCAGGGCGCACATAATGCCTGAACGCCATTTGATTCTGGGCGGCGCGCGCTCCGGCAAGACAAATCATGCGATTAGGCTTGCCACGCAGTTGGCCGCGACTCGTCGCGAGCCGGTCGTGTACGTCGCGACGGCGCAAGCGCTGGACGATGAGATGCGGCATCGGATCGATCGTCATCGCGCGCAACGGCCCGCATCGTGGCGGACAGTGGAAGCACCGAGCCGACTTGCATCCGCGCTGCAGGCACAGGCGCCGGCGATCTTGCTCATCGACTGCCTGACGTTGTGGCTCTCGAATGCATTGCTGCTCGACTTCGACGAAGCGGAGCCGACTGCACCCGTGTCGCATTGGGATGAAGAGCGCGCGACGTTCTTGCGATGGCTGACGGAGTATCGCGGTGTCGCGCTGCTCGTCTCGAACGAAGTCGGATCCGGCATCGTGCCTGCGTCGGCGTTGGCGCGACGTTTCCAGGACGAGCAGGGGCGCTTGAACCAGGACGCGGCCGCGACGTGCGACTCGGTGACGCTCGTCGTCGCGGGCATTGCGGTGCCGATCAAGGCTGACTAGAGTCCGTCATCACAGCAGCGAGCACGCCACGTGGCCCATTCGGAGTTTCTTGCGACAGCACTCGATGCGGCGCGCGCCGGCGCCGAAGTCATTCGTCGCTACTATCAGGCCAATTTGCAGGTCACGCTGAAGGCCGACAAGTCGCCGGTGACGCAGGCGGACGTGGAGACCGAGCAGGTCATCCGTCGCATCATCGGCCAGCGCTTCCCGGCGCACGGCTTCTACGGCGAGGAAACCGGCCAGAGCTCGCTCGACGCGGAGTACTTGTGGCTGGTCGATCCGATCGACGGCACGAAAGCGTTCGTGCGCGAGTATCCGTTCTTCTCGACGCAGATCGCGCTCATGCATCGCGGCCGGCTGCTCGTCGGCGTTTCGTCCGCGCCGGTGTACGGCGAGCTGGCGTATGCGGAGATCGGCCGCGGCGCGTGGCTCGACGAGCAGCCGCTCAAGGTGAGCGACATCGCATCGATAGAGTCCGCTGCGATCTCGGCCAGCAACTTGAAGACGCTCGCGAGCGGCCCGCGCTGGGCGAGCTTCGGCAAACTGGTGACGCGCGCGCAGCGCATTCGCGGGTACGGAGATTTTCTGCACTATCACTTGCTGGCGGCGGGGAAGATCGATGTCGTGATCGAATCGGATGTGAGCATCCTCGACATCGCGGCGCTCGCAGTGATCGTCGAAGCGTCGGGCGGGCGATTCACGGATCTGCAAGGGCGCGCAATCGATCTGAACACGACCTCGGTGCTTGCGACCAACGGCCGGCTTCACGACGAGACACTACAGGCGCTGCGCTAGCAACACGACAGTTGTCGATGTCTGCGTTGCGAATCCGACGCGCGCAAGATCACGTGATAAATCGGTGGGTGTCCTTCGTCCAGTGTTTGCCCGGTGCACACCGGACAAGCAACACGCAAACGATCCATCGCCATAGTGCTCGCCGCAATCGTGAGCGCGGAGGCCTGGGGGCAGGAACTGCCGCAGGCCAGGCGAGCAGCAGGCGCGCCGTGCTTCGCGACGGTTCAGGATGCAGCCGTCGCTGCGCTCCGGACGGCGATGCCGTTGTCGGGGACGGTCGAGTACGGAGGCGCGATTCTCGAGGTGCGCGACGAGTTCTGTTACACAGCTCCGGTCACGCAGAGCAAGCAGACGCGCATCGCGTACCGAGTGTTCGCGGAACCCGGCGCAAGAGTCGCTGCGCTTTACCATACCCATCCCGCAGCGGCGCGGCTCGAGCGTGCCAGCCGATTCTCCGCGGCAGACGTGGCAGCCTCCGTGCAAGCGGACGTCGTGTCGTTCGTGGGTATTGCTGCGACCGGCGACATCCGCGTGTTCGATCCCCGTCAAGTGCGGCGCGCGAGCTTCGGCGCACGGGGCAATTTCGCAAAGGCGTCTTACACACCCGAGTTCATGGAAGGCCACCTCGTGGCTCAGACCGCAATGAACGTGCGGCCGCCGGCCCAGGCAATCTCGCGCACCGCCACACCATAGAGTTTCGTCATCGTCTCCTGCGTGAGCACTTCGCTCGTAGGACCGCTCAGCCATTCGCCGTTACCGAACAACAGCAATGCGTGATCGGAGAAGCGTGCGGCGAGTCCAGCGTCGTGCAGGGTCATCACAACCGTCCGGCCTGCGTGTGCGCGTTCGCGCAGGAGTTTCAAGACGTCGAGCTGATGATGCGGGTCGAGGTGATTGATCGGTTCGTCGAGCAGCAGCACGTCGGGGTCCTGTGCGAGTAGCGTCGCGAGTGCGACGCGGCGGCGCTCGCCACCGGACAGCGTATCGACATCACGCTCGGACAGACTCGCGAGCGCGACTTCAGTCAGCGCAGTGTGGGCGATTGCGCGATCCGCATCGCTCTCCCAACGCCAGAAGTCGATGTGCGGATGACGGCCGACGAGCACGCTGTCGAGCACTGTCGAGGGAAACGGATCTTCCGTCGTCTGTGTGAGCAGGCCGAGCTTGCGAGCCAGCGCGCGACGCGGCCAACTGGCAAGCGCTTCGCCATCGAGCGTAACGGTGCCGTGCGCCGGCGCGCGCAGGCCCGTCAGCGTGTGCAGCGTCAACGTCTTGCCCGCACCGTTGCAGCCGAGAACTGCTGTGACAGCGCCGCTGACAATCGCCAGATCCAAGTTGCGCACCAATGTGCGCCCGGCTACTTCGACTGTCAGTTGCGTGCACGCGAGGCTGCTCGCTGCGGGAATTTTCGGTTGCGCGCTCACCGCTTTTTCCAGCCGATCTCGCTCGCGGTCTTCGCGCCCACGATCACTTGCTGCAGCGACTCCGGTGTCGTCGACTCCGTAGCCGAAGTCGGAATGCGGCCCCCCATCAGCTCGGCGAAAGACTGCGGATACAGCGGGTCGATGTCCGGCTCGGCAAAGCCATCGGGATGTGCCGGTTGATTCGTGCGCAGATCGTACTTGTCGGTCGCACCGAGTGTGTGCAGCAACTCGTGCGCGATGACGGTTTCGTTCGAGCCGCGCATGCCGCTGTCCGCGAAGACGTGCACGACTCCGAACAGGCCTTTCTGCAAGCCGACCGAATGCGGGACCGAAGGTGAAATCGCGGGATCGTGATACAGGATGAACAGCTTGATGTCCGGTGCCGGGCCCGCCGGTGCGTCCACCCGCCACGCCCAGTAACGCATCCGCAAGCTCCACAGCAGCACTGAAAGTCGGCCGGCGCGCGGCTCCAGCGGCGGCGGCGACTGCGAGAGCGGCGGCGTGAGCGTCAGGCGGATCGGCCGCTCCATCTGCAGTCCGTACTCCTTCGCCTCCTGCTCGAAAAAAGTCTCGATGTGCTGGAACGCGGTCGCGGACTGCTGGCGGATGTAGCGATCGGTGACTTCGCTGTCGTCTGCCGCGATCGGATACGCGACGATCCGCAACGGCGTGTCCCAGTCCGTCGAATACACGCGATCGAAGTAGGTGTTCAGCGCGACGAAGAGCAGGATCAACAGCAGGATTGCAATCCGCAGCCGGCGCCACATCAACCGGCAGCCTCGACGTTGAGCTCCGCGAGCTCGCCGTCTTCCGTGCGATACGACACGGTCATCGGCTGGCAGCAGACGCTGCAATCCTCGATATACGACTGCTCCTCGACCGACAGATCGAGCAGGATCGCGATCGTTTCCCCGCAGTAGGGACAGCTGACTTCGGCAGTTTCTTGCAGCATCAGACTTCGAGCATCAGAGTGTGAACGCGCTCTTGATCCAATCGATCTTGTTCGAGTCGGTCCCGGACGGCGAGATCGCGACGACGTCGAAGCGCGCCGGGTAGCGGCGCAATTCGCGATGCTTGAGCAGCAGATACTGGGCCGCATTCGCCAGCCGGCGCTGCTTGCGCCAGTCCACCGACGCAGCTGCGCCGCCGAACCGCTCGCTCGAACGATAGCGCACTTCGACGAGCACCAGCGTCGCGCCAGGTGCGCGCGTCATGGATCTGCGCTCCAGCATCACCAGGTCGATCTCTCCACCCTTGCATCTGAAGTTGCGCAGCACGAGCTGCAGGCCCGCTTGCTCGAGGTGAGCGAGCGCAGCCGCTTCCCCTGCGCGGCCCGCTTCCTTGCGGTGCCGATCGTCCATGATCCTTCTCTCGTTCAGTTCGCTGCAGTCGCCGCAGCTGTGCTCAATGGAGCCGGTTTGCCGCCGGCGACATGCGCCCAGTCCAACTCGCGATGCACACGACCCTTGCTATCGACCGACAGCAGCCCGGTCATTCCCGGGACCGCGTGCGCGTTGCCGAACTTGCCGGCCTTGAGCAGCGGCACGAGTCGATACGCGTCGAAGCCGAACGCATAGAGCCGTCCACGTCCCCGCGCACGCACTGGCCAGTGCTTGCTCAATGCCGTGCGTAGCTGAGTGGACACCGCGTCCGGCGAGATCACCCACGGCATGTCCGGAAAGATCACGCCTTCGAGGTCGCTGTTCGCCTCGGTATCGGGCTCGAAGATGTCGGAGGTCGCGTAGATCGGCAGATCCTCGGAGAGATGGAATCGCAGGGCCGGCCGCAGCGAGCGTCCCTGTACGGGCTGCGCGCCGATGAACACGAACTGTGCGTCGCCGCGCCGCCGCGGCTCGAATTCCAGGCGCGTGCCGATCGTCGCGCTCAATGAGTTCGCGCGCGCGCGGCTCTCGTCGACGAGCAGCAGCTGCGTGATCGGTTGCGAGTAATCGCGCGCCGCCGGATCGTAGAAGCGCATCGCGGCGATCGTGCCGCCGAGCGTCTTCATCTCGGTATCGAACGCCTTGAACACGCGCTGACCCCATTCGTTGTTCGGCAACAGCAGCAAGCCGCGCATCCGCCCGTCGGCTGTCACGCGTTGCGCCACTTGCCGCGCTTCGTCTTCGGGATCGAGCGCGAACTGGAACAGCAGCGACGGCGGGTTCGAGTCGTCGGCCGCTTGATTCAGCGCGAGCGTGAGCACCGACGTTTCGCCGGAGGTCGCAATCGCCGTGACGTCGTCCTTCGTGAGCGGCCCGACGACGAACTGCGCGCCGTCCGCAATCGCGCGGCGATACGCAGTAGTCGCGCCCATCTCCGCCGAGTCGTAAACGTTGATCACCGGGCGCTTCGATTGCTCCTGCTGCAGCAACGCTGCGAGAAAGCCGTCGCGCACAGCCATGCCGGCGCCTTGCTGCCGCCCGGAGAGTGGCAGGATCAGGCCGATCTGCGCGGGATATTCCAGGCCGACGCCGAGCTCGGGCAGCACGTCTTCGTTGAGCAGCGAGTTCGCCGGATGCGACGGATAGCGGCTGCGCCAGTCGGCGAGATCTTCATTCGCCGTGAACGGATTGCGCGCGGCAACCAATGCAGCGCGACCGAGATCGAGCCAACCGGTGACGGTCGTGCTCGTGCCGGGCGGCGAGGTGAAATCCGCATTGCCGGCCGCGCTCTGCTGCAAGCCCTGCCAGATGAGACGACGATTGGCGCGCACTTCATCCTGACCGCTCAAGCTGCGCTCGCGCTCCAACGCAGTGGTGACGCCGGCCGCCGGCCGATTCATGCCGAACAACGCGCGTGCGCGTAACGCGAGCAACTCGGATGCATCTTCGCGCGGCAACGGTTGTGGAATGCGGTCGAGCTCTGCCAATGCTCTTTCAGGATGTTGCTGCTGCAGATTGATCTCGGCAGCGACTGCGGCACGCAACGCGAAGTCCGCGCCCGGCAACGTGGTGCTGACCTGCTTCAGTAACGTGTTCGCCTGCTCGATCTGATCGGCGCGGAGATATTCGCGCGCGGCGCGCAGCAGGAATCGATCGCGTAGCTCGCCTGGCGCCTGTGCAGCGGCCTGTTCATATGACTGGGCAGCGCCGCGATGATCGCCGTCGCGCGACAGCTTTTCCGCCTGCGTCACCAGCCGACGATCGGTCGGCTCGCGTCCGGTCTGCGTCACCGGCGTCGTACACGCGCTCGCGAACAGCGCTGCGATCAACGCCGCGCCCGCGAGTTTCAACCACTCCGCCCTGCCGATCATCTACCCGTGACTCCTTGGATTCGCTTCCAGTATCACCCAAGCTCGCGCGGTCATTATAGGATCTTCACTAACCGCCAACCGCCAACCGCTCCTCATGCCCGGCACCCTTTACGTCGTCGCCACGCCCATCGGGAATCTCGCCGATCTCACGCCGCGTGCCCGCGAGGTGCTGGCTGGCGTCGCGCTGATCGCCGCGGAGGATACCCGCCATACCCGCCAATTGCTGCAAAGCTGCGGAATCGACACCGCGCTGACGTCGCTGCACGAACACAACGAAACGCAGAAGAGCACGGAGCTGGTTGCAAGACTTGCACGCGGCGAATCGATCGCGCTCGTGAGCGATGCCGGCACGCCGTTGGTGAGCGATCCCGGCTTCGACCTGGTCGCGGCCGCGCGCAGCCAGGGCATCGCAGTCATCGCGATTCCCGGCGCGTGCGCAGCCATCGCGGCGCTGTCGATCGCCGGCCTGCCGACCGCTCGCTTCGTTTTCGAAGGATTTTTGCCGGCAAAAAGCGGCGCGCGCAGCGAGCGCCTCGAGCAACTCGTGCGCGAAGAGCGCACGCTCATCTTCTACGAAGCCCCGCATCGGCTCGTCGAAGTGTTGCGCGATATGGTGCGGATATTCGGAGCCGAGCGGCGTGCGTCGATCAGTCGCGAGCTGACGAAGCGCTTCGAAACGACGTACAGCGGAACGCTCGCGCAGTTGAGCGAAGCCGCGGAGCGCGACAGCGACATGACGCGCGGCGAGATCGTGATCATCGTCAGCGGCGCGCCGGCCACGACCGAAGCGCTGGCAATCGACAGCGACAAATTGTTGCGCGTATTGCGGGAAGAGTTGCCACCGTCGCAGGCAGCCAAGATCGCCGCGCGCCTCACCGGCCGCAAGCGCAGCGAGCTGTACAAGGTGCCGGGTGAAAAATAGGCCCAAAACTCAGCGGCGCAGCAAATGTTGCGGTGCTGAGTTTTGGCTTGTTTTCTCACCCGGCACCCTCCACCATCCGCCGCCTGGAGTCGGCCAGACAATCGCTGCGCGCAAGCGTGGAGGAAAGTCCGGGCTCCCAGGGCAAGGCGCCAGGTAACGCCTGGGGGGCGCGAGCCCACGGACAGTGCAACAGAAAGTAAACCGCCAACCCCCCTGTAAAGGGGGCGGTAAGGGTGAAATGGTGCGGTAAGAGCGCACCGCGCCGGTGGCAACACTCGGTGGCACGGCAAACCCCGCCTGGAGCAAGACCAAATAGGGGAGCATGCGGCCTCGTCCTCACGGGCGGAGCCGCGCGTGTGGCCCACACGGACTCCCGGGTAGGTCGCTTGAGGTACGCGGCGACGCGTATCGCAGATGAATGATTG
>CADEEJ010000029.1 GCA_902826315.1 uncultured Steroidobacter sp.
GCTCTGCGGTAGCTCGGCCAACACTGCCGTGCAGGCGGAGTGTGATGACACCGGCGTCTGATGGTGACCGGATTTAGTGTGGCAAGCTCGGCTGACCAGCGCACATTCCACCTCGGTGTGCCGCGATGTTTTCGGCGTTCACGCTGGCGGATCCCATGGCCGACCACGCCCGGCGCGCTTGCGGCGTTCGTCGACCAACCGAGCCTCCAGTGAATCGGCTTTGCGCTCGATGCTCTCGCAATAGATGTATTCCGTTTCCGCCCAGAACGAATCGATTGCTGCGGCTAGCGATGTCAGCAGTGCAAGTGAAATCTGCAGAGTCCCGACAGTCCGTGCCGGTTCAATGAGTGGTCCTGGTGGTGGAGGTACTGCGGTGGCTTGTTCCTCTTGAGCCCACAGATCGGGGTGCTCGTTGGCAAGACGGTTCAACGAGGCACCGCCGCCGTGACGGCAGACGTTTCCCAGTAGCTGAAGCAGGTTCAAGCGCGCGTACTCTTCGAACGCCGTCAGCGGCACGCCGCGGAACCGCTCGAAAAGCGAGTCGAGCCGCTTCCAGGTCGCCTTTTCAATGGTCGCGATCACTTGAGGATCGAGCTTCAGATCGCGCGTACAGCCCTCCAGGTACGTGCGCAATTGCTTCTCCCACAGCGATTGAAGCGCCAGGGCATAGCCCAGCGATGTTGCTCGATGAAGTTCTCGGGCAGGCTCGATGCCGAAGATGGACGCGGGATCATCGTCTCGCTCACTCAATCCGTGGATGTGAGCCTCGAGCTTCGCAAGCGACGGTGTGACGACGTCACTGATGTATGTGATCGCCATCTCGCCATTTCGATGCGTGCCTACGTCGGCGTAACAGTTCTTCCATCGAAATGGGGGGGGGCATCTGACGTCCCGTGTCGTGCCGGCCGTCTTCTTTACAAGAGATAGTAGGGCAGAACTTGGCGTGGCTGAGCGATCGGTGTCAACGCGGCAAAGGCGGGAACGCCGACGTTAATGCCATGGCGGACGATCACGACATTGAACTGCTCGTGGGACTTCGGCGAGCCCGCGCTTTTGTCGGCGCAGTAGCTCCAATCACTGAGCTCGACGTCATGGTCCTCACCGTGACACTGCGACGCATTCAGCGCGCACGAGTGTGAACGTGAGGCAGTACTGACTGCAGTGACGGCGGTCTGCCGTTCAATGACCGACGTACCTGTTGTCTGGTCAATGTAACGTGCGATCAGCAAGACGAGAAAACGATTGAGAGCGTAGAACGGCGTCAGATGCTCGCACGTATGAACCAGCTTCAGCTCTGGCCTGCCAGCGAGCAACGTACCAAGATTCGACCATACATTCGGGTCGGACAGGGCGAGTGCGACCTGGGCTTCGTGCTCGTTCTCAAGCTCCATGTGAAGCGCGTGATCGTGTCCAGCGTGCTCGCCCCAGTGATACGAACAAGCCGATCGACGCTCGATGTCCTTCAACGCGGCCGCAATCGTCGGCGGAACGCCGCAAGCGTCGAACACGTCGCGCGCGCTGTTCTGTCCCGTGCAGATCCGCAGAAAGTCTTGTAGCGCTCCATCACCGGCGCCGGAAATCAAGACGCGCGGCGTCGCGTGCGACGGAAGCCCGAGGTTGGTGCTCGCGAACGGATCGGTCTCCCAGAACGCGAAGCCGCGAAATGTCGAGCCGACTTTCGTGTTTTCCGTTCCGAAGCCCGTCGTCACGAGAACGGCACCGAACGTGTCGATCTGCGTACCCGCGGCGGTGACGTACTTCACGTCGACCGTCGCGGCACCCGGCGGCTGGTAGAGCGGAGCCGGTCCCGCCAGATATGCGCCCACGTGCACTCTGAGCAGCCGGCCGAAAGCAGCTGACGCGACGTGCAGATGCAAACGCCACAAATGCGCGAGCCGATTCGCCCAGTCGGACAGGAAGTACAGCGGCATCGGCGCTCCGGCCCACGGAAAGTGTCCCTGGCTCCAATGGTCGAGCGGCCAATCGTATTGGGATGGGTCGAGCCATCGCGTTGCGCATCCGGCTTGCAAGCCAAAGAGTCGTGGCGATCTCTCGAGCACCGTTGCGGCTATACCGAGTTGTGCTGCTCGAATCGCGGCCGTGATGCCGCAGGCGCCGCCGCCGATGACGAGCAGTCCTCGATCGGGAGCTGAAGCGATCTCTCCGCTCTCTACGGTGCGATCGACAAAGAATCGCGCGCGGATCATCTGATCCTTCAGACTGACGGGCGTGAGCTTTCCGGAGATATTGAAGACCCGAGGCGCAACGTAGTGCGCGCGCAGAAACGGGTCACCCATACTTCAGGATTCGGAGTCGAAAGCGTCTTCTTTGCGCCAGGGCTGCGAGAGCTTTCCTAGCCATTCGCCGTAGAGCGCTTGATTGAAGTAGGCCGGCGTGCGCGAGAATTCGGATTCCGTGTTCGCATGGCCCGGGTTGCTGGGCGATGAGGGGTTGTGAGCCCCGCCTGTGCGAGCTCGGCTCGTCGTGATGCCTTGGAATCGACCGGCCTGCTGCAGGAACTGTTCGATGACTTGGACGGGTGGTGCTTCTTGCGGCGCCTCTAGCACGACAACGCCCCGCTCCATCACCGATAGCGCGAGTGCATCGGAGGGCTGCGGGGAAACGAGCAGAATCGCGCGCAGCCAGGGCATGGGGTCAAAGTTCGAGATCTCGGCAAAATCAAGTTCGCGCAGCAGGTGCGGTAGGTGCTCGCCCAACTGACGCTGCGTGTAGGGACGCGCATCCCACACGCTCACGGTCTGCCGCGGCTCGGCCGACCCACGGCCTCGCGTCGACCCAACAGCATGCATGAAATGCATCATTTCCATATGGCCATCATCCACTTCCACACTCGTGTGTCAAACGCCTACGTCACCGCATTGGGTTCACTATTTATAACATACAAATCAATCATTTGGAGCACCCGATCCCAGCTCGAACTGACCTCTCCTGAACGGCAAGCTCCTGGCACATGTGGCGGGAGGCAGCTGCCCGCCTTGTGACTTTACAGTATATGCATACGATGCGTACAATGCATGTCATGCCAAGCATGGGTGAATTGGTCAAAGGGAAGCGGCTCGACCGGAAATGGTCGCTGCGTCAGCTGGCGACCGAACTCGCTGTTACGCCGGCATACGTTGCGGACATCGAAGCCGACCGGCGCCTGCCGAGCGCGGAGTTGATGGGTCGAATTTCGACCGTTCTTGAGATCTCCCCGGAAAACCTCGCTGCTGCTGACTCGCGCCTTCCCTCAGAGCTTCGCGAGTGGATCGAGGAGCGCCCGCAACTTACGGGTCTCTTGCGATCACTTCGCTCATCGCCGGAGGCTGATTTGCTCATTCAACGTCTGTCACGACTGCTGAATCGACGCGTCCGTCCGCAGGCGCCGAGGGGATTCCTCATCACTTGGGAATCTGAGCTGCGCGCCATCGCTGCAGAGGCAGCCGCATGGTCGATAGAAACAGGAGGGGATTTGTTCGGTCGCTGGCAAGATGTTCCGACCGTTTTGTTGGCAACCAAGGCGGGCCCCGCAGCGAAGCGAGATCACGCGCACTTTCGTCTCGATGTCGACTATCTGCGCGATTTGAGCGAAACGCTCGCCTCGGGGTGGGGACTGCGTTACTTCGGCGACTGGCACTCTCATCATCGTCTCGGCTTGTCGGCGCCGAGCGGCGGCGATCGCCGCCGCATCATCAGCATCGCGCGACGCAACCAGTTCCCCGCCATGTCCGAGATCATCGTGACGCTCGAGGAAGGTCGCGGCGATCCGACAGTCAGAATCCATCCATGGGTCTACGACCTCGCCGGCGACGCGAACAACCCATTTCCACTCCAAATGAAGGTCCTGCCAGGCATCAGCCCGGTGCGCGAGGCGCTTCTTGCGCGGCGCGTGCTTTCAGAACAAAGCCTCGCCGCGTGGGAGGGCGTGTCGTTGCAGCGTATTCGAATTGGAGCGGACACGGCTCCGCCTGGGTTGGAGTCAACGCGCGATATCGACGGCGAAACGCGCCAAAAAGCGCTTCTTCATTTGGCGGAGGGACTGCAGCAGGCCAGCGGTTCTCCGGTCGAGCAGCACGTTACCGGTTTCGGAACCATCCTGGTCGCACACCTTGAAGGACCGCATCACCTTGCGTTTGCCTTGGGCTCTGTTTGGCCGATGGGCGTACTGGAAGTTCATCGTCTGAACCGCGACACGGGTATGACCGAACCGGTTGACCAGCCTTCCGGACTTGCGGCCATCGACGTACCCCGGTTGATCGAGATCTACCACGCCGCGCAGCGGCCACGGCAGACGTGACTATGTGGACGTCGACTCAGCGCACTCGCTTGGCACTGGAGCACCAGCTGCTCCAAGTTCACGAATTTACGCAGTTCAGTGTGTATCACCACGCAGCGGGGGACACCTATTCGGCTTCCGGATACGCATCCTCCAATGCCGGCTACAAGTACCACCTCTACATTCCGATCCCCGCGGGGTTTCCGACGCAACGACCCGAAATGTATGTCACCGAGCCGAACCCGCTGTTGATGACGGGCGGGGTACAAATCAATTCACTTGGCGTTTCGCATCGGATGCATGCCCTTACGCCGCACGCCTGTGGCTGGGTGCAGATATGCCATTGGCGTGACAACCGCTGGCATTCGGGTATCTACCTCCATCAGGTGTTCCTCAAAGGATTGATCTGGATCGAGGCATACGAGCAACACATATCGACAGGGCGTGATCTCGCGGACTTCGTTCGCACAATGGCGGAGACAGCATGACTATGAATGATCCGCAGCAACAGCAGATGATTCGGGACGCGATGAAGGCGATTGCGGAGCGCAGGCCGGGTCGCACGAAACTGGTGTACGACAAGACGAAGAAGACCATCGTTGCAGTCGCAGAAGGCAGTGAGCCGCCTCGCGCCTTGAATATTACGGCGGACGATGCGGACATGTTCGGTGTAATCACACTGTCTGGACAATGGCTTCGTCAGGAGTGGCATCGGCTTAACGGCAGTGCAAGCATTGCCGCTCGGTTTACGTCGTGGGACAACGGTGATGCATACACTCACTACGAACTTGGGCCGCAAGGCGGTCCGACTATCAGTGAGTGCACCATCGCGCTTGAACGTGCATCGGAACCCGCGCCTAGACTCCGGATCGTGCTCACGAAGGTCAATGCAGTTGGCCGTGCAGGGAATACGTTCGTCGCCACTGATGGGTCGATCTTTGTTGCGACGGCCTATGAACACCAGGACGGACGCGACATTCCACTTGACGTGACGATTGCCGAGGTGCAGCCGGCGTTGTCTGCGCGGCGCGCAGGCATCCTTGAAACTTCCGTGCTTAGTGATCGATCTGCGTTGTTCATTGGCTTGGGCACAGGTGGTGGCTACGCCACCATTGAGCTCGCAAAGTGTGGAGTACGCCGGTTCGCGCTCGTGGATCCCGATCGGCTGTCCGTCGGCAATGTCGTTCGCCACCCGGGAGGCATCTCACAAGTCGGGCGTCTCAAGGTGCATGTCATTCGCGACTTGATTCTTGAGAAGAATCCGGATGCACAGGTCGATGTTTATCCGTTCGCGATAGCCGCCGAGAACATGGATGCTATCAGGCCGCTCGTTCGCGCAGCGAATGTCGTCATTTGTGGTACTGACAATCGTCCCAGCAAGCTGCTGATCAATCAGCTGTGCATCGAAGAGAACGTCGTCGCCGTTTACGGCGGAGCGTTTCGTCGAGCATACGGTGGACAAGTTCTTCGTGTGCAGCCACGAGTGTCTCCATGTCAACAATGCTTCGTTTCCGCCATGCCGGAGCAAGCTGCTGACGTTGAGATTTCCTCGCCGGATGAAGCCGAGGCCATCGCATACTCGGATCGACCTGTGGCAGTGGAGCCTGGTCTGTCATTGGATGTGCTGCCGATAGCGAACTTCCTGACCAAGCTTGCGCTTCTCGAGCTGCTCGATGGGAAGCCAACGTCACTCGATGTCCTGCGCCGTGACTACTCCGCGCCGTGGTACCTGTGGCTCAACCGTCCTGAATCTGGCACGCCGTACTCTGGTATGCCTCCACTGAGCGACAGCAGCGACGAGATGACGATCAACCGATGGTACGGCGTTGGTTTTGAGCGCGACACTGCCTGTCCCGCGTGCGGTGACTTCCTCAATGTGACGGCAGCCGCTCACGGTATCGATCTCGACTCGGTTGTCATTCCGTCTAAGGTGTAAAGAACCGTGGAGCTGGCAAGCGATTTCAAGGCCTTGGTGTCGTCGATCGAGCCCAAGCCCGCCCACGTTACGGCGGCCAAGACAGCGCACGAGACGGTCCGTGAGCGGTTGAAATCAGATGAGGAGTCAAAGGAGGCGCACAAGGACACGTTCCTCTCGGGCTCGTATGCGCGAAGTACGGCCATCAAGGATATCAAGGACGTCGACGTGATCTGTCTTCTCGATATCAACCACTCAATTACTCCCCCGGAGGTCGTGCTCGCCTGGATGGAGGAGGTCTTGTCGCGCTACTACAGCGTACGCAAGCGCCAGGGACGATCCGTCGGCGTCCAGGCCGCGAAAAATGTGTGGCTGGACATCGTTCCGAGTGTGCCGATGTCGGCCGATTCGGGGCCTATCTATATTCCCGACCGGGAGGCCCACGAATGGGTGTCGACTCACCCCAAAGGTCAGATTGCCGCTGCCGTAAGTCAAAACAAGGCAACTAACGGCTACTACGTGCACGTCGTGAAACTGATGAAGTTCTGGCGAGATCGGCTACCTCGGGAGTCGTGTCGACCCAAGTCCTACATTCTGGAAACCCTCGTCTACCGCACTATCGGCTATCCGACGTCGCACGCGCGCGCCGTCGTTAGCGTTCTGGAGGGCATCGAGCGCACCTACGGTGCATTTCGCAAGACCAACATGGTGCCGGTGATTCAAGACCCCGGCTACCCCTCAGTGAACGTCGCGAAGCGATGGGCTAGCAGTGAGTTTGATGAATTCATGACGGAAGTGCAGGCAGCGGCGTCCATAGCGCGTCAGGCGTTGGACGCGACTGATGAAGCGGCTAGCCGCAGACTTTGGCGACGCCTATTCGGTAACGAACTGGGCCAATAGAAGGACGATGGCCAGCAAACGGAAATCGACCAAGAGAAGACCGTCTCGGCCGGGTTCGCTCCTGTCACCAGAATCGACCGGCGGCATCGTCGCTGGCGTCGGCATGGATTTCCAGCTGCGTTACGCCGCCTGTCATCTTCCGCTCTGGCTTAACCAAGGAGAGTTTCATCAGCTCTTGTTCGAGGGAACTGGGGACATCGACGTACGCTTTTCCGGCGAGCCGACGTCGTCGCGTAAGCATATCCAAGTGAAGGATCATGAAGTCACGCTGTCGGAACTGAAATCCGTCCTTGAGCAGTTCTGGCGCATCGAGACCTCGATGCCCGGTGTCTATCAGTCATTCACTTTGGCGTCCCCTTCGCTGGCAGCCGCGTGTCGGCCTGTGGAAGCTGCGCTCGCGAGGTTTCGCGGTGCGAAGCCCTTCTATGACGATGTGCCGCAAGCGCTGTCAGCGACGGAGCATGACTTGGCGGCACGTCTGGATAGGGCGAAGTTGCAGAAGTATGCAGACTTCCTGCGGAGCAAAGTCAGTTTCGAGATTGGTCATGGTGACTTGCGGCACGACGATCGTGCCGTCGATCTCTTCATCGCGCGCCTGTTGGAGCATCCAGACTTCGCCGACAAGGTGCGGGCCATGGTGGCTCCAGCATTCGCCGAGGTGATCCGTGCCATCTCTGCACGACGTGGAGTTGTAATCGATCGATCAGAGTTCGAGCAGATCCTTCAGGCTTCGGTGCGAACGGGTGGCGCGGAGTCTCCAGGTGTGACGGTTTGGATTCAAAACTGGACCAATGAGTCCTTTGACCGACCTGCCGACTACGTGCTTGATTGGTCGTCCCATTTCGACCGCTCGACGCGGCACGTGCCATCCGCCGAAACTTGGAATGACAAGCTCTTGCCAGAGCTGCACGCACTTCAGAAGAAAATCAGCAGTGACCGCCGGGAGCGGCTGATCCGCTTTCGGGGAAAGTGTGCTCTGACGACAGGTTTTGCCGTCGGGGCGACGTTTCCAACCGTCGGTGGGTGGGTATTCGAAGTACCTCAGCCCCCGTCGCCGGAGCACTGGAGATCTGATGCCGTAGCAACTACCCCTTACCAGCTTCAGACGGAGATTCTCGATGGTGTCTCGGATGGGGGGGAACTGGTTCTAGCGCTCAACATCAAGGGTGATGGGCGCGAAGACGTGAGACGGTACGTCGCGACTACGAATATCCGGCCGAAGTTGTACGCCTTCGTGGCGCCGCCTGCGCAAGGTGCTCAGGCGATCCGCGGCTCGGAGGACGCCTGTGCTTTCGCTCTCGGTCTGCGAAACGTCCTCGGTGAACTGCTGAAGAAACACCGACCAACTCGCACCCACATCTTCTTCTTTGGTCCGTTGGCTCTATCCATCTTCGTAGGACAACAATTGACCTCGGTCGGTGCAGTTCAGCTCTATGAGTATCAGGATCCAGGCTACATTCCTAGCTGCGCTCTTCGCACGTGAGATGACGTGAATGACTGGGGCCGTTTACCGAGTGTCTAGGCGCTCCGTACTTCATTTCAGCCGCAGGGCAACGTCTTCGTGCGAGCCAATAGGCACGCTCACATCGGCCGCATGCCCTCCACAATGACCCCCGCAGATCCACAATCATCATCAGGGGCTCACATCGTCGATCCACGCGCCGCAGGAGACGCCGTCGATCGACACCGTCGAGAGCCTGACGTTACACCCCATCAGTACCTCCGACGGTTAATGCTGGAACTCGGCGAGGCTGTATCCCGACGGAAGCGCATCTATCTCGATACGCGGTACTGGATCTATCTTCGCGACGCGGCTATGGATCGATCGAAAGATCCGTTGCATGGACTGCTTCTTGCCCACCTTCGACGCGCCGTCGCGGATGGTGTCGCCCTGTGTCCCATCAGCGACGTGATGTTCACGGAACTGCTCAGGCAGTCGGACGATACGACGCGGCTAGCGACAGCGCGCGTCGTCGATGAGCTAAGTGATGGCGTAACGTTGTGCCTCGAGGACCAGCGCATCGGCACGGAGTTCGCTCATTTCCTCTACGACACCGGTGCCCGTCGCGAGGTTCATCCCATCGGTCACCTAGTGTGGACGAAAGCGTGTTTTGTGTGGGGAGAGCACTATCCGCGCGAGACCCGCTTTCCGCAGGAGACCGAATGCGCACTCCAGAAAGCATTCATTGATTACCAGTGGGGCATGTCGCTCGAGAAGATCATACAAGCGCTCGGGTCCGCCGAGTCTCTTCCCGTGGCAGATTTCGAGCCCACAGCGCGCCGTCTCAATGAGGGCAATCGCGCTCACAGCCATGAGCTGCGTAGCTTCTCTCAACTCGTTGTTAGCGAGATCGCGGGCATTCTGGACCTGTACCAGCAGCCCCTCGCGGACATCATGGCGGAGATGTACGAGCGCGAGCATGGTAAGCCGCCGAACCTGACAGACACGCAGCGCCAAGACAGCGAAGCTCAATTGCGCAACGTATTCGTCAATCTCTTTCGATTGCGTCCGCAGGTCATGGCGCAACGAGCACCCACAATCTACGTGGGTGCGAAGTGTCACGCCGCTGTTCGTTGGAATCGTAACAAGAATCTGACGGCGAACGATCTGATGGACTTTCATCACGCTGCCGCGGCGTTGGGATACTGCGATGCGTTCTTCACGGACAATCCGCTGAAGGTCATGCTGACGCAGAATCACGTGAGATTGCCAAGTGAACTTGGGCGATTTGTCACGGCGAACGATAGGGAGGCCCTGCAATTTGTCGAAGCGCTTCGCGAAGGCGAGTCATCGGCCTGACAGGCGAAGAGGAAACATGGAAAGTCACTTCAGACACACTGCAGGATTTTACTGGATTGTTGCTGCATGAGGCACCATCGAAACGCCGAAGGAATGTCATGCACGATTTTGAAAGAATCTTTGAAGCTGCAACAGCGGCAATTGATCCAGATTATTTTCTTCTGCCTGTAAGCGGGCGCGAAGACCCGATATACCGAGAGCGTGTGTACTGCTATGAGCTTTACCACCAGATCCGAGTACGGTGGCCTGGCGATGCCCGCCACACGCTTGCAGGAGAAATCGACAAGTCAGGTCACCCGCTGATACGTGGCAATGGGCTGGACAACTGCAAGCCAGACTTCCTTGTTCATTTGCCCGGGGAAATGGAAGGAAACTACGCGGCCATTGAGGTCAAGCCTGTGACTGCAAAGCGCAGCGACGTGATTAAGGATCTGGAGACACTTGTGGCCTTCATCGACCATGGTGGGTATCAGCGTGGAATCTATCTCTTCTATGGATACAGCAGTGATGGCAAGGGACCGAGGACGGCAACATCGGAACTTGCCGCATGGGGCAAGGATGCGCACATAGAGATTTGGACGCATGCTGCTCCGTACGCATCGGCAGTTAGGTATGACGCGGAGTAGGGGACGGATGGTCGGACCAGCGAGGGATGCGCTTCGAGGCATGCTCAATGAAATGACGCTGTGTGACGTTAGGTACCAAACGCGGTTCCTGGAACGACTACGCCAAACGCATCCGCACACCGTGAAAGTACTAAAGAGCCGCGTGCCCCTGAAGCGGTACACGTGCGGTGTCTATGCGTTCGACCTCGTTGGCAATGCTGACTACGCGCAGATCGCTGGTTTCGGTTTCGGACGGACATTCGCCGGTGCAGAATTCCTTCATCACCTCATCGACCAACGGCTGTTGGAGCCACGCGCGTCTGGTGCTGCGATGAACGGTGATCTCGCTATTTACTTTCAAGATGACAAGTTTGTACATGTCGGTCGATTGTTGGCTTCGCAGCGGGTCATTTCGAAGTGGGGCATAGGCCATCTGTGCGAGCACGATCTGTGGGACGTGCCGCTCAGCTACGGGAACGAAGTTCGGTTTTTCCGGCGCACCAGTAGGATGGAATCGCGGGGCCTATTTTTCGGGTACGCAAAGAGCAAAGGGTTCCGACGATCGTAAGGCAGTATGGAGTACGGCGACGAAGGTCGTGCGTGGGCACTGCCGGGCGATGGGTCCACGGATCCTGGACTACTCGGTCAGTCGATTTTCAACGAGCGCGATGTGAAGATGGGCAACAACTCAATGATGGATGGGACGTTCCAACGAGGAAATGCTGGATCTCATCGCTCAGGGCGTGGATTGCGAAGTCCAAGAACTGGCCGGCACTTTACCGCCGGACGGGGCTTCCGGATCACGTGGCTCCGCGAAGAGCAAATTGGCCTACGGGTCCCCATCACGGGCTCGGAGGCTCGCAGCGTGCTATTGGTTTTGACTCGCAAGCACGTGCGCCTGAGGCCTAGGCTGGGTTTGTAGCGGGTGGGTAGGAACCAATGGCAGGGAGTCGGCGTGAGCGACTTCGGAAGGCTCGATCGTCGGGCGGTCGCATTGCACCGGTCGCAGCCTCAGACCCTCGCGCCGAAGGAGTTGTGGGATCGAGGCGGGTTCGTATTGGACCTGGAAGCGCTCGCGAATGAAGCCGGCAACCAATGCGCGTGACCATCGAGCCGCCTCCAAACCAGACTGGGCGGGCGACGATGCGAGGGCGGCGGCGAGTAATCCCCGTTGCTCGGCACTCAATGCGCACACACTGCCCGCGCCGGCACGGGTTGGGACGGGCACGCCCCATCGCGAGAGCCGCCGATACAACGTGCGCGTCGAATATCGCAACTGAAACCGCTCGGCGATGAACCGTGCGATGTGACGTTGCTCCCATCGCGGCGCGGAGATTCCGACTTGCGTCGGTGCGCTCGCGAGCGCTCGGGTGAGTTCCGCAAGTTGCGCTTCACTTGGACGCGGCTCACCGACAGGTGCTGCGGCGAGCACAAAGGGAATGTGCCATCGCTTGAGTAGACCGGGAATCGACTGGGCGTGATACCGCACGTCGAAACGCTGTTCGATGAGCGCTGCGACCTGTGCCCGTGTTTGAGCGGGCGTCGTGGACGATTGTCGCCGGGTGGGCAACAGGAGTTGACGCAACTGACGCGCCTGATCGCGCGTGAGCCGCCGATCGCGAGCGTTGCCCAGTCCACTTCGTCGCACGCCGCGAGCGAGTCGGCCGGCGTGTGCCGGCGTGAAACGCCGCTTGTGTCGTCGTTCGATGAGCTCGGCAATCCGTGCGCGGCTCCAGCGCTCTCCGCAGAGTCCCGCCGCGCGAGGTGGGCGCCGCAACGTGCGCGCGAGTCGCTTCATCGCCGCTGGACTCAGCCCGGGCTCGCGGGCTCGCTTCAACCGAATACGCAGACCCGCTTCGCGAAGACGACGAAGCGCGTATCGGGGTGCGAGGCGGATCGAAAATCGCTTTCGCAGCAGACGCTGGATGCGCAGCACGGACCAGCGAGATCCGGCGATCCCACACTTATGAGGCGGTTCGCGCAAGCAGCGCTGGACGGTACGTAGCTGCCGAGTCGTGAGAATCGGTCGTGGCTTACGTGAGCGCCTGTGCGCCCGCCTGCGCATGGGCATCTCCTCAGAACTGAGGTGTTTGTCGAAAGCGCTCGTCAGCGATACGCCAACCGCCTGCTTCGATGACGAGTCGCACTTCGACCGTAACGCCGGGTCGCTCGACGAGCAGACTCGCCTCGCGCGCAAAGCGCTGCTCTCGGATCCGATCCGGCGGGCCTGACGCCTGTTGGAGTAGCTGCAATGTGGCTTGCTCAATCTGGCGCGGATCGCGGCCGGCGGATTTCGCGGTCGCGAGACCCTTCTCCAAAATCTGCACGCGATCGGCGGTCAGGAACGGATGGAGCTCGCCCAACGCCGTGGCATGCTGAATCGTCTGGAGGTATTTCTCGTAGCAGGCGCGCGGACTGAATATCGGTGTGCAGACCGCACGTTCAGCCGCCGCTACATCGACGCTGAGCAGAAATGCCAGGCCGAACAATGCGGTGATATGAGCGACGGGACTGCGGGCCGCTCGTTGCATATCGCACTTCATCAGCGAGTCGGTGCTGCAGGCGTTGCCGCCAACGTCGGGGCGCGCAACGCTTGCTGGACGGCGGACGTCAGCCGCTCGAGCGATTGCGCGCCTCGCAGCCGCTGGCCCGCCACAAACAGCGTCGGCGTACCGGAAATGCCGAGACGCTGACCCTCCTTCATGTCATCGTCGATGCGCGATCGGTGGCGCTCGTCCTTGATGCACGCATCGAAGCTCGGGAGGTCCAGTCCGACGTCGACGGCGATCGCCGCAACATCCTTTGCTCCGGCGTTTCGCGCAAACACATTCTGATGGTAGGGGGCAAACTTGCCCTGGTCGGCGGCGCAGAGCGCTGCCTGGGCGAGCGCAGCGGAGTCATCGTGCAACGGATAGTTGCGATACACGACGCGCACATCGTCCGGATGACGTTCCAACAATTGATCGAGTGTCCGAGACAGATCGCGACAGTAGGGGCAGCGGTAGTCGGAGAACGCGATGATGGTGACGGGTGCCTCGGGCTTGCCGAGAACCGGGTCCATTGGGCCAAGCACGGTTTCAGGCGGCGGCGGCGGTGGGGCAGTGAGGGCCACTCGCACCTGGTACTTCTGGAATAGCTGCGTGACGAACGCGCGCTTGGCATCGGATTGCCGCTTCATTCCAAGATATACCCGCGCTTGCTGGCGGCCTCGTGCATCGTTCGGGACCTTGCTTCCCTGCGTCTTCAGGAAGGCGTCGATCTCCGCGTCGCTAACTTCAGCCGATTTTGGGACAATTTCCTGATCGGTGAGCTGCTGAGCGGTCAGGCCGCGTGCGTTGGCCTCGCGGTTGAGCAATTCCGTCGAGAGCAGCTGATACAGCGCGCGAACGCGTGACTCGTAAAGTTGCTCGGCGAGATCGTACAAAGGCCGTCCACCCGCCGCGTCCAGTTCTTGCAACGAGATTGCGCGGTCGCCGATGTGGGCCACGGCGATGGATGGCGCGCGATCCTCAGCGGCTTGTACCGAGATCATTGAGGTGCACGCGAGAGGCAGTAGACAGAGTCGAATCCAGACCAGGATGCGCATGCATGACCTCCAAATCGCGGCCGCGTCGGGCACATCGCCCACACCGGCGATCGTGCCTGACACGATGCGACTGGAATGCCGCGCTCGGCGCACTCAAGGTGCGTCGTAGGCACCGTCCCTGTACTTGACCCGGCAACCCCTCCCGGCGTACGTTCAGGACACTAGGTTGCGGGCCCTGCCGACCTTATTAGCCCGCCTGTGAATGGGTCGCTCCACGTAGCACCCGAAGAGACGTAAAGCGCTCTCTTCCAGAAAAGTCCGACGCAGCGTTGCCGCTGCGCATTCCAAACACGGTGCATTGTTCGCTACGCCAACGGCGTGGTGTTCGCTGGCTCATGGCCAGCCAGATCGCGCGGCCGCGCTCGCATAAGAGCGCCGCCATCAGTTCGAGTGCTCGCATCGCTTGCCGATGCGTCTTAATCTTCGGGAGGTCACGATGCGATCAGAGAGTTTGACCGTGCGTTGTCGTCGCCGCTGGCCCGAGATCATGGCGCACCTGGCTCCGCGTGAAGAATTGCTTCAGGCGATCGAGCGCGGATCACGGCGCGCCGGGTGGTGTCCCGTTCATCGCGGCCAGCATGGTGATGCGTTCCGAGTCTTCAAAGACTTTGTCGATACCGGAGGCGCGGTTTGCAACACGTGCGGCAAGTTCGGAACGGGCTTCAAGGTGTTGATGTGGATCAATGGTTGGGATGAGGTCACGACCGGACGAGAGCTCAGACGCTTCCTCGACGGAGACCAACCGGCCGCCCCAATCAATACAAGACATGTGGTGCCGCCAATCGCGCCCGTTCAAGAGGAGCGTCGACGACCATCGCGTGATGTGCTTATGAAACTGTGGGATGCAGCGATGCCGCTGACTCATGACCGCGCCGAACCTGTGCGTCGCTACTTTGCGCGTCGCGGTCTACGTGGCCTGGATCTCGCGCAGCTGCAGAGCCTTCGCTGTCACCCGGACCTCGTGTACACCGAAAGCGAGACGCGTAAGCGAGTCGGTCGCTTCCCTGCGCTGCTGGGGTTCGTGGTCGATGTGAGCGGTGAGCTCGTGGCGCTCCACCGCACGTACCTCACGGATGATGGAGAGAAAGCGCCCGTGAAGCCGGTGAAAAAGCTGCTCAACGCCGAGGGCGCGACAGCGAGTGGCGGATGCGTGCGCTTGCAGGCGGTGGAAACGGTTGGGCCGATCCTCTGCACATGTGAGGGGCTCGAGAACGGACTGACGGCGTTAGTGCGTAATCCGCATCTGCCGTTTTGGCCAGCCACCTCGGCGCCGCTCTTGGGCGCACTGATGCTGCCGCCTCAGGTGCGACACCTTGTGATCTGGGGCGATGTTGAACCCGCCCAGCGCCAGCCTGACGGAAGCGTTCGCCAACCGGGCCGTGATGCCGCGGACAAACTGGCCACGCGAATCCGCGCCGACGGGCGATCCGTGGAGATGCTATTTCCGCGCGCGCCGGTCGGGAGCAAGTACGACTGGAATACGGTGTTGCTCGATCACGGCGTTGAGGCGATTCCCCGATTGTCGTCCGTCGTCCGCATGCTGCCGACGGCGTTTCGGTTGGCGCAGCTTCGCCATGGAATAGTGATGCGGTCGTAGACCGAAGCGTTTACAAACAGTTTGGTGCCGCGAGCGCATGACGCGACCGTCGGCATCCCCCATCCACTTCCTCGAGGACGACTGTCGCCTCGAAGGAGGGGGCAGGCGCGTTCTCGAGGGTTCAACCACGAGGACAACGCCATGCGCGTCTCGTTGAATACGGAGCAATCCGTTTTCGTGATCCCAGCCCAAGGCGGTTACACGTGCTTGGGATTCAAAGTCTGTCAGCAGTGGACTCGCGACATCGCCCAGGAACTCGGGCGATCGGATCTTGAGCCCACCGCCTTCGGCACGCTCGAAGCCTATCGACAGTACGAGGCGGCATTGGAAGCTGCACGAGCTCGTGTCCGCTCCGGCGGTCAGCGGCTGCAGTGTCACCTGACACCGCAGCTCGTCGGTCTGGAAGGCAAGCGCGTCGAAGTTGTCGATCGACACCTCAATGGGCGCAGTTTCGTCGTGGGACGAAGCGGCGGCTTCCTCCCGGTGCACCTGGAGCTCACGAGTGAGCGTGCTCGGTATGGAGACCCCGTAACCGGTGCGCCGTTCTACTTCCTGCGCGTCGGCACTCGTGTGCGTCGCGCATCGCGAACGCGATCGCGGGAACAAACGGCAGTCTATACCGGAGTCAGCCCGTGAGTGCCGACCCTCGGCGTGGCAGCGACTTGCACGGCTTCTTGGCTCGCTGTGGAGGTCAGATCATGGAGCGAGGAGTCGTCATCGTCTGGAAGGCGACAAATCGCAAGCTGCGCAGACCGCCGTTTGCGTACTCGGTCGGCCTCTGCGATCGCTTCAAAAGACCGGAGCTTCTGTTATTCGGTTTCGACGAAGACGACTCGTTGGTCATCATCAATACGCTGGTGCGCCGATACGTGCGATCCGGCTTCGCGATCCCGCTCGATGACCCCATCCAGCGCGTGCTGACGCGCGGTCCAGTCATCGTGAAGGTCGCGTGTACGGAGCGTGTTCGACCGTACGCGCGATTCGCCGTGGAGTACTGCGAGTACCTGCGATTGGCCTGCAACATCAACCAAATCGTCGTGCCCGACGGCAGCGGAAAATTTCCGTGGGACGAGGGCTACGATGCACGGCTGGACTGCTTTCAGCCGCGGCTCTTCGACCCGTAGTGTGCATGCGACGACGCGGCGCCCCTGGCCGCGTCCGTTCGCAACCGCCGCAGCCGCCTGGGCGCGCGAGTGCGCTTCCACGCGAGTGCGGTCGAGTTGCATCTGCTCGCACATTCCTGTTTGACGTAGCAACGTCCAGAACGTTGCTAACACGGTTGCTGATCGAACACCGCAAATGATCAGCCCACGGCGCCCGCGTAAGCGACGGCGTCGTTCGTGGCAGTGATGCCGCGATCTCCCCGAGCGTGCGAACTCGCACGCTGACTGCGACTGACATCAACCCGATCTCAGCCGAACGCCATAGGCGAGCGATGGCTTTGGTCCATCACTCATCTCTCAAACCCATCGAGCGCGCAGTCTCGCGCCTGCTTCATGTGCAGGTGAGGCCCGCTTGCCAACCCTAGAGGTGCATTCCATGTACAGCGTCACTTGGACACTCGACGTCGAGGACCAGGCCACGCCCGAGCAGGCAGCGCTGCAAGCCTACTTCACGATGCAGCGACGCGAGACGAGCGCCAACTGTTTTCAAGTGCAGGACAAGCGCGGTGAGACCACGCTGATCGATCTCGAGTCGCTTTGGGAAGATCCGCAGAAGCGAGCCGAGGCGCACGCCAACGCTCAATCCGAAACGCAATTCTATCTGGTCGCCGAATCGACAGCAGATCGCGCGTCCATGCAGGCATGTGGGCCGAAGGCCTCGCGCGAGGCGATCGATGCACACGCAATGCAAATGCGAGATCGCGTTCCGGCGAGCACGCGCTTGTTCCGCATCGAGATCAATCCCTTCTCGATCGCCGTTGTGGAGCTTGCTGATTCGAGGACTTCCCCTTGAGCGCGCGCAAACCGGTGGCGCTGCAGTTTCAGTTCGACGCGCCGTCACCGGAGGCGATTCTCGAAGAGCCGACCGACTATGAAGCGCCCGAGCATGGGCCGTGCGATGCGGAGTTGGTCGGACTGGCCAACAGCACCAGCACTCGCATCCCGGGCGCGATGCGTGAGCTCCTCGGCGAAGCGGCTAACGTCATCGAGCGCACGTTTCGCCAAATCGAAATAGCGGATGAATTGATTCGACATGCATCGCGTCGACATCCACACCGGGCCGAACCGCTTCGTCGGTCGTTCCTCGCCATGCGCTGGCAGCTCAAGAGCTTTTCGGTCACCGATGAGCTCTTCACCGCGCACGTGACGGAATTGCTCGATCGAGTGGTGAGGGGCGAAAAGCTAGCGCCCGGAACGTGTGCAGAAGCGCTCGCCGCACTCTCGAATACGAGTCTCAAAGGGCCGTTCACGCAGCAGCCGAGTGCCTTGTTCGAGGAGCTGTTTCGCCAGATCTACCCGCTCAGGACGCAGGGCGAACCTCGCTACTTCGCGGAGCCGTGGGCAGGGGCCTCAAAGGACATGCTCACGGACCTCCGGCGCCAGCTCGCCGCGCCTGAACGGGACGACATCGTTAGCAAAGCGAGAAGTCAATGAAGGTAACGCGGACCCCGAAGCGCGCCTCGCTTGCGGGCGAGGCGCAAGACAGGGAACCAGAAATGTTCGATTGCTGAGGGAGTGACATATGAACGAACGAGCCGACGTTTCTTCGAATGAAGGAGTCGGGACACCACAAGCTATCGCTGTGGCCGGTGACGGTCGCGGCGGTGGGAGCTCAGGCGATCAAGCAGAAGTGCAGTGCGCGATTCGCACAGCGTCGCTCGCTGGCGTCGAGCGCCTGCGGCAGGTTGCCCCGCTGGCCTGGCAGGTCGCTGGCGTTGCGCCAACGGCTAAGGAGGAGGCGGAACTTGCCGAACTTGTCCATGCGCAGGGCGGCACGTTCCTGATCTCTCGCAACATCTACATCGATGTGGGTCGGGTGTGCCGATCCAAGGCGCAGTTTGAACGTCGGATGGCCCTGCTGCGCGATCGACGCTCCCCGCCGGAGCGAGCTGCGGCAGCCAACCAGGCAGGCTGGCAGCTCGCGGAATACGTGCTGGAGCTCGCGCGCTCAAACGATGAAACCTGTTTTGACCTTCTGTGTCCCGATCCGAAGGTTCTGCAGGACGTACAGGTGCGCCAGGCCTTCGTGCATGGCTTCTCGATCTCCGTTCAGAGTCGATATGACGAAGACGAGGAGCGCTATCCGACGGGTAAGCACGCCAAAGCCGCGCAGCAGCGCAGAGCCGCCTTTATCGCTCGCCTGCGGGACTATCTCGATCTGCTGTGCGGTGCTCACATCGATCAACGCAGATCCACGGTTGATCGAGTGAGTGACCAGTTCGCGAAGGAATGGGCACAGGACTGGTTCGCCGGTGCTGCGTATTGTCCGCTGTGCAAGACGGACGACTTGCTCGCGATCACCTCATCATCGAGTGACGATGCTTCGATGATCGAGACGTGGACATGCGGATGCGGACACTCGTGGAAGATCGAATTTCAAGAGACTGCAGCGACCGCCAATGCTGAGGCAGAGCCTCTCGAATGGATCGAACGTCACGAGTCGACTGTGACGGGCGAAGTTGACCGTCGACAACAGCCCCCGAGCGAGACACGCATCGCAATCAATGCCGCCATCGCACGCCTGTGTGATGCCTCATTCGCATGCGGTGAGTGGACCAAGGATTCTGAGAAACCCTGGTCCGAAGTGTACCTGGAAGGGGTTGCCGCACGCATAGCGCTAGAAGCGCTCTATGCGCGGTCTCTCCAACAGCTGCGCGTGCGCACGTGACGCACACGAACCCATGAGTCGACGATTCAGAGCTTCAATCTTTAGTGGACTAACAGGAGATTTGAAAGTGACAGACATCTTAGGATGGAGTGGAACGATTCTTGGCTGCGTCGGTGCGTTGCTGCTGGCGCTGAACGTGCCGATCTCACGCTGGGCCTTCATCTGCTTCATCGCTGCGAACGTGTTCCTCATCAGCTACGCGTCGCGGCGAGCGGACTATCCGGTGTTGGTGCTGTATCTGGTGATGACGCTCATCAGCCTCGTCGGCGTACGACGCTGGTTTCGTCGGCGCGTGGGCCGTGGACCCATCGCGGTCAGTCTCGAGTGTGAGCAGTTCGCACGTCGACAGAGGGCCGCTCGTGCCAGCCTGGGCCAGCGGATGATTGTATGAATGGTCGCGCACGTACTCACATGATCCGTGAGCTCCTGAGTCGGCGGGCCGCCAAGCGACGGCTCGCCGAGTGGGGGATTTCCGCGAAGCTGCCCCAGCGTCGCGGTCGGAGCGTGTGGGTTGACGTGACCCGTTCGAAAGTCGACACGCGATGTCGGATTGTGCTCATCGAGCCACGCCGCGCGCCCTCGTACGGCGAACGGCTGTATCGCCGATATCGCTTCTGCTACAGCGCCTCAGCGAATCCGCTGCGTCGCTAGTCACCATGCGGACCCCTCGTCAGGAGGGGTCCGCCTCCCTCTTGGCGGGTGAGCGGTCGCATTTCGGTGAACGGGTGTGGGCGCGCTGCGGGTGTGTGATGGGAGTCGTCGGCGATGGCGCTCAGACCGTCACCGCCGACGCTCCCGATCAGGGCCTATTGGGGGATCGGCAATCCGAGACGCAGCGGCTCCAGCTCCGAGATCGCCGTCTCCATCATCTCGACGACGGCGGAAAACACGACGCTCAAGTTGGCTTCGCCCTCCTCGAACTGATGCGTTTGCATCAGGTTCTCGATGGCCTGCGCGACAGCCTGCGCGTGGAAAACCTGCTGCCGTGGCGCCTCGATCTTGTGGGCCAGCGCCATGGGATCATCAGGCGGGCCATCCTGCCCTGGCACGATGGTCAGCGGCTCGAGCGCCGCCATGACGCATCCGAGCATGTCGCAGACCACATCCGCGCAATACCCCAGGTCTGCCTCGCCGGCCTCGAAGCGATAGGACTCGTGCAGCAGATTGGCGTTGGCGTGAACGATCGCTTGCACCTGCGCCAAGTGCGAGCGCTGGGCCTCGATCGCCTTCGCCACGGTCTTGAGACTGGGCAGCTGCCTCGCGCTCGAGGGTTTGGAACGGTGCTTGTCTTTTTTTGCCATGCGCATGCCCTCAGCGCAGGTGCTGGATCGCAAGATCCAGCTCCGTATAAGCACGCCGCAATTCCTGTAGGCCGCGATCGAGTGTCAGGACGGCGCCCCCGATCGGTTTGCCGCTTTCCTGAAGGCCGTCCAATGCCTCGTAAGCAGTCTCGGCGATTGCCAAGGCATCGCAAAAGTGCCCGAGGATTTCATCCAGGTCGGGCTTTTTTGCCTCCTTCTTGTTCTGATCGGCGCGGGCCGCCGAGCCAGCCATTCGCTTCCGGGCGACCCCAGACTTCGCCGCGGGTGGCATTGAGGGGGTGAGGGGGATCGGCGGACGGGGACGACCAGCATGGCCGGATGGCCGCCGCCGGCTAGAATGACGCGTAGCCATTGCTCAACCTCGTAGGGGTTGGGGGGTGGTTAGGGAGCGCCGGGAGACCGGTGAGGAGCACGGGGTGCAAGTCCTCGACGATGAAGGTGTAGCGAACTACATCGAGCTCGAGTCATGCGCTGCCCATCGCGAGGTGTGCAGTGAAGCGTTGACAGAGTGGCGTACAGGCCAGCCATTGAGCCGCGAAAGCACAGTCGATCAGGACGCCGACGCTGTCCTAAATGCGGAAGGCAACATGCGCGAGCACGTCATGCGAGTGCCCGAGCAGTCCTGCGTGGTCGCAGAACCTGGCATGTACGTAAGCGCCTCATCAGGGAACCGGGAGATCTGCAGGTTGGCCACTGCGCCGCAGTGGTCCGCAGCGGGAAGACGCAGGAGTCGGAGCCGCTGATGTACGACCTGCAGAAGTCAGACCTCTGCGTAGTAGCGACGAAGCCGGCGAACGAACCCGAGGGAGCGGGGGAGGAGTCGGTGGAGCGAAGGCAGAGGACCGAGGGGAACGCGGGAGGGCCTCACACGTGCCGGACACAGAGCCGGGCAAGCGTGATCCAGAAGCTCGAACGCGTACGAGAGCGAGCGAAGCGAAGCAAAAAGGAGCGGTTCACTGCTTTGCTGCACCATGTGGATGTTGACCTACTGCGGTGGGCGTACTCGCGTCTGAAGCGAGGCGCTGCGGCCGGAGTGGATGGACTGACGTGGGAGCAGTACGGCGAGCGGTTGGAGGAGAACCTAGCGGACTTGCACGCACGGCTGCACCGTGGCGCCTATCGCCCGCTGCCTTCACGTCGCACCTACATCGCGAAAGCGGATGGACGGATGCGGCCGTTGGGCGTAGCGGCGCTGGAGGACAAGATTCTTCAGCGTGCGGTGGTGGCGGTGCTCAATGCGATCTACGAGGCGGACTTCCGAGGCTTCTCGTACGGGTTCCGGCCGAATCGCGGTCAGCACGATGCGCTGGACGCGTTGGCGACCGGGATCAGCCGTACGAGGGTGAACTGGATATTGGATGCTGATATCGAGAGCTTCTTTGACACGGTCAACCATGAGTGGCTGATCCGGTTCCTGGAGCATCGTATTGGCGACGCGCGCGTGATCCGCCTGATTCGTAAGTGGCTGAAGGCCGGAGTGATGGAGGCGAAGGTACTCAAGCCGACAGCGGCTGGCACACCGCAAGGTGCGGTCATCTCACCGCTGCTGGCAAACATCTACCTGCACTACATCTTCGATCTGTGGGCTGAGCGGTGGCGAGGCCGCACGGCGCACGGAGTCGTCATTGTGGTGCGCTACGCTGACGACATCGTCGTCGGTTTCCAGCATGAGGTCGATGCCCGGCGTTTTCAGGAGGACCTGCGCGAGCGACTGCGAGAGTTTGCTCTGTCGCTGCATCCGGAAAAGACACGTCTGATCGAGTTCGGCCGCTTTGCCGCGGGTAATCGGGCTCGTCGCGGACTGGGGAAACCGGAGACGTTCAACTTTCTCGGCTTCACGCATATCTGTGGTCGCACCCGAACAGGCGGATTCGCGCTGCTACGCACGACCCGTCGCGATCGGATGCGAGCCCGGCTGCGCCTCGTGAAAGACGAACTGCGGCAGCGGATGCATCAACCCATTGCGCAGCAGGGTAAGTGGTTGCGGCAGGTGGTCGATGGCTTCTTCGCCTACCACGCCGTGCCCATGAACTCCGCCCGGCTAAACGCTTTCCGTCACCACGTCATCCAGCTCTGGTACCGCACGCTGCGTCGTCGGAGCCAGAAGGACTGCACGACGCGGACGCGAGCGGACCGGCTGGCTGCACGTTGGATACCTCGTGCCCATATCCGCCATCCTTGGCCCGAGCGACGATTCGACGTCAAACACCCGAGGTGGGAGCCGAGTGCGCCAATTGCGCACGCTCGGATCTGTGCGGGGGGTGCTCAGCAATGAGCATCCCTACCGCGATCTCCGGCGGTGTTCATAGCACCGCCGGATGCCGCTCAGGTCCCTCTACCCATTGGGTAGAGATTGGACCAAGGCTGACGCAGGTGTCTGCAACTGCAACTTTCCGCCATCAGCAGGACGCCACGGCTTCCAAACACAAATCAACAGAACAGCAATTACGGATCTTCGGCCCGTCAGCGACACTAATTCAGAGGATCGCGGCGGCCCTCGCGTGGCGAGCCAACTTCAGGTCGCATGGCGGTGTTGGAAGCTGTGATCGACGTTCGGGCATCTCACTCGGCCATTCGCCAAAATTTAGTTTGTGGGTGCGCGCACGCGCCTCAGGTAGAGACGTGTCGCTTCCAAAGTCGATCAACATACAGATCTTGAGCGCACCTGGCCGCGACCCGCGGATGTGCCTGCGAAGCTCGTGGCAGGGCAAGCGACGAACCCCTACCTCCTATGTGATCGACGTGTTGTGTTGCTTGTTGTTTGCGGCCTTGTGAATGCGGCCGCCGGTCCGGTATGGATTCTCACTCTAGCCGAGGACCTTGCCATGCGCCTGCTGGAACGTGTGCGGATCGGCAATCAGGCGCACAAATACCCGGGACAGTTGTCCGGCGGACAGCAGCAGCGTGTCGCGATCGCGCGGGCGCTGTGCCTGAATCCGAAGATCATGCTGTTCGACGAGCCGACCTCGGCGCTCGACCCGGAAATGGTCAAGGAGGTTCTGGACACGATGCTCGGGCTCGCCGAAGACGGCATGACCATGCTGGTCGTGACCCACGAGATGGGATTCGCGCGGCAGGCGGCCGACCGCATCGTGTTCATGGACGAGGGCTGTATCGTCGAGGCAGGTGCCCCCGCAGAGTTCTTCAGCAACGCTCGTCATGAGCGCACGCGCGCGTTTCTGGGGCAGATCCTGCGCTGAATCCGCTGCCCACCCTGGCGGACGTTGCCACCGCTGGGACGGTTGAGGCATCCTACGCGCCTCGTGAGGCGCTTCGCACTCAATTCCGTCGGTCGCTGGCACGGCAAGCTGTTGCTGTGGGCGCTCGTGTGCGCGGTCGGATTTGCAGGCATTCCTCGTCTGGAGCTGCATGCGCACGCGGACGCCTCCGCCGGACATCAGCACGTCGTCCACGTCGACGCGGTTCATGATCACGTCGATCCGGGCAACGATGCGAGTTCGCCCGACGCCGGGACGCTATCGCATGATCGCGACGATGCTCCTTCGATTCCTCACGCACATGATGTCTCTGGGCTCTCGCATGCACTGGAAGCTATTGCGACGCCTGCAGTGGCATTGCCAGAGCCCGACCCTCTGATCCCCGCCTGGTTGATCGAACGCCCGACCACCTGGCGCACGATTCCTCCGCACCGACCGCCAATCGTCTGACCAAGCGCTGATTGCGGCCGCCTTGGCGGCCGTTCACTGCTTGCGGCTTACCGATTGGAGGCTCCTGTGCCGTTTCCGAAAAACTTGGTCGCCTTGGCACGCTTCGGCGTGCTGGGCTGTGTCGCTTCGTCGGCGTTCGCCCAGGAACTGAATCTGGACGAGGCCGTATCGCGTGCATGGGCGCGCAATCCGGCGCTGCAGGCGGAGGGTCACACCCTGATCGCCGCAGAGCGTCAAGCGCAGCTGAGCGGACTTCCCCCTGCGTTCGCGATCGGTGGCGAGGTCGAGAATTTCGCCGGTACCGGCGCGCTCTCCGGCATGTCCGCTGCCGAAACGACGCTGCGCTTGAGCCGGGTGATCGAGCTCGGCGGCAAGCGCAACGCACGCATTGCGCTTGGTGGGGCGGAGATCGCGCGTCAGCGCGATGTTGTCGAACGCCGCCGCATCGAAATCGCGAGCGAGGTGACGCGTCGCTTTGTCGAGGTGCTCGCGCGCCAGGAACGCGTCGCAATTGCCGAGCAGGACCGTGAGCTCACAGAGGAAATCCGCAGCGTGGTCGCGCGTTGGGTAAACGCGGGGCGCAACCCAGAGTCCGACCTGCTCCAATCCGATATCGCAGTGCTGCGCGCCGGGCTTGCGGTGGAGAATGCGGAGCGCGAACTCGCCAGTGCCAAGCTCGCACTGAGCTCGCTGTGGGGCGAACTCGACCCGAAGTTCACCGCGGTGCAGGGCGAGCTGGCGGTACTGCCGCCCGTGGCGGATTTTGCAACGCTCGCGGCGCGACTCCCTCAGAGCGCCGATCAGCGCGCGTTCGCGTTCGAGACGGATGCGCTGGAGGCGCAGCGCCGGGTCGCCGCCGCAGGTGCAAGTCCCGATGTGGCGCTGTCGCTCGGCGTGCGGCGACTCGAGACCTTGGATGACGATGCGCTGATATTCGGTGTCTCCGTACCCTTGGGCACTGCGCGTCGTGCCGCATTGGGCGTCGAGCGTGTCGGCGCCGAACTAGCAGCAGTCGACGCTCGCCGGGAAGCAGCGCGCCTGGATGTGCATCAACGTTTGTTTGCGCTCTATCAGGAGCTCCAGCACGCGCGGCACGTGTTCGACACGCATCGCAACGACATGATCCCGAAAGCCGAGTCGGCGCTGACGCTAAACCGCCGCGGCTACGAACTCGGTCGCTTGAACCTTCTCATCATGACCCAGGCCCAGCAGGTACTTGTCGAACTGCGCGAGGCGCAGGTCGACGCGGCTGCCCGCTTTCACCGCCTGCTGGTTGATATCGAACGCCTCACGGCCACTTCCGGAGCTGCGCTGCCATGATCATCCGACTCATTTCACTGTTGTTCTGTTCTGCGTTGCTCGCGGGCTGCGGCGATACGCGCGGGGGTGGTTCCCCTGCGGAAGATAACCCTGCAATGGACGTGGCCGACTACGAGCGCGGCCCGCACAATGGGCGATTGCTGCGCGACGGCAACTTCGCGTTGGAGGTCACAATCTTCGAGACCGGCGTCCCGCCGCAGTTTCGCTTGTATGCCTACCTGGGCGACAAACCGTTAGCGCCCAATTCGGTGCAGGCGTCGATCGAGCTCACACGGCTCGGGGGCAAGGTGGATCGCTTCATATTCACACCGCAGAACGACGCTCTGGTCGGCAGCGGTACGGTCGTTGAGCCGCATTCATTCGACGTCGTGGTGTCCGCCACCGAGGGCGATCGCGAGCACCACTGGAAATACGCGTCTTATGAAGGGCGCACAATCATCCCGGCCGCGGTCGCAGAGAGCTCAGGAATCCGCACGGAGCACGCGGGCCCGGCAACGATACGCACCGTTGTTTCGATGATGGGTTCGGTGACGGTCGATGAGAACCGCCTGGCGCGCGTGCGGGCACGCTTTCCCGGCGCCGTCCGCGAGGTGCACGCTGGACCTGGGGATACGGTCAAACGCGGTCAGCTGCTCGCGATGGTTGAAGGCAACGAGAGCATGCGCAGTTATGCGGTGACGGCGCCCATTGGCGGGGTCATAACGGCCCGCAACACCAATGTCGGCGATGTGGCCAGTGACGCGCCGCTGTTCGAGATCGCCGATCTCTCACAAGTGTGGGTGGATTTGCACGCGTTCGGACGCGACATGTCGCTGCTCAAACCCGGTCAGCCGGTGACGCTCACGAGCACAGTCGGCGAGGGAAACGCCGAGGCGACACTGGAGCGAATCCTGCCCATCGCGGCGGCCGGCAGCCAAAGCGCGATTGCGCGAGTGCGCTTGCCGAATCCGCAAGGCTACTGGCGACCAGGCCTCGCGGTCAGCGCAGAGATAACCGTCGCTGAGTATCCCGTGGCACTGGCAGTGAAGACCGCGGGCCTGCAACGCTTCCGTGACTTCACGGTGGTGTTCGCACAGGTCGGAGAGACCTACGAAGTGCGCATGCTCGAACTGGGCAAGCAGGATGGCGAACACGCTGAGGTACTGGGTGGGATCGATCCTGGTACTCGCTATGCCAGTGAACAGAGCTTCCTCATTCGCGCGGACATCGAAAAGTCCGGCGCCAGCCACGATCACTAGAGGCAAGACCATGCTCGAACGCACGATTCGCTTGGCCATCGCGCACCGGTGGCTGGTTCTCATCCTCGCGTTGGGTCTCGCCGCACTGGGGGCGTGGAATTTCACTCGGCTGCCGATCGATGCAACGCCGGACATCACGAACGTTCAGGTGCAGATCAACACTGAGGCGCCGGGTTACTCCCCTCTGGAGTCCGAGCAGCGGGTGACCTATCCGGTGGAGACCGCGCTCGCCGGGCTTCCGCGGCTCGAGTACACCCGCTCCGTCTCGCGCTACGGTCTTTCGCAGGTGACGGTGGTGTTCGAGGACGGCACCGATATCTATTTCGCCCGTCAGTTGGTCAACGAGCGGCTGCAAACGGTCCGCCAGCAGTTGCCCGCAGGTATCGAGCCGAAGATGGGGCCGATTGCGACCGGCCTCGGTGAAATATTCATGTACACGCTCGAGGCGGAGCCTGGCGCACTCAACGCCGAAGGCACGCCGTGGACACCGACCGACCTGCGTACCCTGCAGGACTGGGTGGTACGGCCGCAACTGCGCAACCTCGACGGAGTTACAGAAGTCAACACGATCGGCGGTTACACCCGTCAGTTCCACGTCACGCCGGATCCGTTGAAACTGGTCGCATACGAGCTGACCTTACGCGATGTGATGGATGGAATCGCCCGCGGCAACGCAAATGTTGGCGCCGGGTACATCGAGCGTCGGGGTGAGCAGTACCTGATTCGCGCGCCCGGTCAGGTGGCCGACATGGACGGCTTGCGCAAGATTGTGATCGCGCGGCGCAACGGCCTGCCGATTCACGTCCACGACGTGGCCGAGGTGGCGGAGGGCCCGGAGTTGCGAACCGGTGCAGCCACCGAGAACGGCCGCGAGATCGTCCTCGGCACCGTGTTCATGTTGGTCGGCGAAAATAGCCGCGCGGTAGCGCGCCGGACCGACGCCCGGCTGAGCGAGGTCAACGCGGGACTACCCGAAGGGGTGAGCGCGCGCGCGGTTTACGATCGAACAGATCTAGTCGACCGCACCATCGCCACCGTGCAGAAGAATCTGCTGGAGGGCGCACTGCTGGTGATCGCCGTGCTGTTCCTGCTGTTGGGAAACATCCGCGCGGCGCTGATCACGGCCGCGGTGATTCCGCTCGCCATGCTCATGACCATCACCGGGATGGTGCAGAACAAGGTCTCCGGCAATCTGATGAGCCTGGGCGCGCTCGATTTCGGTCTGATCGTCGATGGCGCCGTCATCATAGTGGAGAACTGCCTGCGGCGTTTTGGAGAGGCGCAGCATCAGCGTGCTCGGTTGCTGACGCGTGATGAGCGCTTCGAAGTAGCGGCGAGCGCCACCACCGAGGTCATCAAACCCAGCCTGTTTGGAATCTTCATCATCACGGCCGTGTACCTACCCATCTTCACGCTGACGGGAGTCGAGGGAAAGATGTTTCACCCGATGGCGTTCACGGTGGTTATCGCGCTCAGCGCCGCCATGATCCTGTCGTTGACCTTTGTGCCCGCGGCGGTGGCGATGTTCGTCACTGGGCGGGTCGCGGAGCAGGAAAACCGCGTCGTCCTCGGCATCAAGCGCGTCTATGGTCCACTGCTTGAACGCGCGATTGCTTGGCGCGTGCCGGTCGTGGTGGCCGCGCTGGCGCTGTTGGCTCTGACGGGACTACTGGCGACGCGGCTGGGCTCGGAGTTCATTCCCAATCTTGACGAAGGCGACATTGCCCTGCACGCCTTGCGCATTCCCGGCACGAGCCTGACGCAGGCGATCCGAATGCAGACGGCGCTCGAGGCTCGCATCAAGCAATTCCCGGAAGTCGACAAAGTGGTGGCCAAGATCGGCACTGCGGAAGTCGCCACGGATCCGATGCCTCCGTCGGTGGCCGACACCTTCATCATCATGAAGGATCGCGCCGACTGGCCCGACCCGCGCAAGCCGAAGAACCAGCTGGTCGCGGAAATGGAGCAGGCTGTGTGGACCATCCCGGGCAACAATTACGAGTTCACGCAGCCGATCCAGATGCGCATGAACGAGCTCATCGCCGGCGTGCGCAGCGACGTGGCCATCAAAGTCTACGGCGACGATCTGGACGAACTGCTGCGCCTTGGCAAGGAGATCGAGCGCCTCGTGTCGCGGGTGGACGGTGCAGCCGACACCAAGACCGAGCAGGTGACGGGCCTGCCGGTACTGTCGATCCATGCGGACCGTACTGCGTTGGCGCGCTATGGGCTCGCCGTCGCCGATGTGCAGGACACGGTGGAAATCGCGCTCGGCGGTAAGACGGTCGGGCAGATCTTCGAAGGCGATCGCCGCTTCGACATCGTGGTGCGCCTCCCAGAAAACTTGCGGACCGATATGGAGCGATTGGCCGCGCTGCCTGTTCCCTTGCCGCGCGGGGACTCCTCGAGCGAGGCTGCCCCGGTGCACGCGGCCTGGACTGTGGATGCGCCGCTCTACGTGCCGCTCGGTGAAGTTGCCAAGCTGGATCTCGCGCCCGGGCCCAACCAGATCAGTCGCGAGAACGGCAAGCGTCGCGTGGTCGTGACGGCGAACGTGCGCGGCCGTGACCTGGGTTCGTTCGTAACCAGCGCCCGTGCCGAAATCGAGCGTCGTATCGAATTGCCGGAAGGCTATTGGATCGAATATGGCGGCACGTTCGAACAGCTGATCTCGGCCAGCCAGCGCTTGCAGATCGTGGTGCCGGTGGCTCTGCTGATCATCTTTGGCCTGCTGTTCATGGCCTTCGGCTCGGCCAGAGACGCTGCGCTGATCTTCAGCGGTGTGCCGCTGGCGCTGACTGGCGGCGTAGTCGCCTTGATGCTGCGGGGTATCCCCTTCTCGATCTCGGCTGGTGTCGGCTTCATCGCGTTGTCCGGCGTCGCAGTGCTCAACGGCGTCGTGATGATCACCTTCATCCGTCGACTCCGGGAAGAGGGTCTGCCGCTGGAGCAGGCGATTCGCGAGGGCGCCATGACCCGTCTGCGACCGGTGCTGATGACGGCACTAGTGGCAAGCCTGGGATTCGTGCCGATGGCGCTCAACGTGGGTACCGGCGCGGAGGTGCAGCGGCCGCTGGCGACGGTGGTGATCGGCGGCATCGTGTCATCGACATTGCTCACGCTGTTGGTGCTGCCGGCACTGTACCGTCTCGCCTATCGCCGCGAACCGGAGCGCGTCGAGGGGGCATCTGCGACATGAGCGGTGCAGCGCGCAATAGAGAGAGAGCGGACCGTTTTCGCGACGGTCCGCTCTTCAGCGTGCTTGCTGATCGCACGTATCGACATTTGTTTCTGGCGCAGATCGTCGCTTTGGTCGGCACCGGACTTGCGACGGTGGCATTGGGTCTGCTTGCTTTCGATCTCGCCGGTAAAGATGCGAGTGCCGTGCTCGGGACGGCGCTCGCAATCAAGATGCTCGCCTACGTGCTGATCGCACCGCTCGCAAGCGTGTATGCGAATCGCATTCCGCGGCGGTCGCTGCTGGTCTCTTTGGATGTCGCGCGCCTTGCCGTCGTACGGTTGATTTCCGTCGTTGAACAAATCTGGCAGATCTACGCGCTCATCTTCATCCTGCAGAGCTGTTCAGCGGCGTTCACGCCGGCGTTCCAGGCCACCATTCCGGATGTACTGCCCGCGGAAGCCGATTACACGAAGGCGCTATCGCTGTCGCGGCTGGCCTACGATCTGGAGACTCTGCTGAGTCCCGCGCTCGCCGCAGTTCTGCTCTTGGTCGTCAGCTACCAGGCGTTGTTCCTGGGCACAGCGCTGGGATTTCTCGGCTCGGCACTGCTGGTCGTCTCCGTGGTGCTGCCGCGTGCAACGCAGGCGGCAGCACAGCCGGGCGTTCGTCGCAAACTCACCCAGGGCCTGCGGATCTATCTGGCGACGCCGCGACTACGCGGGCTCCTTGCGCTGAATCTGGCGGCTGCGGCGGGCAGTGCGATGGTCATCGTGAACACAGTCGTGATCGTGCGCGACGAGCTTGCTCGTCCCAATCGCGCTGTGGCGCTTGCCCTTGCAGCGTTTGGCGCCGGGTCGATGATCATGGCATTCATGCTGCCGCGCGTGCTCGAGCGCCGCTCCGATCGCGCGGTGATGCTCGCGGCAGGCGCCGCCTTGACGGTTACGCTCGCGATGCTGGCGGCGGTATGGCCGTGGCTGTCGACGATGGCCCGTTGGCCTGTGCTGTTGAGCGTATGGCTGATGCTCGGCGCAGCGTACGCCGCATTGGTGACGCCCGGTGGCCGGTTGCTCCGGCGCTCCTCGAACGAGGCCGACCGCCCAGCGCTGTTTGCGGCGCAATTCTCATTGTCACACGGATGCTGGCTGGTGGCGTATCCACTCGTAGGCTGGCTCGGCACGAGCTCCGGCACGGTCGCTGCGCTGTGGGCGATGGTGGCCCTGGCCGCTGTCGGCGCGGCGTTCGCGCAGCGCGTCTGGCCAGCGCGTGACGTCGAAGTACTGTCGCATGGGCATGAGGACCTGCCAGCTGATCATCCGCATCTCTCAGCGACGGGAGCGTCGATGATGGGCGGCGTTCATAAGCACGTCTTTGTCATCGATGACTTGCACACCCGCTGGCCATCATGACCATCTGCCATGCCCAGCACGGAATCAAGAAAGTGTGCACTCGTCCAGCAAGCGTTGTGACCGCCGCGATCCTGATGCTCCTGCTAGGCGCGTGCGTCTTCCAACCCTCCGCGCGCCCGCAGGATTCGATGAGCGGAACCTTCTCGCAGGCGCTAAGCCAATGTCGATTGCAACAGCCCGGACGCCTCAACCGTCGCGTCCATCTGCCACCGACCAATGCGCGCGTCGCTGCATGCCTGAAGCGCAAGGGATGGTTGCCGGACGGTACGCCTGTCGAGGCGCGGTCGGACCGTCGCCAGCCTCAGTGACGAGTTGGATGATGCGAACCGTCAACCATGAAGTAGCGCAAGGCATGAGCTGCACTCAGCACGATACGCCGGTTCGATTGACTTCACGGATGCCCTGCACTCGCACTCGACCGCATCTGCGTATCCTTACGCATTGCCGCTCTTGCGTGGTCCTTCTGTGTTCATCTAAAGCATCCGAAGCGAGCGGTAGCCAAGCGATCGCAAGAGGTTCGCCAAGCCTGCACGCTTCCACGACGCGCAGATCAGCCACTCAGGCATCAATCTCATTTTCGCAAGAGCGTGCGTCGCGTTCGCGCCGATCTGGAATTGCAGATAAGACGGGCGCCGGTGACCTTCCGGTACTGGCGGCATCGCACCGCTGCTGATGCCGCTTGCGCGATGAATTGTTTCTTTTCTCGATCACATGACAGGAGCACTTATGACTCGATACAGAACGATTCTCTATGTGGTCTTGATGGGGCTTGCCGCTACTGCGGTTGCCCATCCGAATCACGACGAGGACGAAGCGATGACCTCGCAGCGCGCCGCGAAGCTCGCGGATCAATCGCTCCCTTCCCTCGTGCAAAGCAAGAAACTCAAAGCGACGTGGCTGAAAGGCGAACGGCAGGAAGCGGTCAAGCGCAATGCTGGCGGCAGCGAAGTCTGGGTTGTCGCCTACAAAGCGCCAGCAGCGGCGGCGGACGGTTCTGAGGGCGCGCTGTATCTCTTCTTCGATGATCTTGGAAACTTCATCGACGCCAACCACACGGGATCACTGCCTTCGAAGTAGCCCTCGGGCGCAGAGTCGTGGAAATCCTGGCGCGCAAGTGGGCGCCGAACGAGG
>CADEEJ010000030.1:0-2097 GCA_902826315.1 uncultured Steroidobacter sp.
AGAATGATGGATGCCATCGATTTCCTGGAGCAGCTCGGACGGAACGCCCGCTTGCGCCATGCGCCGACCGCGGACCTGGAACGGGAGCTCGCGGCGAGCGGAATCGATCCTGAGCTCAGCAGCGCTTTGCTGGACAACAACGCCGTACGCCTCGGCGAGCTGCTCGGTGCGCAACCGAACATCTGCTGCCTGGTCGAGCAGCCGCAACGGGAAAAGGAAGACGAGGACGAGGACGAGGACGAGGAGGAGGAAGAGGAAGAGGAACTCGAGGACGACGAAGAGCCCGTGCGCAAACGTTAGTCCCTCTTCCGCAGCCACCGTGCCCACGCATTCTTCGCGACTGCGATGCGCTGCGCCCGCCCGGATCGTGCCGGGCGGGATTGCGCTGCTGTGTGCACTCTTCGCTACCAGCGCGCTGGCTTTTTCGTCGCAGGAAGCGGACCAGTTGCTGCGCCAGGCCGACGGCCTGAAGTCATCCGACCAGACGCAGTTCACCGGACTCATGCAGCAGCTCGACTCGGAGGCCGGCACGCTGTCACAGGCCCAGCAGCATTACCTCTCGTATCTCAAGGGCTGGCAGTTCGCCTATGCCGGCGACTACGGGCGGGCGGTACCGGTCCTGCAATCGATCATCGACGAATCCAAGGACGTTACGCTGCGGTTCCGCGCGATGACGACGGTCGCCAACGTTCAGGCGCTGGCGACGCAGTATGACGAAGCGTTCTCGCAGCTCGGCTCGCTACTAGCGCTGCTGCCCGAGGTTGCTGACAAGGACGCGCGCCAGCAGGGCATGTCGGTCGTCGGGTACATCTACAACCAGGTCGGCGAGTACGACCTCAGCATCAGTTACGCTGACCGCATCGTGAGCGAGGATGCGTCGAGCCGCGGCCTCTGTCGCAGCTATCACATGCGCCTGGAGGCGTTGTTCCGCAGCGGCCGGCTGCGCAACCAGGTCGCTGAGTTCTTCAGCGGCATCGATACGTGCGTGCAGATCGGCGAGCGCCTGCGAGCGAACGCGATGCGCACGTACATCGCGCGCTGGTATATCGAGGAGGGCCGCAATCGCGATGCCATCGAGTTGCTGAGCGAGCACTACGATGAGACGCGCGCTTCGCGCTATCGCCGCGTGATCTGCGACTACGAATCGGTGCTGGCGGACGCATACCGCAAGAGCGGCGATCGGACTGCCGCGCGGCAGTTCGCACTGCGCGCGATTGCCGATGAGCGTACCCAGAGCCAGTACATCGAGCCGGTCGTGAACGCCTATCGGCTGCTGTACCAGCTCGCGCAGGAACAGGGCGACGCGCAGGCCGCCCTCGCCTATCACGAGAAGTACGCGGCCGCCGACAAGGGCTACCTCGACGACGTCAGCGCACGGCAGATCGCCTACGAGCGCGCCAAGCACGAAGCTTCGGCGAACCGCCTGCAGATCGATGCGCTCAACAAGCAGAACGAGGTCCTGCAACTGCAACAGCAGCTGGGCAAGAAAGCCGTCGAGACCAGCCGCCTGTACATCGCGTTGCTGATCGTCATGGCGGTGTTCATCGCGCTGTTCGCCTACCGCACCAAGCGCTCGCAGCTGCACTTCATGAAGCTGTCGCGCGTCGACGGCCTCACCGGCATCGACAACCGGCCGCACTTCATCGAGCAGGCGGAGCGCGAGCTCGAAACGAATCAAAAGGCGCAGCAGGAAGTGTGCGTGCTCCTGTGCGACCTGGATCACTTCAAATCGATCAACGACAAGTACGGCCACGCGACCGGCGACCACGTGCTGCGCCAGGCCGTGCAGGCTTGCCGCGTGCATCTGCGCGCCAGTGATCTGTTCGGCCGCTTCGGCGGCGAGGAATTCTGCATCCTGCTGCCCGGCTGCAGCCTGGCAGACGCCCGTCAGCGTTGCGAGCAGCTGCGCGCCGCGATTGCGACGATCATCGCCGACGCCAGCACCGCAGCCTCGACCGTGTCGGCAAGCTTCGGCGTGGCGTCTACAGCGTCGTCGGGATACGAGCTGCGCCAGCTGCTGGCACATGCCGACGCCGCGCTGTATCGGGCGAAATACGCCGGGCGCAACTGCGTCGTCCTGTACGACACCATGCATGC
>CADEEJ010000030.1:2197-13458 GCA_902826315.1 uncultured Steroidobacter sp.
CTGGTACTTTCGGCCGATGCGTCGTAGGCTGCGCGTCACGCAGCATCCTCCTGTTTCCATTCCGCGGGTTCTGCAATGCGTGCGACGGCGCGTTCCGCAAGCGACGACCGACAGGCTGCCCGCGTGCTCGAGGGCGGTTTCACACGTCTGCGCTTTCCGGCGGAGCTGGAGACGGAGTTCCGCCACCACCACCTGTTGATTTCGCAGCACTGGGTGCGGCTGAGCATCCTGGTGGCGCTCGGCACGACGCTCGGCTTCGCGATGATCGATCACTGGGTGATCCGCTCCAGCAACGCCGTGCCGGACCTGGTGCGCTTCGGCCTGCAGGTGCCCGCGATCCTGCTGTGCCTGCTCGCGACCATCAAGCCGCTGTACCTGCGCGTGTATCTGCCGGCGATCCAGATCGCCGCGCCGCTGTTCGGCATGGGCACCGTGATGATGGCGTGCTATGCCGAGCCGGAATACACGCCGCTGGTCGGCGCACGTCTGCTGCTGGTCGCGTTCTTCCTGTACTTCATGCTCGGCCTGCGTTTCGCGCCGGCCTTGCGCAGCAATCTCATCGTGCTCGGTGCGCTGATCGTCGCCGGGCTCGTCGGAGCGATTGCGCCGCAGGCAGCGATCTATCTCGCGTTCGCAGTGTTCTGCGCCAACGTCATCGGCGGCGCCGGTGCGTACGCGCTCGAGCACGCCAATCGCACCGCGTTCCTGGAGCGCAAGCTCCTTGGCGAAATGGCTGCGCTCGACGGCCTGACGCGACTGTTGAATCGGCAGACGTTCGAAGCGCGCGTCACCGAAGTGTGGCGCGAAGCGACCGCGCGGCAGCTGCAGATCTCGGTGCTGATGATCGACGTCGACGACTTCAAGCGTTACAACGATCACTACGGCCACTTGGCTGGCGACGATTGTCTGCAACGCATCGCCCAGGCAGTGCGCACCGCCGTTGCCGGCAACCCAGCCGACTTGCTGGCTCGCTATGGCGGCGAAGAACTGGTTGCCGTGCTCATAGATCGGACCGCCGCTGATGCAGAAGCTGCGGCGGAGCGCATCGTCGCCGATGTCGCCGCGTTGGCGATCCCGCACGCGGGTTCGAGCACCGGCGGCATGGTGAGCATCAGCGTCGGCGCGGCCACGCATCACCCCACCGCCGCGGCCGCGTATTCCACTGTCGCGAAGCTCGCGGACAACGCGCTGTACGCCGCCAAGAACCAGGGTCGCAATCGGTGCGTGTGCGTGAAGATGCATGCGCCGGGCGTAACGCCGTCGTTCGCGACTGCGCAGACGCGCCGGATGGCGCCCGGCGAGGGTGTGATCGGCAGATAGCCCCAGTATCATGTCGGGCCCATGAAGCTCGTACTGATACTCCTCGCGCTCGTCGCTGGCACAGCCGTCGCGCAAACATCCGATTCCCTCCTGCTGGTCCACGCCGGCCGCTTGCTGGATCGTCCCGGTCAACCGCCGCGCGGCGCTTCGACCGTGATCGTGCGCAACGGCCGGATCGAAGCCATCCGCGACGGCTTCGCAGCGCCCGATGGCTATCCCGGCGCGACGGTCGTCGACTTGCGCGGGCGCTACGTCCTGCCCGGCCTGATCGACTGCCACGTGCATCTGGAGAGCGATCGCGCCGGGCAAGAAGGCCTGGTGGAGCAGTTGACTTCGAGCGACGCGCATCTCGCTTATCAAGCGCTCGCCAATGCGCGCAAGACGCTCGACGCTGGATTCACGACCGTAAGGAATCTCGGCGACGATCGCGGCGTGACGCTGGCGCTGCGCGACGCGATTGCTGCCGGCACGTTGGCCGGACCGCGCATCGTCGACGCCGGCGCCGGCATTTCGACGACGGCCGGCCACGGCGATCGCACGTTGAGCCTCGCGCCCGACATCGCCGAGCACGTCTCGGAAGCGAACCTCTGCGACGGACCCGAGAGCTGCCGGCGCGCCGTGCGCGAGCAGATCCGTCGCGGTGTCGATGCCATCAAGATCATGACCACCGGCGGCGTGAACAGCCGCATCGGCGCGGGCGTCGGCAAGCAGATGTTCGACGACGAAGCCCAAGCGCTCATCGAGACCGCGCACCTGTACGGCAAGAAGGTCGCCGTGCACGCACACGGCGCCGACGGCATCAACCTGGCGTTGCAGCACGGTGCCGATTCGATCGAGCACGGCACGCTGCTCGACGAAGCAAGCGTGAAGCTGTTTCTGAAGAGCGGCGCGTACTACGTGCCGACATTGTCGACAGTCAACGGCTACCTGGAGCGCATCGCCAAGGACCCGAATGCATACCCGCCCGAAGTGCGCGCGAAGATCGACTGGCGCATCCAGATCACCGGCAAGGCGCTCGAGATCGCCTATCCGCGCGGCGTGAAGATCGCATTCGGTACCGATGCCGGCGTGTCGAAACACGGTCGCAACGCCGACGAGTTCGAGCTGATGGTCAAGCACGGCATGCCCGCCGCCGCGGCAATCAAGGCCGCGACGCTCAATGCTGCCGATCTCCTCGGCATCGCGAAGGACGTGGGCTCGATCGAGCCGGGCAAGCGCGCCGATCTGATTGCGGTCGACGGCGACCCGCTCAGCGACGTCACAGTGCTCAAACGCGTTGCCTTCGTGATGAAAGACGGCGTCTTGCAGAAGCGGCAATGATCATGAAGAACATCGCAATCGCCACGGCACTGAGTCTCATCGCGAGCGTCGCCGTTGCCGCCGAGCCGGCGGTGCAGGAAGGCGACCATGTCCTGAAGAATTTCCGCTTCGCATCCGGCGAAGCACTGCCGGAGCTGCGCCTGCACTACCGGACGCTCGGCAAATTGCAGCGTGACGCTCGGGGAGTAGCGCGCAACGCAGTGCTGATCATGCATGGCACGGGCGGTACGGGCGCGCAGTTCCTGCGGCCGGAGTTCTCCGGCGAACTGTTCCGCGCGGGCGGCGAGCTGGACACCGAGCGCTTCTTCGTGATCCTTCCCGACGGTATCGGTCACGGCAAGTCGACGAAGCCGAGCGATGGACTGCGTGCGCAGTTCCCGCAATACGGCTACGAAGACATGATCGCCGCGCAGTATCGGCTCGTCACCGAAGGGCTGGGCGTACAGCACCTGCGGCTCGTGATGGGCACGTCGATGGGCGGCATGCACACGTGGCTATGGGGTCAGCGTTATCCCGATGCGATGGACGCACTGCTGCCGCTCGCGAGCCTGCCCTCGCAGATCTCGGGCCGGAATCGCGCGTGGCGCCGGATCGCGATCGACGCAATCCGGCTCGATCCGCAGTGGCGCGGCGGCGATTACCGCGAGCAACCGCTCGGGCTGCGCACCGCCGAGCAGATGCTGTTCCTGATGGGCAGCAATCCGGTGCTCCGCCAGCAGCAGATGCCGGACCTCGCCCGCAGCGACGCTGTGTTCGACTCCGCGGTCGCAGACTCGCTGCGCGGTGCCGACGCGAACGACGTCATGTATCAGCTCGAAGCGTCCCGCGACTACGATCCAGCGCCGGGACTGGAGAAGATCCGCGCGCCGCTGATGGCCATCAATTTCGCGGACGACCTCATCAATCCGCCGGAGCTCGGCATCCTCGAGCGCGAGATCAAGCGCGTGCCGCGCGGCCGCGCCCTCGTCATTCCGATGACACCGCAATCGCGCGGCCACGGCACGCACACCGTCGCCGCAGTCTGGAAGGGGCACCTCGCCGAGCTACTGCGTAACTCGGCCCATGACTGACGCCTGAGCCGACGATCAGATCCGGCGCAAGACCTGCTCGCCCATGGTGGCGTTGCGCGCGTTACCAGCCAGACCGGTGTCGAGCAGCGTGACGCCGAACAAGACAGCCCAGCCGCGAGCGCGCGCCCACAGCCCGTCGCTCACTCCGCCATAGGCTTGCCGCGCCCTCGCGCGTGCAGCTTCGTCCTGCAGGAGCAGCCACAGCGATGCGAGATCGATCGCCGGATCGCCGCGGGTCATGTCGCCCCAATCGATCACACCTGTGATCGTGCCGTCGAGGGTCAGCACGTTGCGTGCGTGCAGGTCGCCGTGAATCCATGTGGCTGGCGTGTCGTGCGGCACGTCGAGCGCCTCGGTCCAGGCCGCGCGGATACGGGAGCTCATGACGTCGGTCACCCGCTCGAGGTGTCGCATGCGCTCCTCGATTGCGGCAGCATGAGTCGCCAGCGGCGCCGTTCGCTCGGAGTTCCGGGGCGCGTCGTCCGGCGCCGCCGCGTGCAACGCGCGCAGGAACGTCGCAAGACGTGTCGCCTCCGATGCGTGCATCGGAGCGACTTCGGCAGTCGCCCCGACCAGCCAGGGCACCACGCTCCAGCGCCACGGGAAGCCGAAAGCAGGCTGGCCGACGCGGATCGGCACAGGAATCTGCAGCGGCAGGCGATCGCTGAGCGTGATCAGCCAGCGCTGCTCGTGGGCGAGGCACCGCGCCGCGGCCGCCGAGCGTGGCAGGCGCACGGCGAAGGACTCGCCGAGACGGAACATGAAGTTGTCGAAGCCGCTTTCGATCGCGCGCACCGGCAGCGAAGCGAGATTCGGATGCTGCTGAGCCAGCAGCACTTCGACCAGCTCCACATCGACGTGAACTTCGCCGGGCGGTCCCTCCATCGCAGCCGTGAGCACCGGACGCGCGCTCATGGCGCCGGTGCGACGAAGTCGGCGGTGCCGATGAGATTCGCCTGCACTGTCACGTTCTGCGCGCCGATGAAGGCGAGCGTGTCGTCTGCCGCAGCGTCATCGTCGCCGCAGGTGAATGCGACGGTGTACGTGCCTGGCGTCAGGAAGGCAGCGCGATAGCGATACGCAGTACTGCCGTTCTCGATCGCGACGCTCGCGACGACCAGCGGATCCGCATCGGTGCCGCTGGCTTCTTCGATGTCGTCGGGCACTACGCTGCTGCCCGAAAACACGTAGACCTTCGGCAGACAGTCCGCGGTCACCAGCGCGCTATCGACATGGCCGCCGATTGCGCCGACGTTCGCGTCATCGACGATGCGCAGCGTCGGCCGCATCAGGTAGCCCTGCGTGCAAGCTGCACCCGTGCCGCGCTGGCCCGGCGGTGCGTGAATCGATTTGCGCAGGTCGAAGTCGATCGTCAGCGCGATGCTGCCGTCGGCCGGCAGCGTGAAGCCGCGATTGAGCTTGAGGCCGGATTCGGCGCCGCTCGGCACGCGCAGCTCGCACTCCTCGCCGCCGGTCAGCACGATGTACGAGTCGCGCACTCCCGGCTGGTTGTCGACGATGAGGCGGACCCATTCGTAATCGCCGGCCGGCAGCGTCACGCCGTCGAGCAGCAGCGCTGCCCGGCCTTCCTGGTATTGCAGGAGGTCCAACTGCCGCGTCGCCGGCGACAGCGTCTGCACGATCTCCGACGCTGCACCGGCGCGCTTGAATGCGACGCCGCTGAACTGCACGACGACACTGCTCGCCTCATCGACCGGCGCATCGGTCACGCCGAGGCTGAGCCGTCCCGTGTGGTCACCGCCGCCAGCGCCGCCGCCCCCGCAGCCGCCGAGGCAAAAGACCACCGAAATCGCCGCCGCCATCGCTGCTCGCATCTTATGTTCTCCCGTGTCTTACTCACGGACACACGCAGCGGCAGCAGCCAGGGTTCCAAGGGAACGATTCGACCACCGTGTTCGTGTTGGTTTTAAATGAGGCGCATGGGCTGGCTGAGGAAAAACACTGGGACTGCGACTGCCTCCGGCGACGCCGCCGAGTTCGAGCGGTTGATGCGCCAACACGTGCCGGTGCTGTATCGCTCGGCCTATCGGTGGACGGGCACCATGGAGCGCGCCGAGGATCTCGTGCAGCAGCTGCTGGTACGGCTGTATCCGCGACTGGCGGAGCTGCGCGGGCTGGACCAGGTGCGGCCCTGGGCAATGCGCGTGATGTATCGGATCTTCGTCGACGAGTTGCGGCGCGAGCGCAGCTCGCCGGTGCAGTTCGGCACGGAGCCTGCGGCGGATGCGGATGCGCCGGTCGGCGCGGACGAGGCGTGGCTCGATCCCGGGCCCGGTCCGGCAGAGCTCACCGAGCAGCAGCTCACGCAGGAACGCCTGTTGCGTGCCTGGGCCCGGCTCGCAGAAGGGCACCGCGCCGTGCTGGCGATGCATGACATCGAGGATTACACCCTGCCTGAGCTGGCCCAGATTATGGATATTCCCCTCGGCACGCTGAAGTCGCGCCTGCATCGGGCGCGTGCCAGACTGCGTCAGCTGCTGTCCGAGGAACGAACGGTTGGCGCGGACCGTGTATGAAGAGGACGGACGCAACAGGATCCGACGTGGCAGACGACGACTTCCAGACCCTGCGACAAGCGCTGCGGCAGCTGCCGACGCCTGAGCCACGTGCCGGGTTCGTCGAGCGTGCGCTCGCCCGGGCGGCAGCGCAGCAGCGCGGCGCGCAGGCGGCATCCCTTCCCGGACGCTTGCTGCACTTCGCTACGCGGTGGGAAACCTGGGCGGGCGCCGCGCTCGGCGGCGCCGTGGCCGCTGCACTCACTTTCATCCTGCTGCGACCCGTCGACACGACGGTGAGCGATCAGCCGCAGCTCGCACTGACGCTGCACGAAGCACGCAACGTCGAGGTGTTGATCGATTCCGAGCGCGAGCTGAAAGGCGCTACGATCCGCATCGCCGCGAGCGGTAGCATTGCGCTCGACGGGTTCGACGACGCGCGCCAGGCCGACTGGCAGGCGGATCTCGAGCGCGGCAGCAATCTGCTGTCGCTGCCGGTCGTGGCACAGGCGATGGGCAAGGGCCGGCTGGTCGCCGTCATCGAGCACGAAGGGCGGACGCGGCAGGTGGCGATCGAGCTCAACGTAGTGGACCCGGAAGCATCGCGATCATGACGATGATCGAAAACACTGGCTTGTCAGCCTCGCGCCGGACGGTGATCATGCGCGCGGCCGTCATGCTTGCTGCATGCGGATTGCTGGGCCTGTGCGCGGAGCGCGCACACGCGCAGCAACAGCCGCAGCAGAAGCGTGACGATCTCGACGTGACGATGCAGATCATCGTGGATCCGGATGCCAAGCTGCCCGACGAAGTCGTTCGCCGCATTCCCCTGCCTGCTCGCAAGCCCGCGGACACGTCCCCTGCAAATGCGGATAAATCGGGCAAGTCGGAAGACACCGCCAGCGACAAGCACGAAGATCGCGCGAACGAGGCCCGCGAGCATGGACGCGAGACTTCCGAAAGCGCCAAGGAACGAGCGCGCGAGGCACAGGAGCAGCGCGAGGCCGCACGCCGGGCCGAAGCAGAAGAACGGCGCCGCGAGCGCGGTCCGCCCGATCGACCGAACCCGCCGAATCGTCCGCCACGCGATTGATTCTCGTCTGCACGCCGTACTCGCGGTCGTGCTGTTTGCGTTTCTGACCCCCACGATCGCTTGCGCCCACAGCGCCGAAGCGTTGCAACAGTGGGACGTCGGCAAGCAGGCAGTCGCCGCGCAGGATTACGCGGCGGCGCTGAGCGCCTTCGAAGCCGCCGCCGCTGCGGGCATGTCCGGACCGGCCGTCCACTTCAATATCGGTGTTTGCGCCTACCGACTGGGCCGCTGGTCGCGCGCCACTGCTGCGTTCAACGAGGTCGCGCGCACGCCGGAGATGGCAGCGCTCGCGCACTACAACCTCGGACTCGTCGCGCTCGGCGCCAGCAAGTCCGACGAAGCCGCGCGTTGGTTTGCACAGGCCGAGCGGGAGGCAGCGGACGAGCGGCTGCGAGCGCTCGCCACGGCGCAACTCGCGCAGCTGCCGCGTCCGCCCGAGCGCAACTGGCTCGTCTTCGGCTCGCTCGCGGCAGGCTACGACGACAATGTCGCGCTGATTTCCGGCGGCGATGTTCTCGGCGTCAGCGGCACGGACGACACATTCGCCGAGCTGCAGCTGGCGGGCGTCTTCCCGCTGGAGGGCCCGTGGAGCCTCGACGGCAGCCTCGTCCTGCTCGATTACCAGGATCTCGACGGCTTCGATCAGCTCGGCCTCAACGCAGGCGGTCGCTATCGGCTGCCGCTCGGGGATTGGAAGGGCGAAGCAGGGTTGCAACTCGCGTACTCGACGCTCGACGGCGAGGGCTTCGAGAGCAGACGGATGCTGGTCCTGCAGGGGACCCGCGCGTTGACGCAGGAATGGCGCTTGCGCGCACGCTACCGCTTCAGCCACATCGACGGGCTGGACGGCTTCGACGGCCTCGACGGGCGCAGGCACGAGCTCGGTATTCGCGGCCTCTGGCGACGTGGCGGCTGGGACGTGACCGTTGAATACCGCTACGACAGCGCCGACTACGACGACTCGACGTTGTCGTTCGACAGGCATCAGCTCGCATTCGACGTGCAGCGCGCGCTGAATCGGAACTGGACCGTGCAAGCGGGCCTCGCACGCGATCACAGCAAGTACGACGTCGCCGCCAACGGTAGCGAGGAGCGCACGGAATTGACGCTCGCTGTCAGCCGCGCCCTGGGCGCATCCTGGCGAGCCGTCGTCCGCTATGCGTATGCGGACAACCAGGCGGACCTGGCGGATTTCGACTACCGACGCAATCGCGTCTCCGCGGGCGTCGAAGCGACCTGGTAGGCGGCCAACCCGATGTTGACGCACATGGACGGCGGTGCTTCCATGCGCCGCAGAGGTCGCCCATGCACTTGCAGTACCGCGTTCTCCTTCTGGCAATCGCCCTGGTAAGCACCGCGCAGGCTTACACGCCGCCGCGGACTGCCGATGGCAAGCCTGACCTGCAGGGCATCTGGGCGAACAACACCGCGACGCCGCTGGAACGACCGGCGATGCTTCAAGGCCGCGCGCTGCTCACCGAGCAGGAAGTCGCGGCTCTGAAGGAGCGCTATGCGCAGATCTTCGCCGGCGACGGCGATGCCGCGTTCGGCGACGCGATCTTCGAGGCGGTGCTGCTCGACGTGCAGAAATACCAGCCGACGACATTCGACGTGCCCACCGGCAACTACAACGCGTTCTGGCTGGTCGAGCGCGACTTCGACAATCGCACTTCGCTGATCACCGACCCGCCCGACGGGCGCATGCCGCCGGTCCTACCCGAAGCCTCCGGCCGCACGATGCGGGCGTACCCGACGCAGACCGCCGAAGGTCCCGAGGCGCGCGGCCTCAGCGAGCGATGCATCACTTTCGGCGTGCCCGACGTGCTCGCGGGCTACAACAGTTACTACCAGATCGTGCAGAGTCCGGGCGCGGTCGTGCTGTATTCGGAAAAGATTCATGACGCGCGCATCGTGCTGCTCGACGGCCGGCCGCACGCGCCGGCAGCGACCAGCTCGTGGCTCGGCGATTCGCGCGGGCACTGGGACGGCGACACGCTCGTCGTCGAGACGACGAACCTGCGCAGCAGCTTCCTCATCGCCTCGGATGCTCTGCGCCTGACGGAGCGCTTCACGCGCGTCGATCCGAACACCTTGCATTACGCAATCACAGTCGACGACCCGCACACCTGGTCGCGGCCGTGGACCTTCATGATCCCGCTGAAGCGCAGCGACGAGCACATCTACGAATACGCCTGCCACGAAGGCAATGTCGGCCTCTCCGGCATCCTCTCGGGCGCACGAGCCGAAGAAGCCAACTGATGACGGAAAACCTGCTGAACGACGTCGCGTCACGCGCGACGCGCTATCTCGACGGCGTCGCACGGCGACGTGTGTTCCCCTCGCCCGAGGCGCTGCGCAACCTGCAAGGCTTCTCCGTGGAGTTGCAGGACGAGCCGATCGAGGCCGCGAAAGTGCTCGCGGAACTCGACACGCTCGGCTCGCCGGCGACGGTCGCGAGCACCGGCGGTCGCTACTTCGGCTTCGTCACTGGCTCTTCGCTGCCTGCGGCGCTCGCCGCGAACATGCTTGCCGGTGCGTGGGATCAGAACGGCGGGTTGGAGCTCAACTCTCCTCTCGCCGCTCACCTCGAAAAGGTCTGCCATGGGTGGCTGGTCTCGCTGCTCGGCTTGCCGGCGCAGATGGAGGTCGGCTTCGTCACCGGCGCGACGATGGCGAACTTCACGGGGCTCGCAGCTGCGCGACACGCGGTGTTGCGCGCGCACGGTTGGGACGTCGAAGCGCAGGGATTGTTCGGCGCGCCGCCGATCACCGTGGTGGTCGGCAACGAAGTGCATGTCAGCCTGCTCAAGGGGCTGAGCATGCTCGGCCTCGGTCGCGAGCGCGTCGTGCGTGTGCCCGTCGACGATCAAGGCCGAATGATCGCGGCTCGATTGCCGGCCGCCGAAGGGCCGATGATCGTCTGCATGCAGGCCGGCAACGTGAATACGGGGGCGTTCGATCCGATCGGCGAGGTCGCCGCGCGCCTGCGCGGAACCGGCGCGTGGATTCACGTCGACGGTGCGTTCGGACTGTGGGCAGCGGCTGCGCCGGCGAAACATGCGCTCGCCTCGGGTATCGATCTCGCGGACTCGCTCGCGACCGATGCCCACAAGTGGCTGAACGTGCCGTACGACAGCGGCCTGGTATTCGTACGCGACAAGCGCGCGCTCAATTCGGCGATGTCGGCAAGTGCCGCGTATCTCATCGAGGGCCAGACGCGCGATCCGCATCTGTTCGTACCGGAGATGTCGCGTCGTGCGCGCGCGATCGAGATCTGGGCGGCGCTGCGCTCGCTGGGCCGGCGTGGACTGGCAGAGCTGATCGAGCGTAACTGCAAGCACGCGGCGCGCTTCGCGAGCGAGCTGCGCAAGGCCGGGCATCAAGTGCTGAACGACGTCGTGCTGAACCAGGTGCTCGTGTCATTCGGCGCGCCGGATGTCACACGACGCGTCATCGCCGCGATTCAGCAGGACGGCACATGCTGGTGCGGCGGTACATCGTGGCAGGGAAACATTGCGATGCGCATCAGCGTTTCGTCGTGGGCGACGACCGACGCGGACGTGGAACAGAGCATTGCAGCGATGCTGCGCTGTGCGCGCGAAGTGCGGACATGATCGTCGAGACCTTCAGCATCGACAGACGTTTTCGCGGTCCCGCGCAGTCGGGCAACGGTGGCTACGTGTGCGGGCGAATCGCGCGACACGTTCCGGGCACCGCGACCGTAAGACTCGCGATTCCCCCGCCGCTCGATACGCCGCTGCACGTCGACGTGACGGACGGCGTCGCGCGGCTCATGGCAGGGACAACACTCGTCGGCGAAGGTCGCGCGGCGGAGTTGGACATCGAGCCGCCCGCGCCGGTTTCGTTCGCAGCAGCCACGGAAAGCTCGAAGCACTATCACGGTTTCGAGCACCACACGTTTCCGGAGTGTTTCGTCTGCGG
>CADEEJ010000030.1:13558-32697 GCA_902826315.1 uncultured Steroidobacter sp.
GAGTTCCTGTGGGCCGCGCTCGATTGTCCGAGCGGCTTCGCACTGTGGTCGCCGCTGGAAGGTACGACGGTCGTGCTCGGTCAACTCACTGCGTCGATCCGCGGGCAGCTGATGCCGGGCGAGAAGTGCGTCGCGATGGGTTGGCCGCTGCACGTCGAAGGCCGCAAGCGGTTTGCGGGCTCGGCAGTGTTTGCGGAGAGCGGGAAGTTGGTCGCGGTGGCGCGGGCGATCTGGATCCAGGTGCCGGCGAGCGCGTTCGCTACACCTTCTGCAGCTTCCACTTCCCGCGCTTGAAGAGCACGGCGCTCCATAGCGCGAGCACTGTGAATGAGATCGGCAGCGAAATGAACACGCCGAGCGGGCCCAGACCAGCGACGTGCGCAAGAATCCAGGCGAGCGGTACCTGCCCCAGCCAGAAGCAGAAGAAGTTCAGCCGCGTCGGCGTCCACGTGTCGCCGGCACCGTTGAACGCGGCCTCGAAACACATGCCGGCGGCGTACAGCGGGAACGCGAGACTCACGATCCACAACGCGCGCGCGCCGTAGGTGAGCGTTTCCTGATCGCTCGTGAACAGGCTCACCAGTGGATGCGCGAAGATCACGAACACGGCGCCGACGATGCCCAGCAGGATCGTGTTGAAACGCGTAGCGATGCGCACCGCAGCTTCTGCGCGCTCCGGCTGGTTTGCGCCGAGATTCTGCCCGACCAGCGTCGCGCCCGCGTTCGCGAGACCCCACGCCGGCATCAGCGCGAACACGACAATCCGAATCGCGATCGTGTAGCCCGCCAGCGCGGCGCTGCCGAACATCGACAGGATCTTGAACAGGCCGACCCAGCTGGTCGTGCTGATCAGCAGCTGCAGGATGCCGTTGCCGGAAGTCGTGAGGATGGTCCGCATCTCATCGATCGCCGGGCGATAGTGATGCAAGCGCACGCGCACGCGGCTGTTGTGCCCGGCGAGATGCCACAGCTGATACAGCACACCGATGCCGCGGCCGATGTTCGTCGCGACTGCCGCGCCCGTCACGCCCATCTCCGGGAACGGTCCCCAACCGAAGATGAAGCACGGACCGAGCACGATGTTGAACGCATTCGCCAGCCACAGCGTGCGCATCGCGAGCACCGCGTCGCCGGCGCCGCGGAAGATCGCGTTGATCAGGAAGATCATGAACACGGTGACGTTGCCGCCGAGCATGATGCGCGCGAAGTCCGAGCCGAGCTCGACGATTGCCGGGCTGGCGCCCATCAGCCGCAGGATGTCCGGTGCGTACCAGCCGAGCAGCACCCCGAGGCCTGCCGCAATCGTCACGCCGAGCATCACGATCTGCGCCGCCGAGCGCGCGGCCCGCTCCGGATCCTTCTCGCCGATGCGGCGCGCGACGATCGCGGTGGCCGCGAACGAGATGCCTATGGCGACCGCGTACACCAGGCTCATCACCGATTCCGTCAGGCCGATCACCGCGACGGCGTCGCGCCCGAGCCGCGACACCCAGAACACGTCGACGACGGCGAACAGCGACTCCATCAGCATTTCCAGGACCATCGGCACGGCCAGCAGCAGGATCGCGCGGTTGAGCGATTCCTTGGTGTAGTCGTGCTGCTCGCCTTTCAGCGCGTGCGCGACGTCGCTCCAGAACGACGTGCTGGCATGCGGATGAACGGCAGACTCTGTGCCTGGGGCGGGCCCTGGAGCTGGAGTTGGGGAGGACATGGGGGGAAGTGCTGCGGTCGGCAGCGGGAACGCGAAAGGCGCGCATTCTATGCTAGCTTTCGCGGGTTATTCCACCGCGGAGCAACTCATGCGCACGGCGCTGTTCGTGTCGATCGTCGCGTACGTCGCGTTCAGCCAGAACGCGCTCGCCGGCTCGTTGAGCGCCGACGTCGCGCGCCAGGCGCAGCAGAATTGGCCGGAGTTCCTCGACCTGCTCGCGATTCCGAACGTCGCGGACCAGCCGGCCGACATTCAGCGCAACGCGACGTTCCTCGAACAGGCCTTCGCGAAACGCGGCTTCAAGGTGCGGCGGCTCGACAATCCTGCCAAGCGGCCCGCAGTGTTCGCCGAGCTGGCCGGCCCGGGCCCGCAGGCGCGCACAGTCTTGTTGTATGCCCACTTCGACGGCCAGCCGGTCATTCCCGAAAACTGGTCGCAGCCGGATCCCTTTCGCCCTGTAGTCAAACGCCGTGACGCGCAAGGGAAATGGCAGGAGGTCGGACGCCAGGCGGTGCAAGCGAATCCGCTCGATCCCGAGCTGCGCGTGTTCGCGCGCTCCGCTTCCGACGACAAGGCACCGATCATGATGCTGCTGACTGCGGTCGACCTGCTCCGCGCGCAGCAGAAATCTCCGGCGATCAACGTCAAGGTGTTGCTCGATCCGGAAGAAGAGATGGGCTCGCCGAGCCTGGCGGGCATGGTCGAGCGCGACAGCGCCGCGTTCGCTGCCGACGCGATGGTGATCCTCGACGGACCGCAACACGACTCCGGCCGCTCGACGATCGTGTTCGGCAATCGCGGTATCACGCAGGCGACGCTGACTGTGTTCGGTCCACGCGCCCCGCTCCACAGCGGGCATTTCGGCAACTACGCGCCGAACCCGGCGATGCGTCTCGCACGGCTGCTCGCATCGATGAAAGACGATAACGGCCGCGTGCTGGTCAAGGGCTACTACGACGGCGTCTCGCTGACGTCAGCAGAGCGCGCGAGCTTGACGGCAGTGGGCGACGACGAAGCGGCTCTGCGTAAGCGCATCGGCGTCGCACGCACTGACGAAGTCGGCAAGACGTACCAGGAAGCGTTGCAGTACCCATCGTTGAACGTGCGCGGCATGGGCTCGGCGGGCATCGGCGCAAAGGCCGCGAACATCGTGCCGAGCGAAGCTGTCGCCGAGATCGACATCCGCACGACTCCGACGACCGACGGCCGCAAGCTGTTCGAGCTGATCAAGCGTCACATCGAGCAGCAGGGTTACCACCTGGTCGATGGAGCACCGACCGACGAAGATCGCGCAACGTACGACAAGCTCGCGACCTTCAAGCTCGGCTCCGTGCAGACGGCCGCGCGCACGCCGATGGATGCACCGGTCGGCAAGTGGGCATTCGCCGCGATGCAGTCGCCGACTGCACCGAACCCGGCAGCCGAGCCGGTACGCATTCGCATGATGGGCGGCACCGTGCCGACCGATGTGCTCGTGGAGGCGTTGCGTCTGCCGTTCGTGCTGATCCCAACGGTGAACGGCGACAACAATCAGCACGCGCAGGACGAGAACCTGCGCGTCGGGCATTTCCTCAGCGGCACCGAGATCGTCTACAGTCTGCTCACGACGCCTTACCAATAACCCGGATGAAGCCCGCGAACGACATCGAGCGCTTTCGCGCCAACCTCATCGACGAGCTGAACGGCGCGGCGCTCTACAACGCGCTCGCTGCTGCCGAGCGCGATGCGAGCCGGCGCGACATCTTCTTGCAGCTGGCCGAAGCCGAATCGCGGCATGCGCGCTTCTGGCGCGACAAGCTCACTGCTGCAGGCGTTGCAGATGTTCCGTTCTCGCCGACGCTGCGCACGCGCCTGATCAGCGCGCTCGCGCGCCGCTTCGGTCCGCGCTTCGTGTTGCCGACAGTGGCCGCCGCGGAGTTCAACGATCGCGGCAAATATCTGAGTCAGCCCGATGCGCTGCCGATTTCTGCGGAAGAGCGCGGGCACGCGGCAGTCGTCGAGGCGATCGCAGGACCGAAGCGCCGCGGGAGCACAATGGGCAGCGAGATCGGCCGCGCGGAGCCGTGGCATCGCCGCGCCTCGGGCAACAACTTGCGCGCCGCCGTGCTCGGCGCGAACGACGGGCTCGTATCGAACTTCTGCCTGGTGATGGGGGTCGCCGGCGCAGGCACGCCGACTCGCGCGATCTTGTTGACCGGTGCTGCCGGGCTCGTGGCCGGCGCGTGCTCGATGGCGCTCGGCGAGTGGCTCTCCGTCGCGAATGCGCGCGAGCTCACAACCATGCAGCTGGCGAAGGAGCGCGAAGAGATCGAGCAGACGCCGGAAGCGGAAGAGCACGAGCTCGCGCTGATCCTGCAGGCGAAGGGCGTATCGAAAACGGAGGCACAGCGCGCAGCCGCGCAGATCATGCTGGACCCGGAAAGTGCGCTCGATACGCTCGCGCGCGAAGAGCTCGGCATCGACCCGGCAGAGCTCGGCGGCAATCCCTGGGCCGCGGCTGCTACTTCATTCGCGTTGTTCGCTGCCGGCGCGCTGTTTCCGATCCTGCCGTACATGTGGGACAGCGGCAGCGCCGCAATTGTCATAAGCGCTGCGCTCAGTGCGCTTGCGCTCGCGGTCATCGGCATGCTCACGTCGCTGTTCAACGGACGCAGTGTCGGCTACTCGGCGCTGCGTCAGGTCGCGTTCGGGTGTCTCGCCGCCGCCGTGACGTTCGGAGTCGGCAGACTCCTGGGCGTCTCGCTCGCGTAGCGCCGCTGTGATCCCGCTACGCGACGAGAATCCCTCCGGCACTGCGCCGGTCGTGACGATCGCGTTCATCGTCCTGTGCGTGCTCGTGTTCCTGTGGCAACTCTCGTTCGGTGCGCAGGGCGGTCAGCGCATCGTCTACTCGCTGGGTGTCGTGCCCGCGGTGCTGCTCGGACAAGGCCAGCTGCCGCCGGAGCTGTCGCTGGTGTCGCCGTGGATCACGATCTTCACCTCGATGTTCATGCACGGCGGCTGGATGCACCTCATCGGCAACATGCTCTATCTATGGATCTTCGGCGACAACGTCGAGGACGCGATGGGCCACGGCCGCTTCGTCGTGTTCTACCTGTTGTGCGGTGTGGCAGCAGTGTTCGCGCAGGCGCTGCCGGATCCGAGTTCGACGGTGCCGATGGTGGGCGCGAGCGGTGCCATTTCGGGCGTGCTTGGCGCGTACCTGCTCTTGTATCCGCACGCACGCGTGCTGGTCGTGATTCCTTTCGGCTTCTATCTGCACCCGATGCGCATCCCGGCGGGGCTGGTGCTGGTGTTGTGGTTCGGGCTGCAGCTGCTCAGCAACGCGATGGCGCAGGCCGGTCAGGGCGGCGTGGCGTTCCGCGCGCACATCGGCGGCTTCGTCGCAGGGATGATCCTGATAACGATCTTCAAGCAGCGCCGGGTTCGTCTGCGGTTGCCTTGGGGCTAGCAGATCGGTGCCAGAACGCCTTGGTGCGCTCGCCGAGCGCGTGCAGGTACGTGTACAGCACCGGCACGATCAATAGCGTCAGCACCGTCGAGGTGATGACGCCACCGATGACGGCGCGTCCCATTGGCGCGAGCATTTCGCCGCCCTGCCCCACGCCTACCGCCATCGGCAGCATGCCGAAGATCATCGCCATCGTCGTCATCAGGATCGGGCGCAAGCGCACTTGCCCGGCTTCGCGGATCGCTTCGTGCAGGCTGCGGCCGGCGCGTAGCGACTGGTTCGTGAAGTCGACGAGCAGGATCGCGTTCTTGGTCACCAGGCCCATCAGCATGATGAAGCCGATGATCGAGAAGATGTTGAGCGTCGTGCCCGTCAACAGCAGCGCGAGCAGCACGCCGATGAGCGACAGTGGCAGCGATACCATGATCGCGATCGGCTGCATGAAGCTGCCGAACTGCGAGGCGAGCACGAGATAGATGAAGATCACGGCGAGGCCGAGCGCAGCCATCGCGGCACTGAACGTCTCGTTCATCTCCTGCTGGCCGCCGCTGAGGTCGAAGCGATAGCCGGGCGGCAGCTGCATCGATTCGACGACTTTCTCCGCGTCGCTGCCGACGTCGCCCGACGGACGCCCCTGCGCGTTCGCGTAGATCGAAATGCGCCGCTGCAGGTTGAGACGCTTGATCTGCTGCGGGCTGCCGGTCTCGACGAAGTCCGCGACTTGCCGCAGCGGCACGAGCAGCGGTGTCCCGTTCGCATCGATGCGCGAGCTGGCGACATACAGATCGCCGAGATCGGCCGCGATCTCGCGGCGCTGCTTCGGCAGCTGCACGATCACGTCGTAGTCCTGCCCGTCCGGGCCGAGCCAGGTGCTGATGTCGTCGCCGGCGATCAGCGGGCGCAGCGCGTTGCCGATCGTGGCAGTGGTCAGGCCGAGGTCGCTCGCCAGCTCGTTATTGATGCGCACCGCGACCGTCGGGTTCGCGCCCTTCTCGCTGCTTTCGAGGTCGGCGATGCCCGGAACCTTCGCGAGGCGCGTCATCAGCTCCTGCGACAGCTCGGTGAGCTTGCCGCTGTCCGGACCGAGCAGCGAGATCGCGACCGGGCGATTGTTCTGGTTGATCGACACCGTCAGGCCGGCCATGCGTTGCAGGCGCTCGCGGATCAGCTGCTCGAACTCGGACTGCGGCGGACGTCCGCTGCTCTTGCGGTCGGCGAGCACGGCGGTGACGCGCGCGTAATTCTTGCCTTCGTCCGTACCGACGGTGGCGACGATCGCCTCGACGCCCTTGATCTCGCGGATCGCCGCCTCGGCGTCGCGAATCTTCGCGTCGGTATATTCGAGGCTGGAGCCGATCGGCGTGTTCAGCCGCATCGACACCATGCCCTCGTCCTGCGCCGGCACGAACTCGGTGCCGATCATCGGGACGATCATGAAGCTGCCGAAGAACGTCACCGTGGCAATTGCGAGCAGCGCGCCGCGCGGGCCGATGCTCAGGCGGCGCCACCCGTAACGACGATCGCTCAACGTCCAGCCGAGCAGCCGGTCGTAGACGACGTGCGCGCGCTCGACGACGCTTTCCACGCGCTCCATGATGCGGCCGAGCCACGGCACGCGGCGGAAGCGGCCTTCGGACGGATCGGGCCAGATCGACGACAACATCGGATCCAGCGTGAAGCTGACGAATAGCGACACGGCCACTGCAACCGCGACCGTGATGCCGAACTGCAGGAAGAAGCGCCCGATGACGCCGCTCATGAATGCGACCGGGATGAACACCGCGAGGATCGCGAAGGTCGTCGCCATCACGGCGACGCCGATCTCCTGCGTGCCTTGCAGCGCCGCGTCGCGATGGCTCTTGCCCATGTTCGAGTGACGCACGATGTTCTCGCGTACCACGATCGCGTCGTCGATCAGCAGGCCGATGCACAGCGACAGCGCCATCAGCGTCATGAAGTTCAGCGAGAAGCCGAAGAAGTGCAGCGCGGTGAACGTGGCGATCGCGGAGATCGGCAGCGTCAGGCCGGTGATCACCGTCGAGCGCCAGGAGTGCAGGAACAGGAACACGATCAGGATCGTGAGCAGCGCGCCCTCGAAGATCGTCTCCTTGACGCGGTCGAGCGAGCCCTCGATCCACTTCGCATCCGACCAGAGCGTGCGGATCTTCACGTCCTCGGGCAGGCGGCCCTGCAGCTCGGCGATCGCTTGCTCCACGCCTTCGCCGACCTTCACCAGGTTCGCTTGCTGGGCGCGGTACACGGAGAGCGACACGGAGCGCATGCCGTCGACGCGCGCGATCGATTGCTCTTCGGCCTCGCCGTCGACGATGTCCGCAACCTGACCCAGGTACACGGGCGCCCCGCCCTGATTCGCGACGATGATCCGCTCGAAACCGCGCGGGTCCTTGATGCGACCTTCGACGCGCACGAGTTGCTCGCTGGCTGCGCGCGAAATACTACCGGCCGGCAGATCCTGGTTCGCGGCCTGGATGGCCGCGATCACCTGATCGACACCGACGCGCAGACTCTGCAACTGCTCCGGGCGCAGGAACACCTGCACCTGCCGCTGCACCGAGCCGCCGACGTCGATGTGACCGACGCCGTAGGAATTCTGCAGGCGCTTGACGATCTGCTGCTCGACCAGCGTCGAGACTTCGCGGAGGCTACGCGCGCCCGAATAGACGACGAGCTCGACGGCCGCGCCCTGCTGGCTTTCGCTGCTGGCACGCTCGATCTTCGGCTCGCGCACTTCACGCGGCAGCGACGCGCGGATCTGCGCGACTTTGTCGCGCACTTCCTGCGTGGCCGCGATCACGTCGGTTTCGAGGCGGAACTCGATCTGGAAAAAGGCGCGGCCTTCGCGCGCGGTCGCGTAGATGTTGCGCACACCGTCGACCGAGTTGATGACGTTCTCGATCGGCTTGACGACGTCGTCCTCGATGGCCTCGGGCGAGGCGCCCGGATACTCCACCGTGATGTACGCCTCCGGCATGCTGATCTCGGGCATCTCCTCGACCGGCAGCAGCCGATAGGAGAACAGGCCGAGCACGACCAGCGCGAGCATGACCATGGTCGCGAAGACAGGCTGGTTGATGCTGGTCCTGGTGATCCACATACGCTTAGGCCGACTCGGCGCGCACGACGACGTTCTGGCCGACCTGGGCCGGCGTGATTTCCGTGACGATTACGCGGTCACCGGCAGCGAGGCCTTCGCGCACTTCGACGAAGTTGCCGCCGGGCACAGCGGGACCGACCTTGACGCTGCTGCGCGCGATCTTGTCGTCACGCAACGTATAGACGTAAGCGACACCAGCTTCTTCGTGCACCGCGCGTTGCGGCACGGCCAGCGCAGGTTGCGCCGTGTCCAGCGTCAGCGCGCCTTGCGCGAACATGCCGCCCTTCAGCGCACGGTTCGGATTCGGCACGGCGATGTAAATCGTGATCGCGCGCGAGCCGTCCGCAGTCATCGGATTGATCCGCTGCACTTCGCCGACGAACTCCTGGGCGCCGAACCCGCCGACTTTGAAACGCGCCTGTTGACCGATCTGAACCGCGGGGATATCCGCGGCGGGCACGGCGGCTTCGAGCACCATCTGGCGCAGGTCGACGAGCGTCACGATCGTCGAGTCCATCGACACCTTCTCGCCGGGCTGCACGTGTCGTTTGGCGATCGTGCCGGCGAACGGCGCGCGAACGACGGCGTCTTCGAGGCTGATCTTCGCGAGGCGGGCATCCGCCTCGGCGAGCTTCAGGCTCGCGACCATGCCGGCGTACGCACTCTCGGTCGCTTCGTAAGTGTTCTGCGAGATGTAGTGCTTGTCGAGCAGCACGCGGTTCTTGTCGCGATTGAGCGTGGCGAGATCCAGGTCCGCACGCGCGCGCTCGACGGCGGCGACCTGGCGATCGTATTGCGCTTGCAGGTTGCGCGTATCGATGCGCGCGAGCACTTCGCCTTCGCGCACGTCCTGCCCTTCGCGCAGCGGCACGAGCTCGACTTCGCCACCGACTTTCGATTTCAAAGTCGCCTGCACGATCGGCGACATCGATCCGGATAGCGGCAGCGAGCGTGACAGCGAGTGCAACGCGACCGTCGCGACATCGACCGCCGCCAGTTCGAGCGGCGGCGTTGCCGCGGCAACTGCCGTAGACCCGGCTGCCGGGCCGCGCATCGCAGCCCAGACGACAGCGCCTACGATCGCGGCGAGCACGGCAGCGATCAGCGCCTTCACCGGCCAGCCACGCGACGCGGACGGAGCAACCTGCGCACCGGGGCCGGCATCCACGCCGGGCTCGGCCGCGCGCGGAAAAGGCGTCACGCTCGCCAACGTCGGTGCGCTGTCGTCGAGTGTGTCGGAGCGAACGAAGTGCTTGTTTGCCGTTGTCATTGAATGTCCCCGCGAGTGCCGGCCTGCGGTTTCGGTGCGGACCGCCCGTCCAGAACACCGGCACTAGCGTCAAGTTGCAGGGTTGGACGCGAGACCCGGTCCGAAAGGTTGCAGAGCGGGAGAGGGAGCGCTCCGCATTTCCTCTCTTCGATTACGTTTGCAAGACGACGCAGGGGTGCAAACGGGGAAAAGCTCACACTTGAGCTGACAAAGATCGTTTATCCTCCCGCCACCACAACCTAAAAGACGAACCGCGGCGATGCCGACGCACTCCTGGCGACCCCTGCTCCTGACCCTGCTCCTGGTGCCCGCCCTGACGTTCGCCGCCCCGACCGGGACCGCAAATGCGGTCGATATAGCCAAGCCGCCCGGCCACGTTGGCAAGCTCGACGTCCGCTCCAGCTCGGTGATCGTCCTGGACGCTGTCGATTCTTCGGTGCTGTATTCCAAGCAGTCCCAGCGCGCCGTACCCATCGCCTCGATCACGAAGCTCATGACCGCACTGGTCGTGCTGGACGCCGGACAGCCGCTCGACGAGATGATCGAATTGACGGTTGCCGACCGGCACCTGGAGCGCAGCTCGTTCTCGCGCCTGGCCATCGGCAGCACGATCAGCCGCGGCGACCTGATGCACCTGGCGCTGATGTCTTCCGAGAACCGGGCCGCCCATGCAGTGGCACGGGCCTATCCGGGCGGGCTGCCTGCGTGTCTCAAGGCGATGAATGCCAAGGCCCGCGCGCTGGGCATGAAGACCGCCCATTTCACGGACCCCACAGGCCTGTCGAGCGGTAACGTCTCCAGTGCCGCCGACCTGGCAAAGCTGGTTGCGGCGGCCGCGGCCGATCCCACCATCCGTACGTTTTCCACGAGCGCGAGCCATACGGTCGCGGTCGGCAGGCACCTGCTCGAATTCCGCAACACCAACTCGCTGGTGGCCAAGGAAGACTGGGATGTCATGGTGCAGAAGACCGGCTACACCAGCGACGCCGGCCAGTGCCTGGTGATGAAGACCGTGATCCGGGAGCGGCCGGTGCTGATCGTGCTGCTCAATTCCTTCGGCAAGTACACACGGGTTGCCGACGCCCGCCGTATCCGTAAATGGATGGAAGCCGGCCTCGACCCGGGCCAGATGGCCCAGGCCGCCCGGTAGGCGTTCGGCCGACCGGGCCCCGGACAGCGTTGAGATTCAGGCGGATAGCTCCATATCAGGTCCGCAATCGCCGCGCTCGCGCAGTGGCGCGATTGCAGCGCTTTTCGACTACAATCCGCGTCCCCGCATGTCACGCCCACATCAGGAATCAATGGTGAATCAACCGGAACTCGAGCTCCAATTAAAGGTTTGGAAAGAACTTGCCATCAGCAAACAGATGCTGATGCGCGCGGCGACGGATGCGCTGAAGCTGGATCCCAACTGCACGCAGGACGAGCTCAAGGCGGCCCTCGAAGGCGTTCTGAAGAAGATCGCCAAGGCCGAGACCGAAGCTGGCGACGCCCGCGCGCAGGCCAAGATCACGATCACGGCGATGGAGAACAAGGTGGCCGCCAGCGAGCGTGCCCTCGCCACCGCCCAGGCGACTGTCACCCAACTGCAGACCGCGCAGGACAACAGCACGAAGCAGATGGCGACCGATCGCGCCGCCGCTGCCAAAGAGCTGCAGAAGGTCAAAGATCGCGTTGCCGAGCAGGAAAAGCAGCTCAAGGCGATCAACACCGCGCTGTCGGATACGCCGGAGAACGTCATCAAGAAGATGAACGTCCTCAAGAAGCAGAAGCAGGAAGAGGCCGATATGCGCCGGCAGATCGAGGCCTCGCTCAACACGCTGCGGACCGAGAAGAAACAGCAGGATCAGAAGGCCGCTGCCGGCGAGAAGCTGGCGCCGCAGTACCGCGACTTGCACGCGATCGCTGTGACCCTGCACGAGCGCGCCACGGCCGCGCTGCCTGAGGTGAAGGACCTGCCGGTCGTGCCGGAGCTCGATGCGAAGCTGCTCGGAGAGCTCGGCATCACCATCGCTGACGAGAAAGATGAGCAGGCCGAGAACGGCAAGAACAAGTCCAAGAAGAAGTAATCGATTGCGTGGCGCTCTCCCTTTCCAGGGAGAGCGCTACTGCCGCGCCACCGCCGCGGCAAACAACCCGCCGATTTCCGCATGCGCCTGATCCAGGGCGTCCAACTACGGAAAACCAGTGGCGCAACTAGGTCCGATCTGTCCGCTGGTTATGCGCGTCCGCCGTGTCCCGCAACAGTTCGCCGGCAATCGGCTGTAACTGGCCGACCGGCTCTCGTCGACTGCAACCTTTCCGAGGACTATCGCATCTCAAGTTTACGAACACCGCAATAACGCGGATGAGTGATGAAGAGAGCAGGAGATCGCCATGTATGCCCTTAACCAGATGAGCCAGACCACGCAGCGCACCGTTTGCACCGTGGTGTCGGCTGTGATCGTCACCTTGTGGCTCAGCCTTGGGGCGTACGGCGCGGAGATGGCCGCCCACCCCGGCTACTCGGTCACGGTCACGCAGATCCAGTAAGTCTCGGAGCCCACTGCCGGCGTAGCGAATGAAGCACGCCGGCAGTCTTGGCAACGGCTTTTGACAATTTGCGCCCTCCCGCACTCGGCGGGAACGGCGCAGACTCCGGCAGATGCAACACCGCCTTCGCGCCGGAGCCCTTTGCAGCATCACCCTCGTCGCCAGCGCAGCAGTTGCTGACTCATCGGTCACGCAGCAGCGCAGCGTCACCCAGGTCGCCGACGGCGTATATGCAATCCGGCACGTCGATTCGCCCGATACCAATCCTCAAGGCAACACGACTGTAGTCATCGGCGAGCGCAGTGTGCTCGTCGTCGATTCGAGTTATCTGCCGTCGAGCGCAGCCGAAGACATCGCGCAGATCCGGCGTTGGACCGGCCGGCCGGTGCGCTACGTGCTGAACACTCACTGGCATCCGGATCATCAGCGCGGCAACTCTGCCTATGTCGACGCGTTTCCCGAAGTCACGATCGTGGCGCATCGGGAAACTGCGAAGCTGATGGCGGCATACGACGCGGCGAACCGCGAGCGCTATCCGCAGCGACTGCAGTCGATGAAAGAGACGCTCTCCAAGAAACCGGACGCGGAGCTGCAGACAACCGTCGAAGGTCGCAGTCGCGTGCTCGCCGAGCTCGAGCGATCGCGTTTGCAGTTACCGACGCTCACGTTCGACAGCGAGCTGAATATCGATCTCGGCAATCGCATCGTCGAGATCCGTCATACCGGCAGCGGCGACACACGCGGCGACGCATGGGCTTATCTGCCGAAAGAACAGATCCTGATGACCGGGGACCTGTTGGTCGCGCCTGTGCCCTACTTCTTTGCCGGCTATCCCGAAGGCCTCGCACGCACACTGCGTCGCCTGCTGGAGCTCGACGTCAAAGCGATCGTGCCGGGCCACGGCGACGTCCTGCGCGACAAGACGTATATGCGCGCCGTGCTCGAAATGATCGAGACGATCGTCGGCCAGGTGAATGCCGCGGTCGTGCGGATCGGCAGTCTCTCGGCCCGCCTCGAAGACGTCCGTCCGCAGATCGACGTGACGGAGTATCGCCGGCGCTTTGCCGGCGACGATCCGCACAATCAGGAATACTTCGACGAGTCGATCGAGGGTTTGATCAAGGACGCGTTTTATCAGGCGCCGAAGTAGCCCCGCTCGGCGTCGCTACGACGGGCAACAACGCCGTCGCCCTCTCCAAGCGCTCGCTGTACTTCGTCAGCACATCCGCAGTCAGCACCGTGAACTCGTTCGCGCGGTCCCACTGGTTCTCTTCGATCGCCTCGCGCACGCCCGGCACTGTCTTGACCCCGTAGCCGGTGAGCAGGCCCGGCGCATAGATGTAGTGTCGATACCATTCGCGTCCCGGCAGTCCACGCGTATTCGTGAGCGTGGCTTCCATTCCGCGCAACAGTGAATTGAGCTGCGCGGTCTGCGCCGCCGGCAACTCCGTTCCGCGCGCAGCGAATGCAGCGTACGCGTCGTCATAGGCCTTGGCGCTCTTCTTCACGCGGGCGACTGCATTGTCGAGTGCTGCAAGATTCAGATAGGGCACTTCCGGCTCGCGCGCCGGCGGGGCCACGCGACGCGTCGGATCCGCAGCGAGCTCGAACGCCTTCTTGTCGAGCAGCTGCGTCAGCTCATCCGCCTGCTTGCGCTTGTTGTCGGCGAGGTCGTGCAGGTCCTTCACGTAGCTGTCGACGGTGTCGGCGAAGCTGCCGAATTCCATCGGCAGCACGCCGGCGTCTGCGACGCGCAGGACCAGGCGGCCCACGGTCTGGGCCTCGGTCACGCCGTAAACGAAGCCGGGATCGCCGAAGCGCGAGTAGTGATCGAACGAGTCGTAGTTGGAATGGTAGACGCCGTCGGTGTCGTCCTCGCCGCCGTAACCGATGTTCAGCGTCGTGAGTCCGAGGTGCTGCAGGAACGGCGTGAAGTCCGAGCCCGAGCCGAGCGCACCGAGCCTGAAGTCCTGACCCTCGCGGGCGCGCTTCGCAGCTGCTTTCTCCGTCGGCGAAGCATCCTTGCCATAGCCGTCGACCATGCTGCGCGCATCGAGCCGCTCTTTCACGGTGACGCCGGTCTGCGGATCCTTCACGTCCGCCGCAACTTCGTTGACCAGGCGCTGCAACGAATGGCTGCCGGCTGCCGACAGGAAGCCGCGCGTGTTGCCGTCGGAGTTCACATACAGCACCGCCTTGCTCTGCAACTCCGCGGCGTGCGTCTCAGCCCATTCCACCGAGCCGAGCAGCCCGGGCTCTTCCGCATCCCAGCTCGCGTAGACGATCGTCCGCTTGGGCCGCCAGCCATTCTTCAGCAGCGCGCCGATCGCTTTCGCTTCAGCCATCATCGCGACGTGTCCCGACAGCGGATCGCCCGCGCCGAACACCCACCCGTCGCGATGATTGCCGCGCACGACCCACTCGTCGGGGCTGACCGCGCCGGGAATCTTCGCGATCACGTCGTATGCCGGCTTGCGGCTCCAGTCCGACTGAATCGACAGATGCACCGAGGCCGGACCCGGACCGATGTGATACGTGATCGGCAACGCGCCACGCCACTGCGACGGAGCGACCGGTCCGCCGAGCGCGGCGAGCAGCGGCTGCGCGTCGCCGTACGAGATCGGCATCACCGGAATCTTCAGGATCGTCTTCGCCTGCTCCAGTTTCAGCCGCTTCGCATTCGCGGTAGCACCGATGCCCGGCGTGAGCGGATCGCCGGGCGCGACCGGCAGATCGAGCACCGAGCCGCGCTGCACGCCCTGCGCAGGACGGAAGCCGCCCTGCGGATAAGCATCGCCGGCGAAGTAGCCGTCTTCATGCGGATCGGAATAGATCAGGCAACCGACGGCACCATGCTCCTGCGCGAGCTTCGGCTTCAGTCCGCGCCAGCCGGCCCCGTAACGCACGATGACGATCTTGCCCTTCACGTCGATGTTGCGCCGGGCCAGCTCCTTGTAATCGTCGGGCATGCCGAAGTTCACGTAGACGAGCGCAGCGGTGACGTCGCCATCGCCGCCATACGCGTGATACGGCGGCAAGCCGTCGGTCTGCGTCGACGTGCTGTCGCCTTCGACCGGCGTTTCCTTGAGCGACGCGACGAACCGCGTCGGCGCGACCAGCTCCAGGCTGTGCTGCTTGAGCGTGGGATACAGCACGTCGAAAGTTTCGATCTGCGCATCCCAGCCCCACGAGCGGAACTGCTGGAGCGTGAGCTCCGCGTTCGCCTTGTCGTGCGGCGAGCCGACGTGGGTCGGCTTGGCCGACATCTGTTTCATCCATGCCTGCAAGTCGGCGGGCTGCAGCTGCGCGTCGAACTTCTGTTCGAGCGTGCGTTGCTCGGCCGTTGCGCCCCAGGCCGCGCTGCCGATCAACAGTGCGGACGCGAGCAGTGTCCGGATCTTCGGGAATGCACGATTCATGAACGGACCTCAGCCTATGCGGGCGATAAAGATCTGGCATGATAAGGCATGCCCGCGCCGTTTCATCTCGCCATTCCCGTTCACGATCTCGGCGCCGCGCGCGCGTTCTACGGACGTCAGTTCGGCTGTCCGGAAGGCCGCAGCTCCGCCGAGTGGGTCGACTTCGATTTCTTCGGTCACCAGCTGGTCACGCACCTCGATCCCACGCGCCGGGCGCTGCACTTCAACGAGGTGGACGGCAAGGACGTGCCCGTGCCGCATTTCGGCGTCGTGCTCGACTGGGAAGACTGGCACGAGCTCGCGGCGCGCTTGCGCGACGGCGGCACGCGGTTCGTCATCGAGCCGGGCATCCGCTTTCGCGGCGAGGTCGGCGAGCAGGCAACGTTCTTCCTCCACGACCCGTCCGGCAACGCGCTCGAGTTCAAGGCTTTCAAGGATCCCGCGCGCCTGTTCGCGAAATAGCCCGTCGCATCGGAGACCGATCATGTCGACGTCCCTGCCGCCGGTACGACGCATCGTTACCGGCATCGACGCCAACGGCCGCTCGTACATCGCCGAGGACGGCGCCTCGCCGGCAATGCTGACGATCGAAGGTCGCCCTGGCTATCGCAACAACAACATCTGGAGAACGGCAGGCAGTCCGGCGCCGGTCGGCGCTGCCGATTCGGTACTGGAGCATCGCGGCGTATTGCCACCGAAGAGCGGCACGGTACTGCGCGTCATCGACATTCCGCCGGAAGACAAGGATCCCGAAGTGCGCAAGCGCGTGATCGAAGCGCTGTTCGCCGCGCAGTTTCCGGATGCGAAGCACGACTCATCGAGCGCGCGCCATCCCGGCATGCACATCACGGACACGATCGACTACGCGATCCTGTTGCAGGGTGAGCTCGTGGCCATCATGGACGAAGGCGAAACAGTGATGCGCGCCGGCGATATCCTGATCCAGCGCGGCACGAATCACGCGTGGGCGAATCGCTCCGGCGCCGTCGCGCGCATCGCGTTCATTCTCGTGGACGGACGCAGGTAGTCACTGCGCGAGCTCGTACTTCCCTTTTGTCAGCTGCACGCTCGGACGTGCGGCCATGTCGTCGAGCCACGCTCGCAGGCGCGGATGAGCTGACAGAGTCTCGACGCCTTCGCGCGTGATCGAGAAGTACAGCAGTATCGGCGCCACGTGCAGATCTGCGAGCGTGAGCTCGCCGCCGGCGAAATAGCGCTGACTGCCGAGAATCTCTTCGAGCGCGCGACAACAGCTGCGACACTTTGCGAGCGACTGGGCGAGATGCCCCTCCTCGGGCTGAATCCTTTCTGCGGGCGCGACGATCCGCGCGTAGAACACACCCCAGATCATCGGCCGATAGCAATACGAATCGACGATGCCGATCACCTGGTTCATGCGCGCTCGCGCGGGTGGTTCCCGCGGTTGCAGGCGCGGGCCGGTAAAAGCTTCGTCGACGTAGCGCGTGATCGCACCGGTCTCGTACAGCGTGAAGCCATCGTGGGTCAACGCCGGGATGCGGCCGAACGGCTGGCGCGCGAGATGCTCCTTCGGTACGCCGTCAGGACCGAAGATCTCGACTTCTTCGAGCGTGTAGCGCACGCCCTTTTCTTCCAGCGCAAGCCGCGCGATGCGCGTGTACACGCTGCGGCTCAGCCCATGGAGCACCGGATCGCCCATGCGGGCGATTATCGCTCACTCGCAGCTGACAACCACGCTCCCGACGTCGGCCTTGTCGATCGCGCCGCTGCCGTTGACAACGCTGCACACCTGGTTGACCGGCTGGCTCGCGACAGTGACGTTGTACGGCGTGCCATCCGGCAGCGAGGCCGGCAGCACGAACTTGCCATTCGCGGCGATCGCCATCTTCTCGCCATTGTTCTGCAACTCCAGGCCCGGGCTCTGCAGGCCGGTCACCGTGCCGCCGACGCCGAACGGGACGTTGAAACAGTCGATTACGACGTTCGTGACATTCGCCTCCATCACGACGCCCGCTTCGTTCTCCGGCAGGCAGACCTGGCTCCGCGGTCGGTCCGCAACCTGCACGTCGTACCGTGCACCGCTCACCAGCGGTGTCGCGAACGTGAACGGGCCGCTGGCCGTCGGCCGTAGCTCATCCGTCCCGTTGTTGGTGAGCACCAGCCCCGATCTCTGCAGATTGTTGATCGTGCCGCCGATCGTGAACTTGCGCAGCTCGCAGGTGATGAGGACGTTGTCGACGTCCCGATCCCCGACCGTGCCCTGCGGGTTCTGCACCGAGCACGACTGCAGCGGACCCGAGGGCTGCGTCTTCACCTCGACCTTGTACGCCGAGTCGCTGGGAATCTTCGTCGGAAACGCAAAGCCTCCGTCCGTCTCGACTGCGATGACGTCGCCGCCATTGTTCTGCAGCTCCATACCGTGGCCGAGCAAGCCGCTGACTGTGCCGCGGATGGTGAAGCTGTTCGTCGCGCAGCTGACCTTGACTGTGCGCACGTCGCTGCCGGCGATCGTTCCGGAAGCGTCGGCGACTGTGCAGGTTTGCGACGGACGTGTCGGCGCAGTTGCAACCGTCACCTCGAACGCGCTGCCGCTCGCCAGCTCTGCGGCAAACGTAAAGCTGCCGTTGGACGCGATCGGCAGATCGTCGCCGCCATTGTTGCGCAGGACCAGTCCGCCACCCGACAAACCGGACACTGTGCCGCCGACGCTGAATGAACCGGTGCTGCACGCCACCGTGACACTGGTGACGTTGTTCGTCGCAGTTCCAGTTGCGTTGGCGATCGCACAGCCTTGCGAAGGATTCGCCGGCTGCGCTGCGACAGTAACGTTGTACTGCGATCCTGCGTCGACGGTCGTCTTGAAGCCGAAGGCGCCGTTGGTCGTGACGGCGAGATCGTCGCCGCCGTTGTTCCGCAGCACCAGCCCGGAGCCGGCCAACCCGGTGACCGTGCCGCCGATGGTGACCTTCGGCGGAGCCTGCACCGGTCCGCTACCACCCCCGCCACTGCTGCCTTCGTCGACACTGCCGCGTCCGTTCGAACAGGCCGCGAGCCCCAGTGCGAATGTCAGGACACCCCATGCACGCCAACAGCGTAAAACTTTCGTCATCTTTTCTCGTCCTGGACGTCAGGGGTTAACCCGACATGAGCCAGGACTGATACCGATGAGGCGGGTAAATTGTTCCGGCGGCGTCAGTCGTTGAATAGAATTCACCGACAACTGCACTGGATAAGAACGGGAAGAAAGTCGAGTGGCTGGCGCTCGGCCGCGAAGGTCACGGCATCTACGACGAAGACACCCGCCGCGAAGTCTACGAGCGGATCCTGCAGTTCCTCGACGCGAGCCTCAAGACGCCGCAGTCAGCGGCGTCGCGGTAGCGGTAGTCGGCAAAAGTCACGCCTTTTGACGGCGCTTGTCGAAAGGGCCTTGGCCGCTTTCGACCAGACGACTAGTTGCCCTGGAACTCCATCACGCCGTCGTCGACGCGGCCATAGCGCAGCATCAGGATGTCGAACGCGTAGTTCTGATGCAGCTTCCACGGTAGCTTGGAGCCCTGCTTCGGCAGCTTGTGCAGCGAGCGCTGCACGTAGCCGGACGAGAAATCGATCCACGGCTCCTCGATCACCGACGGATCGACGTTGCGCGGCGTGCACTGCCGGAA
>CADEEJ010000031.1:0-3053 GCA_902826315.1 uncultured Steroidobacter sp.
GTCAGGGAATACGATCTCACGCCCGAGTTGCTCGCGGTCACGCATGTCTGGCAGCAACCTGGATGCACGCACTTCGAAGTAACCGTGAAAGGCGCACCGGAGACCGTAGTCGCTCTGTGTCGACTGACGGGTGATGCGCGCGCCAGCGTGCTCCAGCGAGCCGCGGCCCACGCCGCTGACGGACTGCGCGTCTTGGCCGTCGCCCGGGGTACGTTTGCGCTCACAACCCTGCCGGATACACCGCGGGACTTCGAACTCGAACTGCGCGGCTTGCTGTGCCTGGCGGATCCGCTGCGCAGCGACGTGCAGCAGGCGCTCGCCGAATGCGCACAGGCCGGGATTCGCGTGGTCATGATAACCGGCGACCATCCAGGAACCGCGCTAGCGATCGCTGCACAAGCCGGGTTCGATACGCGCCACGGCGTGTTGACAGGTGCTGAACTGGAAAGGCTCTCGGACGAAGAGCTGCGCTCGCGCGCGCGCCAAATCAACATCTATGCGCGAGCCAAGCCCGAGCACAAGCTACGTCTGGTGCAGGCCTTCAAGGCGAACGGCGATGTCATTGCGATGACCGGTGATGGCGTCAACGACGCTCCGGCGCTGCGCGCCGCGCACATCGGCGTGGCAATGGGCGGACGCGGCACGGATGTCGCACGCGAAGCGGCGGCCCTGGTTCTGGTCAACGACGATTTCGCGTCGCTGGTGGCGGCGGTGCGACTAGGCCGGCGGATCTACAGCAACATCCGCCATGCCATGAGCTACATCGTGGCCGTGCACATTCCGATCGCCGGGCTCGGCCTGTTGCCGGTGCTGTTCGGCTGGCCCTTGCTGTTCTTCCCGATGCACGTGCTGTTCCTCGAGTTCGTCATCGATCCCGCCTGTGCGTTCGTGTTCGAGGCGGATCCGGAGGCGCCGGACATCATGAAGCGCAAGCCGCGGCGTCCGAACGAGTCGCTCTTCTCGGCGTCGATGCTCCGACGAAGCGTGTCGCTGGGTGTGCTCGTGCTGCTACTGAGCGCGATCGTCTATGGCTGCACGTTGCGGCTGGGCTCGGAAGGCGAGGCGCGCGCGCTGGCCTTCCTCGCCATCGTCGCCGCGAACCTGGCTTTGATTTTCGTCAGCCGATCTCGCAGCGAGAACTTTGCGCGAATGGTCGTCAAGCCCAACCGGGTCTACTGGTGGATCGCAGCGCTCACCTGCGTCGCGCTGGGCGTCGCGATGTACGTGCCGAGCGTCGCCGCGATTTTCCAGTTTGCACAGCCGTCCCTCGCTGCAGTGTTCGCAGTAATCGTTGCGAGCGTGTCACTCGTGCTCGCGTCCGGAATGCTGCTGCGGAACAGGTGAGTGCAACACGATGCTCACCAATGCAGCCCGTGCAACAGCTTCGCGAACGCGACTGCCTGCTCAGTCGGCGGCTCCTCCGCTGCATCGACACCGCGCGCGATCTGCGAATCGGGAAACATGTGGAAGGCGACGCTGTTGATCGTGTCTGCGATCTTCGGCGCGAACAGCTCCAGCACTCGGGCGAACATGCCCAGACGCGTCGCGACGCGCGGCGGCTTGTGAACGATCGCATCCGCAATCAGGCTGGCAGCCTCCTCCGCCGACTTCGCCGGCAACTGCGCATAGGCGCGGGTGGGTGCGATCATCGGCGTGCGCACGAGCGGCATGTTGATCACTGTGAAGTGCACCCCCTGGTCGCGATACTCGGCGGCGGCGCAGCGCGCGAACGCTTCGAGCGCTGCCTTTGAGGCAATGTAGGCGGAGAAACGCGGTGCGTTGCTGAGGACACCGATCGATGAGATGACGATGACCTGCCCGCTGCGCCGCACGGCCATGTGCGGCAACAGAGCGAGCGTCAGTCGGACCGCCGCGAAATAGTTGAGCTGCATCAGCCGCTCGTAGTCGTGCAGCCGATCGCAGGAGATGCCGATCGAACGGCGGATCGAGTGGCCGGCGTTGTTGATCAGGATATCGACGCCCCCCGGCTCGGCGAGTAATTGGCGCGTCAACTCGGCGCTGGCCGCAGCGTCGGTGATGTCGCACACGTACGTGCTTACTGCCCCGCCGCGCGAGCGGATCTCAGTCGCGACGTCATCGAGCTTGCGACGATCGCGCGCCGCGATCAGTACGTGCGCACCCGCATCGGCAAGCCGCAGCGCAGTGGCGCGCCCGATGCCAGAGCTGCCGCCCGTAATCAAGACGCGCTTGTTCGCGACCGCGCCGCTCAGGCTGCGGTCGAGCGACAGATCCGGATCGAGGTTGCGCTCCCAGTAGTCCCACTCGCGCCAGGCATACTCCTCCAGGCGCGGCAGCCGGACGTCAGTCCTCTGCAGTAGTGCCGCCGTGCGCCGGTTGTCGAACAGTGTCGGCATGTTCAGGAATCGCAGGACGCTGCGCGGCAGCTGCAAGTCTTGCAGCAGTTGATCCGCAACCGGGCGCAACGTTTCGAGACGGTGCAAGGCGCTGGTCACGCCATCGGGCACCAGCCTGAACAGCTCGGAGTCGAAACGCAGCCCCATGACCGGCGCATGGCCTGCGCGCGCGAATAGATTGAGGATCTCGCCCGCGTGGCGCGGCTGCGGATCGGTCAGGTGAAAGCAACGGCCGTCCTGACCGTCGGCGCGCGCCAACTGCACTAGGGCCGCAGCCACGTAATCGACGGGTACGACATTGACGTAGCCGCCCTCCAGCCCGATCGTTGGCAGCCACGGCGGCAGGTGATTGCGCAGGATCTGCAGCGCCTTGAAGAAGTGATACGGGCCGTCAACCTTCGGGATGTGTCCGGTGCGCGAATCGCCGATCACCATGCCGGGCCGGTAGATGCGCCACGGAATGCGCCGCTGCCCGCGCACCAGCGCCTCGGCATCGTGCTTGGTCCGGAAGTATGGATGATCGAGCCCGCAGGCTTCCTCGAACATGTCCTCGGTGAACATGCCGTCGTACAGGCCGGCGGCGGCGATCGAGCTGCAGTGGTGAAAGCGACTCGCGCCGATCGCTTGCGCCAGCTCCAGTGCGTGGCGCGTACCGTCCACGTTCGCCCGCTGCATGGA
>CADEEJ010000031.1:3153-15588 GCA_902826315.1 uncultured Steroidobacter sp.
CTGACGAGATAGCGGCCGATGAAACCGGTCGCACCGGTGATGAAGCAGCTCATGATCCTCGCCGATGATGCGGGTGGCTCAGGCTACGAAGGCACGCTCGACGCAGATATGAGGAGTAGCCCGTAACCGCTCAGTGGCAGGCGCGCTTTACACCTCGTGCGATTCGCCGTTCCATGCATGCATGAGCGTCGAACCGATGAGCGGCGTGGACCTGGCGTGGCTGCGCATGGAGCGCGCAACCAACCGCATGACGATCGTCGGCGTGTTGATCCTGAGCGGACGCGTCCGGCACGACCAGCTGCGCGCATTGGTGAAGGAGCGACTGCTGCGCTTCGAACGGTTCCGGGAGCTGCCGGTCCACGACGCGCTCGGCACTCACTGGCAGTCGGACCCGCATTTCAGTCTCGAAGCGCACGTGCGGCCGCTGAAACTGCCGCCGCGCGCCGCGCAGACGCAGCTGGAAGCAGCCGTGAGCAAGCTCGCGAGCGCCCAACTCGATCCGCGCCGCCCGCTGTGGCAGATCCATCTGATCGAGCACTACCGCAAGGGCAGCGCAGTGATCGCGCGTTTCCATCATTGCTACGCGGACGGGATTGCGCTGATGCGTGTACTTCTTTCACTCACCGATCCCGCGCCTGCCGCGGCGCCGGCCACCAGCGCATGCAAGTCGCGCGTGACTGCCGAAAATTCGCCGGGCCTGCTGTCGCTGATCGCGCCGCTGACGAACCTGGCCGGATCCGCGATCTCGGTGATGCAGCGAGCAGGCCAGGGCGCCGCCGATCTGGTCGGCGCGTCGCTGCACACGCTGGCGCATCCTGATCAGGCGGCCGCGATAGCGCGACAGGTCGCGGTGGCGAGCCGCGAGCTCGCCGACATCGCACTCTTGCCCGAGGACACTGCGACGCCGTTGAAGGGACAGCTCGGCGTGCACAAGCAGATGGCCTGGGGCGATCCGCTGCCGTTGCTGGAGGTCAAGACTGTTGCGGCGGCGTTGGGGTGCACGATCAACGACGTCCTGCTGGCGACTGCGGCCGGAGCGCTGGGAGCGTACCTCAGACGTGGCGGCGCGAACATCGATGGCGTCGTCATCCGTGCGCTCGTTCCGGTCAATCTGCGCACGATCGAGGAGCAGCCGAAGCTCGGCAACGAGTTCGGGCTGGTATTCGCCAGCCTGCCGATCGGCGAGCGCAACCCTCTCGCGCGGTTGTACGCCGTGCATCACGACATGGAGAAGCTGAAGCACTCCTCGCAGGCAATCGTCGCACTGTGGCTGCTGACTGCCATGGGACTGCTGCCAGGCTTGGTCGAGGACCGCGCCATAGAGCTGTTCACGAGCAAGGCCAGCGTCGTGGTCTCCAATGTCCCGGGGCCGCGCCAGCCGCTATATCTTGCCGGCGCGCGCATCGAGCAGCAGTTCTTCTGGGTGCCGCAGGCCGGCAGCATCGCCGTAGGCATCAGCCTGCTCACCTATGACGGACGTGTGCACTTCGGATTCTCCGCTGACCGCAATCTCATCTCGAAGCCACGCGAGGTCGCGCGCCGCTTCGCCGAGGAGTTCGAGAAGCTGCTGCTGTGCGCGGTAACGGGGCCGCTGGCGACACAACTCAGTTGAGCCGCTGCCGGACCTCTCCCTAGACGTGTGTGGGTTTTCGCTATACCGCCACCGTCCACTGCGCTCGCACACTGGCCACGTCGCCATCGCTACATGGGCGAGGCGGTTGACCAATCAATATATTCAGGAGACCGACTATGGCTGCGCGAAAGAAGGGTAAGAGCAAGGGCAAGGGTGCGTCCGCCAAGACCAACACACCGATGGCGAACGCGATCGAGACGGGGCATCACATCTGGCTGGCCGGGCTCGGCGCATTGGCACGTGCTCAGCGCGAAGGACCGAAGCTGTTCGAAAGCCTGGTCGAGGAAGGCGGCTCGCTCGAGGAGCGCCAGCGCACCAACGCTCAGCGACTGGTGAAGGACGCGTGGCAGGACTTGCGCGAGACGGTCGATACGCGTGCAGCTCAGGTGCGCAGCAAGGCCGGCGAAACGATCGACAACCTGGAGGCCATCTTCCAGAGCCGCGTGCAGAAGGCACTGCAGCAGCTCGGCATGCCGACCTCGAAAGAGATCAACGCGCTGTCGCGCAAGGTGACCGAGTTGAATCAGTCGGTGCACGCGCTGACGCGCAGCAGGTCCGGCGGGAGCACTCGCAAGGCTGCGCCGAAATCCGCGCCTGCCGTGGACCAAAGCGCGGTCGTCTGAGTAGCAACCCATGCTGACGGTGGAACCCGCCGCCAGAAAGCGAGCCAGCGGGCGCCGTATCGCGCTGGCGCTTGCTGGTGGCGGACCGCTGGGCGCTTTCTATCAGCTCGGCTGCCTGCACGCGCTTGCAGAGTGCACCGACGGCCTGAATTTGTCCGAGCTCGCCGGCTACGTCGGCGTAAGCTCCGGCGCCATCATCGCCGCGTCGCTCGCCAACGGCATCACGACAGCGGAGATGGTGCGCCTGTTCTTCGTCGACGACGATGCCGGCCCGTATCCCCTCGCGCCCGGCACGCTAATGCGTCCGGCGTTCGAGGAATACCTGGAGCGGGCCGCCCGCATACCGGCGCTCATAGCACAGGTGATGAAGGGCCTGTTGCGTGACCCGCAGCAGCAGAACTGGGCTGCAGTGCTCAGCCCGCTGCTCCGCGCGATCCCGACCGGCGTGTTCGACAATCGTCCGTTCGAGCAGTACCTGCGCCAGATACTGAGCGCCAAGGGTCGCAGCAACGACTTCCGCAAGCTGCGCACGCTCCTGCGGATCGTCGCCACCGACTTGAACACTGGCACCGAAGTACGCTTCGGCGAGAAGGGCTACGACCATGTGCCGATCTCCGAGGCCATCCGCGCCAGCACGGCGCTGCCCGGGCTGTACACGCCCGTGCGATTTGCAGGTCATACATACGTGGATGGCGCCCTGCTCAGGACCGTGCACGCGTCCCTGGTGCTCGACAACGGCGCGGACCTGGTCATATCCGTCAATCCGCTGGTGACCTTCGACGCCTCGCGTTCGCGCCGACGCCAGCCGCACGACCTGGCTGACGACGGCCTCACCGTCGTGCTGTCTCAGACCTTCCGCGCACTGATCCAGTCGCGGATGCAGGTCGGCATGGCGACTTATCGCAACCGCTACCCGCACAGCGACCGCCTGCTGTTCGAGCCCGATCGCGACGACGACGTGATGTTCTTCACCAACGTGTTCCGCTACGTCGAGCGCCGCCGGCTGGCGAATCATGCCTATCAACAGACCCGGCGCGATCTGCTTGCGCATGCCGACGCGCTGACGCCGCTGCTGCAGCGACACGGCGTCTCGCTGCGCTTCGACCGACTTACCGATGCCGCGCGCACCGTCGATGCCTGCGTGACGTCAGTACCCTGCGGTACCGTCACGACGACGGAACTAAACGACACGCTGGGTCGCCTGTCCCACTGGATCGCCGCGCGATGAGCGGCACCGCTTGAGCACCGCGCTCGAGGAGAATTTTATGGAAAGGATCTGGCTCGCTCAGTACCCGCAAGGCACCCCTGCCGAGATCTCGCTCGACTCCGGGACGACTCTGGTCGACGTGTTCCGCCGCAGCTGCGAACGTTTCGCGGCGCATCCTGCATTTCACAACTGGGGCACGACGCTCAGCTATGCCGAAGTCGACGCGCATTCGCGCGATTTCGCCGCCTGGCTGACAGCGAACGGCATGCGCAAGGGCGAGCGCATCGCACTGATGATGCCGAACGTGCTGCAGTATCCGATTGCGCTGTTCGGCGCGTTGCGCGCCGGGCTGGTCGTCGTCAACACCAATCCACTCTACACGCCGCGTGAGCTGGAGCACCAGCTGCTGAACTCCGGCGCCGTATGCATCGTGGTGCTCGCCAACTTCGCGCACGTAGTGGAGAAGGTCATCGCGCGCACGAGCGTGCGCAGCGTCGTCGTGACCGAGCTCGGCGATCTGCTGCGCTTCCCCAAGGGTGCGATCATCAGTTGGGCGGCGCGGCGCGTGAAGAAGCTCGTGCCCCAATATCGCATCGCCGGCGCTCTATCGCTTCGCGACGTGCTCGATGCCGGCTCGCGCCTGCAGTTCGCACCGCCGCCGATCGATGCCGAAGACCTGGCATTCCTGCAGTACACGGGCGGCACGACCGGCGTCGCCAAGGGCGCGATGCTGTCGCATCGCAATCTCGTCGCCAACCTGGAACAGGTGTCGACGCTGTGGGGCTCGATCATCGAGGACGGCAAGGAGGTCGTAATCACACCGCTCCCGCTCTATCACATCTTCTGCCTCACCGCGTGCCTGACGTTCGTCAAGCACGGCGGGCTCAGCGTGCTGATCACCAATCCGCGCGACATCCCCGCTTTCATCGCCGAGCTCGGGCGCTGGCGCTTCAGTTTCATCTCCGGCGTCAACACGCTGTACAACGCGCTGCTGCAGCACCCGGGGTTTGCGCGCCTCGACTTCTCGAAGCTGAAACTGGGCATCGCTGGCGGCATGGCCCTGCATCCGAGCGTCGCGGAGCGCTGGCTCAAAACGACCGGTCGCGATCTCATCGAAGGCTACGGTCTCACCGAAGCCTCGCCAGTCGTCGCCTGCAACCTGCCCGGCCGGTCGCGCATCGGCAGCGTCGGCGTGCCGGTGCCCTCCACCGAGCTGTCGATCCGCGACGAACAGCGGGAGCTGGAGGCCGGCAAGGAGGGAGAGCTGTGCCTGCGCGGCCCGCAAGTCATGCGCGGCTACTGGCAGATGCCCCAGGAGACCGACAAGACGCTCGATGCGGACGGTTGGCTGCACACCGGCGACATCGCCAGGGTCGACAGCGAGGGCTACGTCCACATCGTCGATCGCAAGAAGGACATGATCATCGTTTCGGGCTTCAAAGTCTTTCCGAACGAGATCGAAAGCGTGCTCACGACCCACAGCGCCATCGTCGAGGCGGGCTGCATCGGCGTGCCGGACGATCACTCGGGCCAGGCAGTGAAGGTGTTCCTGGTGGCCCGCGAGGAATTGACCGTCGAGCAGGTGCGCGAGTTCTGCCGCGAGCGCATGACCGGGTACAAGGTGCCGAAATACGTCGAATTTCGCCCGACGCTGCCGAAGACGAACATCGGCAAGATCCTGCGACGCGCGTTGGCTGAAGAAGCGCAGAAGGATCGTCATGACGATGTCGGCACTGGCACTCGTTGACGAGATTGCGGGGACGCGCGCGCAGGTTGCGCGGGACCCCGGCAAGCTCAGCCGGCTGCAGGCATTGCAGCGCTGGCAGGTGGAGCGCCTGCAGGAGACCTACGCCGACTTCTCGAGCGAGCCGCGACACCGCAGGGCGATCGCATTCTTCATCGAGGACCTCTACGGCCCGCACGATTTCACGCAGCGTCATCGCGATCTCAGGAAAGTGCTGCATCAATGGGAACGCCTGCTCGGTGAACGCGCATTACAGGCGGTGACGCACGCACTGGAGCTCGAAGCGCTCAGTCAGTCACTCGATCTCGCAGTGCTCGCAGCCCTCGGCACAGCAAACCTGACAGCAGCGTCGTATGCTGCCGCATACCGCCGCGCGGACGGGCGTGAGGATCGACAGCGGCAGATCTGGCTGATCCTCGCCGCAGGCCGCGAGCTCGACGCGCTGCTCAACGTTGCGGGAATCGGCGTTGCGCTGCGCGCTGCCCGACTCCCTGCCCGCATGATCGGCGTCAGCACGTTGCAGGAGTTCCTGGAGCGCGGTTACCGCGCATTCAAGACAATGGGCGGCGCGCAGGAGCTACTGCGCAGCATCGAGCAGCGTGAGACGACGATCATGCAGCGCCTGTTTGCAGGCAGCGCCGATCCATTCCGGATCGATGGTCCGCCACGAACTGCTCGAACTTCTTGAGCCGCAGGCACGTGTCCGCCGCGGCTGCCTACGACTTCATCATCATCGGCGCGGGCTCGGCCGGCTGCGTACTCGCCTATCGGCTTTCCGCAGACCCGAAACGCCGCGTGCTGCTGCTGGAAGCCGGTGGGCGCGATGTGAATCCGCTCATTCACATGCCGGCGGGCATCGCCCGGCTGGTGCACCACCGCCGCATCAATTGGCACTATTCGACCGAGCCGGAGCGCGAGCTGAACGGTCGCCGGCTGTACTGGCCGCGCGGCAAGGTGCTTGGCGGCTCCAGCTCGATCAACGCGATGTGTTACGTGCGTGGACAGCCGCAGGACTACGACGATTGGCACAGCGGCGGCGCAACGGGTTGGGCTTACGAGCACGTTCTGCCCTACTTCCGCAAATCCGAGCGACAACAGCACGGCGCATCGACGTATCACGGCGCCGACGGTCTGCTCGCCGTGGAAGATCTGCGCAGCCGCAATCCGCTCACGGATACGTTCGTCGCTGCCGGCGTAGCCGTCGGCCTGCCGCACAACAAAGATTTCAACGGCGCGCACCAGCAAGGCGTGGGTCACTATCAGGTCACGCAGCGCGAGGGTCGCCGCTGCAGCGCAGCCGTCGCGTACCTCGATCCGGCACGGCCGCGGCCGAACCTGCGAATCGCAACGAACAGCCTGGTGGAGCGCGTGGTGATCGAGCGAGGACGTGCGACTGCCGTCGAGTATCGTCGCAACGGCAAGCGCCACGTTGCTCGTTGCGATGGCGAGATTCTGGTATGTGCAGGCGCCGTCAACTCGCCGCAGCTGCTGATGCTGTCGGGCATCGGGCCGGCAGATCATCTGCGCGAGCTCGGTATCGACATCGCCGTCGATTTACCTGGAGTCGGAGCCAATCTGCAGGACCACCTCGACGTCTGCACTTTGTACAAGAGCAGGCAAGCGGTCACCTACGATTTCAACCTGATCCAGGAAGCGGGCGTGGCCTTGCGCTATCTGCTCAGCAGGCGCGGTCCCGGCGTTTCCAACGTCGCCGAGGCCGGTGCGTTTTTATGCAGCTCGCGTGCAGTCGACCGGCGTCCCGACATCCAGCTGCACTTCGTTCCGGCGCAGCTGGACGATCACGGCCGCCATCGCCTGCCCGGCAACGGCTTCACCTTGCACGCCTGCTACCTGCGGCCTCGCAGCCGCGGACGAATCCGCTTGCGCTCCGCGCGCTGCGACGACGCGCCGCTGATCTTTGCAAATTATCTGCGTGAGCCCGGCGATCTTGCCGTACTGCTGGAAGCCGCACGGCGCTCTCGCGAGATCCTGGGATCCGCGCCGTTCGATGCGTGTCGCGGCGCTGAAGTCTTTCCCGGCGCCCGCGCGAGCAGCGACGCCGACCTGACGCAGTTCATCCGCGCCAAAGCCGAGACGATCTACCATCCCGTCGGCACCTGCCGCATGGGAACCGACGCGCACTGCGTGGTCGACCCGGCACTGCGCGTGCACGGCATAAGCGCGTTGCGCGTGATCGATGCGTCGATCATGCCGACGATCGTCAGCGGCAATACCAACGCTCCCACCATCATGATCGCCGAAAAGGCGGCGGACATGATTGCAGGCACCGCGTAAGGACTCTCATCATTTCCTGATGGGATGAGCACGCAATTCGTGTTCGACTCGATCCCCAGCCTGAATGAGGACCGAGTCATGAACCCTCTGTGCAATCGTGTGTCACTCGCTGCGTTGCTTGCAGCGACCGCCATCGATCCCGGCACTGCGGACGCTTCGGGATTTGCTCTGCTCGAGCAGAGCGCGAGCCGGCTCGGCACAGCGTTTGCGGGTACCGCTGCCGTCGCCGACGATGCGACGACCTTGTTCTTCAACCCGGCAGGCATGACGCAGATCGAAGGCAATCAGCTCGCCGCGGGGCTCGCCAGCGGCATCGAGATCACTTCAGAGTTCAGCAACGCGGGCTCGACTGCCGCGTTCGGACAGCCGTCCGGCGGAACGGGCGGGGATGCGGGCGGCTGGAACTTCGTGCCGGGCATGTATTTGACCACGCCGCTGACCGACGATCTCACGATCGGCTTGGGTATCAACGCGCCGTTCGGCCTGCAGCTCGTGTACGAGAGCGGCTGGGTCGGCCGCTTCCAGGCGCTGCACTCCGAGATCAAGACGATCAATTTCAATCCGTCGATCGCGTGGCAGGTCAACGATCGCTTGTCGATCGGTGCGGGCGTCAGCTATCAGCGCTTGCAGGCCGAGCTCACCAACGCGGTCAACTATTCGGCAGCCGTCGCGCAAGGCGTTCAACAGCTCGTCGCACTCGGGCAGCTGCCCGCAACGGCAGCTCCCGCCGTCATCGCCGCTAATCTCGGTCTGGAAGGCGGTGCGCGCGTTCGCGGCGACGATACGGGCTGGGGATTCAACGTCGGCTTCCTGTTCGACGTGTCGGATGCGACGCGGATCGGCCTCGCATACCGCTCCGCCGTGGAGTACGACGTCGGCGGAACGATCCACTTCACGCCGCCGGTCGCGATACCCAGCGCAATCGGGGCCGGCATCGTTGCTGCCGCCTCCGCGACCGGGGCGCCGCTGTCATCAGGCCCGGTGTCGGTCGATCTGCAAGTGCCGGATTCCGCGATACTGTCGCTGCGCCAGAGCGTGAGTCCGAAACTCGCCGTCCTGGCCGACGTAGCGTGGACGGGCTGGAGCAGCGTGCAGGAACTGCGCGTCGTGCGCGATTCAGGTGTAACAGCATCGGTCACACCCGAGCGCTGGCGCGATGTGATGCGTTATGCCGTCGGCGCAACGTACGAGCTGAACGAAGAACTCACGCTGCGCACGGGCGTCGCCTATGACACTACGCCGGTGCCGGACGCGACCCGCACTCCCCGCCTGCCGGACACCAACCGCACCTGGGCCGCAATCGGCGCGCGCTGGCAGCCATCGCAGGCGCTCGCTTTCGACTTCGCCTACGCGCACCTGTTCAGCGAGACGGTCCCGCTCAATCAGAATGCCGGCAGCACGGCAGCATCGGGCCTGCTGCTCGGCGAGCAGCATTCGGACATCGACATCATCAGCGCCCAGTTGACCTATCGCTTCGGCGCCCGCTAGGGAGCGCCGCTTAGGCGCTCTCGGGAAGACGCGGTTCCTGCTTTCCCCGCGGCGCGTACTCTGCTGATTGGGTAAGCATGCAGGGATCACAGGTCATGAAGCGTGTTGCAGTGCTGACTAGCGGCGGGGACGCACCCGGCATGAACGCGGCGATTCGCGCCGTCGTTCGCAGCGGCGTGCTGCACTCCTGCGAGATGTTCGGCGTGCGCAACGGCTACGAAGGACTGATCGCCGGCGACTTTCTCCCGCTCGGGCCGCGCGATGTCGGCGGCATCATCCACCAGGGCGGCACGATGCTCGGCACGAGCCGATGTCCGCAGTTCAAGACCGGCGAAGGACAAAGCGCCGCCCTCGAGCAACTGCGGCGACGGGATATCAATGCACTGATCGTGATCGGCGGCAACGGCTCGCAGTCAGGCGCATACGCGCTCACCCAGCGCGGCATGAACGTGCTCGGCGTAGCGTCGACCATCGACAACGATCTGCTCGGCACCGACGTCTCCATCGGGACTACCACTGCTCTCGATACGGCGATGGAGGCAATCGATCGCCTGCGAGTGACTGCTGCGTCACACCGACGGGTATTTCTGGTCGAGGTCATGGGGCGACATTCCGGTTACCTGGCGGCGGTCGTTGCGATCGCGGGAGGTGCCGAAGCGATCGTCGTGCCGGAGCTCGATCTGCCGCCCGAGGCGATTGCCCGACAATTGCAGGCGTCACACCAACGAGGCAAGAGCCACGCGATCGTCGTCGTCGCGGAGGGCGCGCGCTACGGCGTGGATGCGCTGTCGAGCTACTTCCGCGACCAGCGGCAGCAACTCGGCCTCGACCTGCGAATCACGCGGCTCGGTCACGTCCAGCGCGGCGGAGCCCCAGGCGTGTACGACCGCATGCTCGCGACGCGGCTCGGCGCCGCCGCGATCGAAGCGCTACTCGCTGCCGAAAACGGCGTGCTCGTCGGGCTGCGCAGCGGTGCGATCGCGATGACTCCTCTGAGCGAAGTTGCCGGTCGCACGGCGCCGCTGGATCTGCAATTGCTGGAGCTGGCGCAGGGGCTGGCAACTTGAGAACGCTGCAATCAAACGTCAAGGTGAATCGCCATGAAATTGAAAGACCTCTGTGTGCTCGACGTCGCGTCCTGCACGCCCGAGTCGACCATCACTGAGGCCGCTCGGCTGATGCGGCAGCATCACACGGGCGATCTGGTGGTGCTCGGCAATGCCGACGACGAGCGCGAGCCGGTGGGGATCATCACGGATCGTGACATCGTGCTGGAAGTCGTGGCGAAAGGGCGCGATCCCGGCAAGACCACGGTGCGCGAGATCATGTCCACGCAACTCGTGATCGCCTCCGAGTCCGAGGACTATGCCGAAGCCTTGCAGCGCATGGCTACGCATGGCGTGCGCCGAGTGCCGGTCGTGGACGACGAGCGGTGCGTGCTGGGCATCGTCACCTTGGACGACATCTTGCGCGTGCACGCGACACAGGCAAGCCGCTTGCTGGATGTCGTGGGCAAGGAACAGGTGCGTGAGCAGAGGACGAGACGCTAGCAACTCGCGGGGATGAGCAGCCATGCAGTGCCAGAGCGTCGATCGTGCGACTCCTGAATCGCCCCTGAAGATCCAGGAGCTGCTGAAGCCTGCAGCGTTTGCGCATGCCGTGACACGCCTGGAGTTGCGCGAGACGCATATTTCCTGGGTCGTCCTGACGGGACCGTACGCCTACAAGATCAAGAAGCCGGTCAAATTCGCTTTCATCGACGCTTCGACTCTGGAGCGACGGCGTCATCTCTGCAGCGAGGAGCTGCGCCTGAATCGCCGCTTGGCGCCGGATCTATACGTCGGCGTCGTCGCAATCACTCGCGACGAAGGTCGCCTCGTTGTGGATGGCAACGGCGCCATTGTCGACTATGCCGTGCAGATGCAGCAGTTCGACGTGGCGGCCGAGCTGCCGCAGCTGCTGGCACACTGCGACATTTCGGCGGCGGAAATCATGGCACTCGGGGATCTGCTCGCGCGTTTTCACTTGCAGACACCCGCAGCGCCGGCCAGCGATGTACCGCAGAAGACCGAGCAGATGTACGACAGTGTGCTCGGTAACCTGGCGCAGCTGCTCACACATCTCGGACCGGTCGCGCCCGTACGCGAGCTGGGCCGGCTCGTGGATTGGACTCACGACACCGCTCACACCCTCGAGCCCATTTTCCAGATGCGCGAGCGCGGCGGCTTCGTGCGCGAGTGTCACGGTGACCTGCACGCTGCCAACATCGCCAGATGGCACGATCGCCTGATTGCGTTCGATTGCATCGAGTTCGATCCGCAGCTGCGATGGATCGATGTGATGAACGACATGGCGTTTCTGGTCATGGATCTCATGAGCCGGCAGCGAGCCGATCTCGCATTCCTGTTGCTGAGTCGCTACCTGGAAGTCACCGGCGACTACGAGGGCTTACGGGTTCTGCCCTTCTATGCCGTGTATCGCGCGCTGGTCCGGGCAAAAGTCGATGCAATCACTGCCGAGAGCGTTCCGGCCAGGGAAGCGGAGCTGCACGCTCGACTCCGGCACCGCATTCGTGCAGCCGCCGGCTGGATGACCCCGCGGCAACCGACACTGATCCTGATGCACGGTCCGTCGGGCTCCGGAAAATCCTGGATGAGCGAGCGCCTGGTCCCTGAGGTGCGAGCGATCCGGATACGCTCGGATATCGAGCGCAAGCGTCTCGCGGGCATCGGCGCGCTGGAATCGGCCACGGCGGCCGCCCGGCAGGGCATCTACTCCCCGCAGTTCAGCCATCGGACCTACAGCCGCCTGGTCGACTGCGCCGAAAACTGCCTCGGTGCCGGATTGAACGTCATAGTCGACGCGGCGTTCCTGGAAGCAACCGATCGCGAGGTCTTTCGCACTCTCGCAAGACGCATCGGCGCCGCATTCCTGATCGTATCGTGCCAGGACGATCCCATCGACCTGGCGGCCCACGTTCTGGAGCGCGCTGCGCGACATGACGATCCGTCCGATGCGACTTTGGCAGTTCTCGATAAGCAGCTGCGTGAGATCCAGCCCTTGGGGGAATCCGAGCAGGAGTGCGTCATACCGATCGAGGTCACGGAGCCCAATGCAGTTCAGTGCGTCGCTGACGCGATCAGGGCTCGCATGTGAGCGCTCAGCCCGGCTCTGGCTGACCTGGCTACAGCGCACCTGCTGGGCACGCTCGGCGAGCAACAACTGGAGGACGTGCACGAAATACTATTCAACATCCACCATTTCTTCGACCACGCCGCGGTCCTGCACAGCATGCTCCCGTGGCGCAAGCGAGAGCGGCTCGGTCGTCGATGAGCCGGATGGCCCTGTCGTGCTTCTGCTCGAATGCGCCCATGCGGACAACTGCGGCATCGACACGCGGAACTCCGCATGTAAGACGCTCATGCAAGGAGCAGAGTGCCGCTAT
>CADEEJ010000031.1:15688-32520 GCA_902826315.1 uncultured Steroidobacter sp.
AATGCACTATCGGTGATCTGGTTCGAGGAACTGCGCCGTGACCACGTAGCCCGCGTGGGCGGCAAGAATGCCTCGCTCGGTGAGATGGTCGGCAACCTAAAGGCAAAAGGCGTCAGTGTCCCGCCCGGCTTTGCCACCACGGCGGATGCGTATTGGGAATTCGTCGAGACCAACCATCTGCGACCGGTCATCGAGCGCGCACTGCAAGCCTATCGTGATCGCAAGATTCCCCTGGCGGAGGCCGGACAAACACTGCGCTCCGCGTTCCTCCACAGTGAGTTTCCGGAGCGCACGGCCGCAGCCATCCGGGCGGCATATCGAAAGTTGTCCGCGTCGTTCGATGTCGAAGCGACCGACGTCGCCGTACGCTCGAGCGCGACAGCCGAGGATCTTCCCGACGCCAGTTTTGCCGGACAGCAGGAGACCTTCCTGAATGTGCGCGGCGAGCGGGACCTGCTGGATGCCTGCCGGCGCTGCTACGCCTCGTTGTTCACCGATCGCGCGATCAGTTATCGCGAGACCAAAGGGTTCGATCACCTGAAGGTGGCGCTATCGATCGGCATACAGAAGATGGTGCGGGCCGACCTGGGAGGTGCCGGTGTGATGTTCTCGATCGACACCGAAACCGGCTGCGACAAAGTGGTTCTCATCAACGCGGCCTGGGGCCTCGGTGAAAACGTCGTACAGGGCACTGTCGATCCCGATGAGTACGAGGTCTTCAAGCCGCTGCTGACGGATCCGGCGCTGGTTCCGATCATCGAGAAGAAGTGCGGCGACAAAGCTCGCAAGTTGATCTATTCGACCACCGAGGCGACGCCGACTCGCAATGTTCCGACTTCGCGTGCGGAACGCACCAGCTTCGTGCTGAGCGACGCGGAAATTCTGACGCTCAGCCGTTGGGCCTGCGTGATCGAGCGGCACTACGGGATGCCCATGGATATGGAATGGGCGAAGGACGGTGAAACAGGCGCGTTGTTCATCGTCCAGGCGCGGCCCGAGACCGTTCAGTCGCAACGCGTGACGACTGCCTTGCGCTCTTATCGCGTCGGCCGGAAGGGCCGCAAGCTCGCCACCGGTTTCAGCATCGGCAACTCAGCAGTCAGCGGCCGCGTATGTCTGCTCGACAGCGCGCGCGATATCGGGCGCTTCGTCGATGGATCGGTGCTCGTCACTGCGACCACGGACCCGGACTGGGTGCCGATCATGAAGCGCGCCGCGGCCATCGTGACCGATCACGGCGGACGCACCTCGCATGCCGCCATCGTCAGCCGCGAGCTCGGCCTGCCGGCCATCGTCGGCACCGGCAATGCGACGCAAGTGTTGCACGAGGAGCAGGAAATCACGGTGTCCTGCGCCGAGGGAGAGGAAGGATTCGTCTACGAGGGCACGGCCGAGATCAGCGTCGCAGAGCTCGACTTGGCAGCGATCCCGGCTACACGCACCCAGGTCATGCTGAATCTCGCCAATCCCGCAGCGGCACTGCGCTGGTGGCGGCTGCCTGCCGACGGCGTCGGGCTCGCCCGCATGGAGTTCGTCGTCAACAGCCACATCAAGGTGCATCCGATGGCGTTGGTACGCCATGCGACGCTGACCGACCCGCAGGCCAAGAGCGCAATCGACGAGCTGACCCGGGGTTATGCCGACAAGACCGAATACTTCGTCGAGCGGCTGTCGCGTGGCCTCGCCCGTATCGCCGCCGCGCTGTATCCGAAACCGGTCATCGTGCGCACCAGCGACTTCAAGACGAACGAGTATGCGAATCTCATCGGCGGACGCGAGTTCGAGCCCGCCGAGGCGAACCCGATGATCGGCTTCCGCGGCGCCTCGCGCTACTACTCGCCGCGCTATCGCGAGGGCTTCGCCCTCGAATGCCGGGCGCTGCGTCGCCTGCGCGAGGAGCTCGGCTTCCGCAACGTTATCATCATGATCCCGTTCTGCCGCTCGCCTGACGAAGCCGACCGGGTGCTGGCGGTCATGGCGGAGAACGGTCTGGTGCGCGGCGAGAATGGCTTGCAGATCTTCGTGATGTGCGAGATCCCGTCGAACGTCATCCTGGCCAAGGCATTCGCCCGCCGCTTCGACGGATTCTCCATTGGCAGCAACGATCTGACCCAGCTCACGCTCGGCGTGGATCGCGACTCCGAGGAGTTGGCCGGTCTCTTCAACGAGCAGGACGAAGCGGTCAAATGGATGATCCGCAACGTGATCACGGAGGCGCACAGCGCGGGCGCGAAAGTCGGCTTGTGCGGGCAGGCGCCCAGCGATCACCCCGAGTTCGCCGAATTCCTGGTCGGATGCGGCATCGATTCGCTGTCCGTCAGCCCGGACAGCTTTGTGGCAGTCAAGCGCCACGTCGCCGCGGCCGAAGCACACGCTCGGATTCGCACAGAGAGTCGCTAACGGAGAGTCGGATGGCAAGGTTCATGAAAGCAGCCGTGTTCGTCGAGCCCGGCAGGATCGCGCTGGAGGAACGGCCGATTCCGGAAGTCGGCCCGCTCGACGCGCTGCTGCGCATTACCACCACGACGATCTGCGGGACCGACGTCCACATCATGAAAGGCGAGTATCCAGTCCGCAAAGGACTGATCATCGGGCACGAACCCGTCGGCGTGATCGAGAAACTCGGCTCTGCAGTTCGCGGCTACCAGGAAGGTCAGCGAGTCATCGCTGGCGCAATCACGCCCAGCGGCTACAGCAACGCATGTCTGGCCGGAGATTGCGCTCAGGACGGCGCCGGCACGACACACGGCTGGAAACCTATCGGCGGCTGGAAGCTCGGCAACACCATCGACGGCTGCCAAGCCGAGTTCGTGCTGGTCCCGGACGCGATGGCGAATCTCGCGCCGGTGCCCGACGGTCTCACCGACGAAGAAGTGCTGATGTGCCCCGACATCATGTCGACGGGATTTGGCGGCGCCGAGAGTGGCGGTATCCGCATCGGCGACATGGTCGCAGTCTTTGCGCAAGGCCCGATCGGTTTGTGCGCGACTGTGGGCGCAAGACTGATGGGAGCGACGACGATCATCGCCGTTGAATCGGTGCAGGAACGCATGACAGTTGCACGGCACCTGGGGGCAGATCACGTCGTCGACTTTCGTAAGAGCGACGCCGTGGCCGAGATCATGCGTCTGACCGGCGGACGCGGCGTCGATGTAGCGATCGAAGCTCTCGGTACACAGCAAACATTCGAGGCATGTCTGCGAGTGCTGCGGCCGGGCGGCACGCTATCGAGCCTGGGTGTGTACTCGAAGGATCTGACGATACCGCTCGGTGCATTCGCCGCCGGACTCGGCGACCACAGGATCATCACGACGCTCTGCCCTGGCGGCAAGGAAAGAATGCGTCGTCTCATGGACGTCGTCGCATCCAGGCGCGCCGATCTCAAAGCGCTGGTTACCCATCGCTTCAAGCTGAAGGACATCGTGGCAGCCTATGACCTGTTCTCGCATCAGCGAGACGGCGTACTGAAAGTGGCAATTACGCCCTGATCGTGATCTTGCCGTCGCAAACCCAAGGCCTGGTCGAAGTCATCATCGCGACTCTGTCGGCGGTCGTGCTCTGCGTCGTCCTGCACTACGAAGCACTGAGTAGGCTGACGGGCGTGCTCAAGCGCATCCGCATGCCAGCACGACCGCGGATCCTGCTGCTGATATTCGCCATCCTGCTGACGCATGTCGTTGAGATCTGGATCTTTGGCGGCGCTTACTTCTATCTCGTCTCCACCGATGGACACGGCTCGCTGCTCGCCAACCATCCCATCGAGCTGTTCGACGCCATCTACTACTCGGCGGTCTGCTTCACGACACTAGGCCTGGGCGACTTGGTGCCGGTCGGCGCGGTGCGATTCATGACCGGCACGGAGGCGCTGACGGGCTTCGTGCTAATCGCCTGGTCCGCATCGTTCACATTCGTCGAGATGGAGCGATTCTGGAAGCAGTGAGGTCTGACCGCCGGGCAAGCCGCAGGCATCTGCGGGAATGTCCCGAAGCGAAAACAATTCGATGGGTCCATATATGCATGAGGGTTGCGTCGGCGGATGCAGCAGCCCGGAGGATGCCACGTATGTTGAATCGATTCCCCGATCGGGCCGCAGCCGGCCGGGCGCTGGGCACACTGCTCGCCCGCTACCGCGATCGCCACGATGTTGTAGTCCTCGGACTGGCCCGCGGAGGAATGCCGGTGGCATTCGAAGTGGCGTCCGCGCTGAACACACCGCTGGAGGTACTTGTCACCCGCAAGTTGAGCGCGCCGGGAGCGCCGGAGTTCGCCCTCGGTGCGATCGCCTCTGGAGGGGTGACGGTGATCAACGACGATGCCATGCGAATTTGCGCGAATTCGCAGGAGCTCAACTGCGACATCGCGCGCCAACAAGCTGAGCTGCAAGTGCGCGAAACGTTCTACCGCGGCGATCGCCGATCGACGCCGATCAAGGGCAAGACCGTCATCCTGGTGGACGACGGCGCAGCCACCGGCGCGACCATGCGTGCTGCAATCCGCGCCGTCCGCGACTTGGGAGCCGAACGCGTCGTGGCCGCCCCCGCTGTTGCCTCGCTGCCAGCCTGCGCGTTGTTGCAGGCCGAGGCCGACGAGCTTGTGTGCGACGTATACCCTGCATTCCTTCGGTCCGTCGGCGAATGGTACCGGGACTTCTCACAAGTCACCGATGGTGAAGTGCGGAACCTGCTCGCTCGTGCTGCCGACATTGCGGCGTAGCCGTCTCGCCCGGGACTTCGAACTCTAAACGCCTGCGTCAATAAGGCACGCTACAGGGCACCCTGGTTGCCGCGCCGCGGTCCGCGCGTCGCAAAGTTACACGCGATCAGGGAGAACCGCAGCGCTTGCGGGAAGCTCCGGAGGGCGAATGAAACACTTGATCCCTAAACTCTTCCTAGTTCGAACCGCCGCGCGCAAACATATTGGAGCTCCGACGAGGAGCTTGGGATCGACATGCAAGACCATTATCATGCCATCGTCTGGATCGACCATCGTGAGGCGAAGATCTTCCACGTCAGCGCAAGCGATGTCGATCGACTGGTCGTGTACTCGCACGGCGGCGGGCAGAACCTGCACCACAAGGCAAACGCGAGAGACAGCGGACATCTGGGAGTGGACAAGGAATTCTTCGCGCGCATAGTCGGCGCACTGACGCACACAGGCGCAATCCTGCTCACCGGACCGGCGAATGCCAAGACGGAGTTGCAGAGTTACATGACCGAACACCGCCCAGATCTCGCGAAACGAATCTCGGCAGTCGAGACGCTCGATCATCCGAGCGACGGTGCACTCGTCGCCCTGGCACGGAAGTTCTTCAGGGCAGATGATCGGATGCACGCGCAGATTCCCTGATTTCCTCCGTCGATCTCAGGGGCTCAGCGCCGGGGGTCAGAGTTTCAAGCGCGTATACGACTTCAGCGCCAGAAGCTGACGACGATCGTGACCGCGCCGGCAGCCTTGACGTAGACGAACGAAGCAGCAGCCGCCACGAGCGCCGCGCCGCCCGCGAGCCAGGCGAGCACTTCGAGCCACGCAGCAGCGCTTTGCCAGGAACGCACAATGCTCACACGCATCAGAGCGCACTTCCGTAATGCCAGCCGCGCCGTCGGCGATTCAGCCTGCGGGTGAGATCGGATACATGCGAGGCCAGCGCCGCGCCGAGCGCGATGGCAATCCAGTACCACGCGACTCCAGCAACGACCAGCAGTGCCGCGGTGAGCAGACCTGCACCGGCGAGCAAGCTGATCAGGATGTCGACGCGAATCATCCTCGGCACGCGTGCACGCGCGGTCAGGATCATCAGCACCGAGGCCTCGACGCAGATCAGTGCGAGGATCGGTACGAAGATCGCTCCTGACGCGAACAAGCCGACGACGCGTTCCATGACCGCGCGCTACCGCTCGTAGCGCCCGCGTACCGCGTCGACCAGCGTATTCAATACCGAGCCGCTTTTGCGCACCGATTGTGCAACGGCTCGCAAGCCACGCACGACTGCTTCGCCAGCCACATCGCGCCGATCCGGTCGCGCGGCACCCGCAGACGCGCGCAGTGCACCGGACTCACCTGTGACAGCCTTCGCAGCAGATGCATTCATGCACGACTCCCGCCACGCGAACGTGGCTCAACTCGCGACCAACTTGAAAGAAGCGTTGCATCATCCGGATCTCACGTCCGCGCAATTCCCAGCAGGTGGGCCAGATCCTTGAAGAAGATGCGCACGTGCGCCGCAGGCTGCGCGCGAACCAGACGCTTGTGCATGTATGCCTGCCAAGTCAGGCGCTGCACGTCTGCGTCACGACAAATGCTCACGAAGCGCTCGCGACGATCATCGCTGCAGTACCAGAATCGCTGCAGGATGCCGAGCACCCAGAACGTGCGGCCGTGCGCGCGCATGAATGCCTTGCGCGCCGAACGCAGTTCGCGCGCATCACCACTCGCGAGATACGCCGTGACCGCGTTAGCAGCCAACCGCCCACCTGACATGGCGTAGTAGATGCCTTCGCCAGAAGCCGGTGCGACCACACCCGCCGCGTCGCCCGCCAGCACGACATCGCGACCGTTGTCCCAGCGCGGCAACGGTTGCAGCGGGATGGGCGCACCCTCGCACCGAATCGTATCGGCGCCGTCCAGACCAGCGGCCGTGCGCAGCGAGGTCACCGCGTTGCGCAACGAGAATCCCTTGCGCGCGCTGCCGACTCCGACGCTCGTTGTCTCTCCGTGCGGAAAAACCCAGCCGTAAAAATCGGGCGATAGGCGCCCCTGGTAATAGACGTCGCAGCGCGACGCATCGAAGGGACTGCCACGCGTCGGCACCGGTGAGCGGACGATTTCGTGGTAGGCGGAAACGCAGCGCGGCCTGTTCGCCCCTCTTATGCAATGCCGTGCGACCAGCGACATCGCCCCATCGGCACCAATGACCGCCAGCGCTCGCACTGTATGTTGAGTCGTCGGCTGCTTTGCCGGAGTGAAATCGACCGACACACCGTGCGCATCGCGAGTCATGCTTCGATAGGTTCCGTCGTAGCGGGTCGCGCCCGCCCGCACTGCGCGAGCTCGCAGCCATTCATCGAAGACCTCACGGTCCACCATGCCGACGAATCCACCTTCGATCGGCATGTCGACCTCACGCGCCGACGGAGCGATCATGCGTGCGCTGGTGGCGCGATTGACGAGCAATGTTTCCGGAATCGCAAATTCTTCGATGAGCTTCGGCGGAATCGCGCCTCCGCAGGGTTTGATGCGGCCCGCACGGTCGAGCAGCAACACCGACAGTCCAGCCTCTGCCAGATCGTGTGCCGCGGTTGCTCCGGCGGGGCCGCCGCCGACCACGACGACGTCGAAAGTGTCGGCTGCGATCGAGGCCTTCATGTCTGGTTGACTCCGCGAGCGTATTGCAGCCGCTCGGCGCGTGCGCCCTGAGCCGTTTTTTCGGCGTCTCGGCCCACGACCACCGCCAACCGTGCAGCGAGCATGAAGAGCAAAGCTTCGACGGTGAACACCGAGGCATAGGCGAGGAGCGGCGGTGCAGCCAGCGAGCGTGCCGCATCGACGCCTGCGGCGCCGAAGAGTCCACCGAGCGCAAACGCGATCGCCTGCGCCGCGCCCCACAACCCGACTCGCACGCCCTCGCGGTTTTGGTGGCCGCTACTCGCCTGCTCCATCATCGAGCCGATGGCGGCCACGGCGAACACGCCATTGCCCAGCCCCAGACTGAATACTGCAACGCGCAGCAGGCCGGTCAGTTCGAGATTCCCGCTCACAGCGATCAGCAGCAATGACACGGCCGAGAGCGAGCATCCACTCACTGTCCAGGCGCGCAATGAAATTGGCTGCGCGAGTCGCCGCGACAATGGCAGGCGCGCAAGCAACTGCCCTGCCAGCGCAACCAACACCATGCCGAGCAAAACACCACCGTTCTGCAGCGCCGACAGCTTCGTGGACTGTCCGAGTGTCATGCCGAACACGATGCCGGCGTACGGCTCGAGAATGAGGTCCTGCGCGCTGTACGCGAGCATCGACACCAGAATGAACAGCGTGAAGCGGCGGGAGCGCTGCTCGCTCCAGACGAGGCCCAAAGCCTGCGCGAACGAATAGCGCGAGCGCGCAGCTCGCGATCGCGAATGCGCGGCTATCGGCGCATCGTGCACGGTGACCGCAGCCTCGACGCGCCATACGGCCAGCATTGCCAGCACTAACGCAGCGAGCGCAGCTGCGCCACAGACGCCCACCAGCCTTGCCGGCGAAAACGGATCGAGGAATTGCCCGGTGAGCGCCGAAGTAATCACGAAGCCCGCGATCATCATGATCCACATGACGCTGGCCGCTGGAGCGCGGCGCTCGGCAGCTACGGATTTCGCCACCAGCACTAACAACGATGTGCCTGCCGCGCCCACGCCGACGCCGATCAATGCATAGGCAAGGACTGCGAGACTGACACCGAGGGTGACGTCGGACTTCATCACGGCCGTTGCGACAGCGGCCAATATTGCGCCCGCAGCGAGCACTGCCATGCCGCCGACAATCCATGGCGTTCGGCGCTGCCCGACATCGGAGCCGTGACCCCACCGCGGCCGCAGCAGCTGTACGAAATAGTGCAAGGCGACGAGCACGCCGGGCACAGTCGCTGGCAGCTGCAGTTCGACGACCATGACGCGATTCAGCGTGGCGGTCGTCAGCACGACGATTGCGCCCAACGCGGTTTGCACGAGCCCGAGGCGCACGATCGCGAGCCACGAAAGTCCGGGTTGCCGACCGCGCGTCGCGTGGAGGCTCATGCGCTTGTCAGCGAGCGCAGTGCGAATGCGCTGATCAGCATGCCGAGCACGAACAGACTTATGCCGGTCGCGTTGTACCAGGGCGCGAGCTCACGCGGTTGTTGGAGCAACCTGCGCATGAGCAGCAGCTGCGCGACCAGCACCAGCGAAACGGCGACAGCGTGCAGCGTTTGATGCCAGAGCACCAACAGGCCAATGACCGCGACTTGCGCAACAGCCATGACGACGCACGCGAGCCTGGCTGCGCCAGCATCGCCGAGCATGACGGGTAAGGAGTTGATGCCGAACTTTCGATCGCCGCTGACCGACTTGAAGTCGTTCAAGGTCATGATGCCGTGTGCGCCGGCGCTGTAGAGAAAGGCGACGAGCACGATGCGCCAGTCGGGTTGCGAAGATGCAATGACCGCTGCGCCCGTCACCCAAGGCAGGCCTTCGTAGCACAGCGCGACAGCTGAATTGCCGAACCAGCCATTGCGCTTCAAGCGCAGAGGCGGTGCGCTGTAGGCCCAAGCCAGGGCGAGACCGAAAATCGTCGCGAGTACGCCGGTGGTACCGAGCACTGTCGCGACCAGCAACGAAACGCAAGTCCAAGCGATCGCGATGTACAGGCCCAAGCGTCCCGGCAATCTTCCGGAAGGAATCGGCCGCGCCGGCTCGTTGACAGCATCAACGTGGCGATCGAACCAATCGTTGACCGCCTGACTGGTGCCGCAGACGAGCGGCCCGCACAACACCACTCCCGCGAACACGACCGGCCAACGAACGGTAGATTGCGCGCCAGCCGAGACCAGGCCGCAACCGAACGCCCACATCGGTGGAAACCAGGTAACCGGCTTGAGGAGTTCGAGCGCGACCGCAGGGGAGAGATTGAAGCGGTTCCGTACTACGGCGGTCGCACGCATGACCGTAATCTAGTATTGACACTTATGTGTGTCAATCTAGATTTACATCTTATGAAGCCGGCTGATCGTCTTCCTCTTCCAGCGAATCGAGATCGCCGAGGCCGTGCCGCCGCAGTTTGGCGTACAGGCTTTGCCGGCTGAGTCCGAGCATCTCGGCTGCCGAGGCGCGGTTGTCTTGCGTGAGCTCCAACGCCGCCTCGATGCAGAGCCGCTCGATCATATCCGTGGACTCGCGTACCAGATCCTTCAGAGGCACACGCCCGACCAGCTCAGTGAGCTGCTCTACCGATTTCGGCTTTTCATTCGAGGGAGTGCTGCGCTCGCCGCGCGCCTTGCGCGGCGTGACCTCGCGGATCGTGAAGCCGTGGCACGGTTCCTCACCCTCGGGCACCGTAACGGCACCGAGCTCGACTTCTGTTTCGGATCCGAGCTCACCACGGACGATGGTCGCGAAACGCCGAACCGATCCGTGCTCCTTCAGCTGTGCGAACACCAACTCGAGGTCGATCCCCGCGCGGCCGAGCCACCGGGCGAGCGGCTGATTGCGCACCTGCTCCATCGAAGCGACCTGTGCGATGTCGAGGAACGAGCGGTTGGCGAACATGATATTGCCCGGCGGGTCCGTCACCACGAAGCCGTCGGGGGAGCTGTCGACAACTTCGAGCACCTTCGACTTCTCGGCACGCACGGGGGCAGCGCCTGCGTTCGCAGGCACGAGCCGCACCAGAAAGTAGGAGGACTTGCCCTCGCGGAACAGCGAGGCCGATATGAAGAAATCGCGGGCACGGCCTGCGGTCGTGCGCACCGGCACATCCTGCACGCGCCCGGTTGCCTGGACGGCACCGAGCAAGCCGCCGAGTGCCTGCCGGCTCGGCGCATCGAAGGGCTCAGCCAGCTCGCGGCCCGCGAGCCGCTTGCCGGCCTCGCCCAGGAGCTTTGCCGCCGCCGGATTCGCGTCGACGATCTTCTGCGTTGACGAATCTACGATCAGCACGGCTTCCGAGGACAGCTGGAACAGCAGGCGATGCCGCGTTTCTGCCTGGCGCAGCCGCAGATACTCACGCTCCATCGACTGCTGAGCCTCAACCAGCTGCTGCTGCAGCTTCGCGATCGGCCGCAGGCTGCGTCCGACGGCGACTATGCGCCCGTCGCTTGCGACACGAATCGCCGCGTACATCACCGGCAGATCTGCGCCGTCGGCGATGGGATGATTAACCTGCCGCCAGCGCGGGGTTACTTTGTTCGCTGCATCGGTCAGCAACGCCTGCACTTTGGGGCGGCTCTCAACGGTGACCGTATCGGCCCAGGGTCGCCCGCGCAGCAGCGTGCCCAGCTCCTCTGCCAGCTCTTCGCTGCCGAAAGCGACGTCGCGAATGACCGCTTCTTTGCCGGGGGTCACTACCAACGCGACGTCCGAAGCCGCGGTGATGAGGACCGATGCCGTTTCAAAGTCGATATCGCCGATGGACTGTTTAGGCACTGAGAACTGCTTCACTCGAGACTTCCGGACATCAGCATACCAAAACGTCCCGCCCCGCTCGGGCGCTAACTGGAGGGCACGGGGGTCGCGAACATCGACTGCGCCGCACTCACCGCCTCCCGCCCATCCATGGCGGTGGCGTCGGCGCCGAGCGCGTTGGCCATCTGGGGGTTGCGTACCAGAATCGGGCCGCCCAGCATGATCCTTAGCGCGTGATTGCAGGAGGCGCGGCGAATGGCCTGGATCATGGAGGCCAAGCAACTCAAGCGCACGTCACTGCCAACCGAAAGCCCGACCAGCGCAAACCAGCAGTCATGGACTGCGTCCAGCAAATCGCTGTCGGCATCCGGGAATTCGTTCCACACATCCCAGCCGTCGGCGCGAAAGAACTGACCGACCATGACGATGCCAAAGGTATGCTGCTCGCCGGGCACCGCGGCCAGCAGGATCCTGCGCGCAGGCTCGCGTATTCCGGTTTCTTCCGCGGAACGCAACGCCGAGCCGACCTGATGCAGGACCTGGTGGAGCTTGCAAAGCCCCAGCGTGACGTGCACGAAATCGCATTCGTCGCGCTCCCACATTTCGCCGAGGACGCGTGCCGCGGGCGCCAGCAGCTGCAGGCAGATATCCTGAACCGGTATCCCCTCCTCGCTGATCGCTAGAACGTGCGCGACGGCAATTGACACGTCATGGGCCAGCAGCAGACGCACGAGCTCCAGCACATCCGGAGCGGGCGCAGCCCCAGTGCGCGTTGCTGTGACCGGTTGGCGCGTCAACCGCCGCGCGATCACGAGCCGCGGCACGATTTCCGATTCGACGACCCGGACCAGGCGATCGAAAGAGACTTTGTCTGAACCGTGCCGCGTGCGGTGATGCGAATCGGTGTCGAGGCTTGGCGGCACCAGCCCACCATCGTCCCAACAAGTGGTGGTCACTTCGGCAGCGTTCTCGGTTCGCATGGCCAGTTCCCCCGGGCATAGCAGGGTGATTGGCTACCCCGCTTGCGACTTCAAATGTCCATCACATGGAAGCGTCCGCCTTACCGATCGGATGTGCCCGAGGCCAGAACCGAGACCCGGTACATACCTTCTCAGCAGGCGCCCAAACTGTCAACCTAAATTTACGTTCCATCCAGTTGACAGTCGGTCCACCGGCGTCTAGGGTTGCTGCACGCCGATCAATCCACCGCCAACTCACCGCTTTCGAGAACTGGCCCGAGACGACACCGTGCGACTTCCTCTGTACAGCGCGGCAGAACGCAAAAGACGGGATGCGTCGCGCTGGACTGTCGTTCAAGGTGTGCTGGCGCCGATTCAATTCGCAGTGTTTCTGCTCAGTCTTTGCCTGGTCCTGCGCTATCTGGCAAACGGCGAGGGTCAGGCCGCGGCGACGGTCTCGATCGTCGCCAAGACCCTGCTCCTCTACACGATCATGATCACCGGCTCGTTGTGGGAGCACGACGTGTTCGGCAGGTACTTGTTCGCACGGCCGTTCTTCTGGGAAGACGTCGTGAGTTTTCTGGTACTTGCGCTACACACTGCGTATCTGCTCTCACTTGTGTCGGGAAAGCTGGACGTCCGCAACCAGATGCTCTTGGCGCTGCTAGCGTATGCCGCATACCTGATCAACGCAACGCAGTTCCTGCTCAAGTTCCGCGCCGCGCGCGCAGACAGAAATATTGCAGAAAATCCGGCGAGCACCGGCGGCTCCGTTGACCAAGCAAGCACGGCGGGGCTCGCATCATGAATGCGTGCGCCGACGAAGCGGCCGTTGCAGCACGCACATCCCCGCCTCGCATCGTCACAGAACGGGGTCAACGGGAGGTCTTCTGCGGACTGACCGGCATCATCTGGCTGCACCGAAAACTGCAGGACGCATTTTTTCTGGTGGTCGGCTCGCGTACCTGCGCACACCTGATTCAATCCGCAGCGGGCGTGATGATCTTCGCAGAGCCGCGCTTCGCCACCGCGATCATCGGCGAGCGCGATCTCGCCGGCCTCGCCGATGCCAACGCGGAGCTGGACCGAGTCGTCAGCGAGTTGCTCGCGCGACGTCCGGATACCCGACTGCTCTTCCTCGTCGGCTCGTGCCCGTCGGAGGTCATCAAGCTCGACTTGTCGCGAGCCGCGCAACGCTTGTCGCGCCAGTTCATGCCAAGGGTGCGTGTCCTCAACTATTCCGGCAGCGGCATTGAAACCACGTTCACGCAGGGCGAAGACGCATGTCTCGCTGCGTTGGTTAACGAGTTGCCCGAGCTTGCAGCCGCCGCACCGAAATCTTTGCTGATCGTCGGTACGCTGGCCGACGTCATTGAAGATCAGTTCCGCAGATTGTTCGCGGCCCTGGGAATAGAGCGCGTGGACTTCCTGCCGCCGCGACGGGCGACCGAGTTACCTGCTGTCGGGGCGAACACGCGTTTCCTGCTCGCGCAACCCTTCCTTGCGGACACGGCGCGCGCCCTCGAGGCACGCGGTGCCCGCCGGATCGCAGCGCCATTCCCGCTCGGCGTCGAGGGCACGACGCTCTGGTTCGAGGCCGCGGCACGTGAATGGCAGATCGATGCCGCGCACGCTCACAGCGTGACCGCCGCAGCCAGCGAGCGCGCGGCCCGAGCACTCGAACGTCACCGGCCGCGCCTCGCCGGAAAAAGTATTTTCTTCTTTCCCGATTCGCAGCTCGAAGTTCCTCTGGCGCGATTCCTGGCGCGCGAGCTGTCGATGCGGCTCATCGAGGTCGGCACGCCCTATCTGCATCGCGAGCACTTGGCAGAGGAGCTGGCACTGCTGCCCGCAGCGACACAGATCACAGAGGGGCAGCACGTGGATCGTCAACTGGATCGCTGCCGCGCGGCGCAGCCCGACCTCGCGGTGTGCGGCCTCGGGCTCGCCAATCCGCTGGAGGCTGAGGGCATCGTCACGAAATGGTCGATCGAGTTCGTGTTCACACCGATCCAGGGATACGAACAGGCCGCGGACCTTGCGGAGTTGTGCGCCCGACCCCTGATCCGACAGTCATTGCTCGCGGTATAGGCCATGCAACTCACGGTCTGGACATACGAAGGACCGCCGCACGTTGGAGCCATGCGGATCGCCACCGCGATGCGCGACGTTCACTACGTCTTGCACGCTCCGCAAGGCGACACCTACGCCGACTTGCTGTTCACGATGATCGAGCGCCGCGGTGCTCGCCCGCCGGTCACATACACGACCTTCCAGGCGCGGGATCTTGGTGGCGACACCGCAGAGCTGTTCAAGCAAGCCGCGCGCGAAGCGTACGAGCGCTTCCAGCCACGCGCGCTTCTGGTCGGCGCGTCGTGCACGGCGGAACTGATCCAGGACGATCCCGGCGGTCTGGCTCAAGGGCTGGGACTGCCGATCCCGATCATCCCGCTCGAGTTGCCCGCGTACCAACGCAAGGAAAACTGGGGCGCGTCCGAAACGTTCTATCGACTGGTGCGCACACTGGCGGGCGCGAACGACCCGTCTCCCGGCGCAGCGCGGCCCAAACGTGAAGGCGGCGGACGGCCTTCTTGCAATCTGCTCGGTCCGAGCGCGCTCGGATTCCGACACCGCGACGATGTACAGGAAATTACCGCTCTGCTCGATCGGCTCGGCGTCAATGTCGCCGTCGTCGCGCCCATGGGTGCGACTTGCGCCGACATCGCGCGCCTCGGCGAAGCCGATTTCAACGTAGTTCTTTACCCCGAGATCGCGGCGACGGCCGCCCAGTGGCTGCACCGGACATTTGCACAACCCATCGTCAGCACCGTACCGATCGGCGTCGGCGCTACGCGCGATTTCATTGCCGAGATCGCCCGCGTCGCCGGCATCGATCCTACCGTTGAGCTGTCCGGCTCACCCTCGCGGCTCAGTTGGTACTCGCGTTCGGTCGATTCCACTTACCTGACCGGCAAGCGTGTCTTCATCTTCGGCGATGCCACCCACGTCGTCGCAGCGGCACGCGTCGCTGCGGATGAGCTGGGCTTCAGTATCGCCGGCCTCGGCACCTACTCGCGCGAGCTGGCACGTGAGGTCCGCGCAGCGGCGGCGGCCCGCAACGTCGAAGCACTGATCACCGACGACTACCTGGAAGTCGAAGCGCGGATCGCGCAGCTGCAGCCGGAGCTGGTTCTCGGGACGCAGATGGAGCGACACATCGCCAAGCGCCTCGGTATTCCGTGCGCAGTCATTTCCGCGCCAGTTCACGTTCAGGATTTTCCGGCGCGCCACTCGCCGCAGATGGGCTGGGAAGGCGCCAACAATCTCTTCGATACCTGGGTGCATCCGCTGATGATGGGTCTCGAAGAGCATCTGCTGACGATGTTCCGCGGCGACACCGAGTTTACGGACACGGCGCCTTCGCACCTCGGGGCTGCCTCGGCGCACAGCGCACCCGAAGACGTGGCGCCGTCGTCGTCGACGACGGCTTGGACCGCCGAGGCAGAGCGCGAGCTGCACAAGATCCCCTTCTTCGTGCGCGGCAAAGCGAGACGCAACACCGAGCGATTCGCCGCGACGCGCGCGATCGCGACGATCACCGTGGACACGCTGTATGACGCGAAAGCGCACTTCGGCCGCTGACCCAACACCGCCGCGCGCCATACCCGTGCGCGTCGTGCTGGTCACCATGGATCCGCATCTCGCGAGCGCATGCCAGCGAGCGAATGCCACGCTCGCACGCGAGCTGCCCGGTTTGTCACTGTCGCTGCACGCCGCGGCGGAATTCGCTAGCGACAGCGCCGCGCTCAAGCGCTGCTGCGACGATATTGCCCAGGCGCACATCATCGTCGCGACCATGCTGTTCATGGAAGATCACTTCCAGCCGGTGCTGGCAGCGCTCAGCGCTCGGCGTCGGGACTGCGACGCACTGGTCTGCATCATGTCGGCCGGCGAGGTGACTCGTCTGACGCGCATGGGCGCGTTCAGCATGGATGGTCCGCGCAGCGGCGTTCTGGCGCTGCTCAGCAAGCTGCGAGGCAAGAAGTCGACTGCGCAGAAGGGCAACGCCGGCGCGCGGCAGATGCGCATGTTGCGCCGGATTCCGAAGCTGCTGCGCTTCATTCCCGGAACTGCGCAGGACCTGCGCGCATATTTCCTGACGTTGCAGTATTGGCTTGGCGGTTCCGAGCAGAACCTCGTCAACCTGGTGCGCTTCCTGATCGATCGCTATGCCGACGGTCCGCGCCAAGTCTTGCGGGGCTCGTTAAAGGCCACGGCACCCGTCGAATATCCCGAGGTCGGTCTTTATCATCCGCGCCTACCCGCGCGAATCGTCGACCGCGTCGCTTCGCTGCCCCAATCTGCGGACGCCGACGCGCCCACTGTCGGGCTGCTGGTTCTGCGTTCGTACGTTCTCGCTGCCAACACTGCGCACTACGACGGCGTGATCGCCGCGCTCGAGGGCCGTGGCCTGCGCGTCGTCGCTGCATTCGCGAGTGGGCTGGATTCACAGCCCGCCATCGAGCGGTTCTTCAGGCACGACGGCGCCACGACCATCGACGCGCTGGTGTCACTGACGGGCTTTTCGCTGGTCGGTGGCCCTGCTTACAACGATTCAGCGGCGGCGGCGCGGGTATTGACCAGCCTCGATGTGCCGTACGTCGTCGCGCATCCGGTCGAGTTTCAGACGCTCGAGCAGTGGCAGTCGTCCGAGCGCGGACTAACGCCCGTCGAGTCGACGATG
>CADEEJ010000032.1 GCA_902826315.1 uncultured Steroidobacter sp.
GCTGCGATCGAGGCAGCATTCGCCGCCGCGGCGCGAGCGCAACCGGACTGGGACATGACTCCGGCGAGCGAGCGCGCCGAAGCGCTCGAGCGGGCGGCCGATCTGTTCGAGTCGCGCATGCCGGAGTTGGTCGCCTACTGTGTGCGCGAAGGCGGCCGCACGATTCCAGACAGCATTTCCGAGGTGCGCGAGGCCGTCGATTTCCTGCGCTACTACGCCGATCGCGCGCGCGTGGAGTTCGGCCAGGGCGTGCGTCTGCCCGGCCCCACCGGCGAGAGCAACGAGCTGCGCCTGCATGGCCGCGGCGTGTTCGTCTGCATCAGCCCGTGGAATTTTCCGCTTGCGATATTCACGGGACAGATCGCGGCAGCGCTCGCTGCCGGCAACGCGGTGCTCGCGAAACCCGCGGAACAGACACCGCTGATCGCGACACGAGCTGTTCAGTATCTGCTGGAGGCCGGCGTGCCGCCTGACGTGCTGCATCTGTTGCCGGGCGATGGCGCGAGCATCGGTGCGCGCATCGTCGCCGATCCGCGCGTCGCGGGCGTCGCATTCACGGGCTCGACCGAGACGGCGAAGGCGATCAATCGCTCGCTCGCGAATCGCGAAGGGCCGATCCCGGTGTTGATCGCCGAGACCGGCGGCCAGAACGCGATGATCGTCGACAGCTCCGCGCTGCCGGAGCAGATCGTGCTCGACGCCGTGCAGTCGGGATTCAATAGCGCCGGTCAGCGCTGCTCGGCACTGCGCGTACTGTTCGTGCAGGAAGAGATCGCGCCGCGCATTTGCAGCTTGCTGGCGGGCTACATGGACGAGCTGGTCATCGGCGATCCGCTGCAGCTGTCGACGGATGTCGGCCCGGTCATCGACGAGGCGTCGCGTGACATGCTGCGCGCACATGCTGCACGCATCGTTAAATCCTCGCGCTGGCATCACGCGTGCAAGCTCGGGCCAGAGCACGAGCGCGGATTGTTCTTCGCGCCCGTCGCGGTCGAGATCGAATCGCTGTCGCAGCTGACGCGTGAGGTTTTCGGACCGGCGGTGCACATCGTGCGCTACAAGGCGCACAAGCTCGACGCGGTGATCGAAGCAGTCAACGCGACCGGTTACGGCTTGACGCTCGGTGTCCACACCCGCGTCGACGCGACGGCGCGCTACATTGCTTCGCGCGTGCGCGCGGGCAACGTCTACGTCAATCGCAACATGATCGGCGCCGTCGTTGGCGTGCAGCCATTCGGCGGGCGCGGGCTATCGGGCACCGGTCCGAAGGCGGGCGGTCCGCACTACCTGCCTCGGTTCGCGACCGAGCAGACGGTCACGATCAATACGGCTGCAGTAGGCGGGAACGCGAGCCTGCTGACGATGGAGGGTTAGCTGCTGCGTTTCGGATAGTCGAGATCGGCATCGACGCCGCTCGACCATTGCAGCTCGCTCCACGCTGCGATCTCGAATTGCAGCGTGTACACGGCGCAGGTCGGCAGGTTGTCGACCGAGCGCTCGCTGGAGATCTTGTCGGCGAACTCCGTAATGCCCGGGTTGTGGCCGACGACCATCAGGTGACGGGCCCGCTCGCCGAGCTCGCGGATCACCGCCAGCATGTCCTTCGGCGACGCCAGATACAGCCGCTCGTCCTGATGCACCTTCTGCGCGGAGACGCCGAGCTCGCGCGTCATGATCGTCGCTGTCGTGATCGCGCGAACCGCCGGGCTCGACAAGATGCGGTCCACCTTCGGTGTGACTTGCTTCAAGCGGCGCGCCATCTCCGGTGCGTCGCGCTGACCGCGTGACTCCAGCGCGCGATCCCAGTCTTCCTGGCCAGCCCGGGCAGGCTCGGTCTTGGCGTGACGCACCAGCGTGAGTCGCAACAGTGGGCGTGCAGACATGGTTCGGCTCAGTTCGGGACTTCGATTTCCACGGTGCCGTCGACGACGCGTGTGGGATACGTGCGCACCGGCTCGTAGGCCGGCGGCGTCAATGCGGTGCCCGTGCGCAGGCAGAAACGCGCGCCGTGCCGCGGGCAAATGACGACGTCGCCGTCTACCGCACCGCCGGCCAGCTCGCCGCCGTCGTGCGTGCACACATCGTCGATCGCGTAGAACTCGCCGGCGATGTTGAACACGGCGACCAGCACGCCGTCGACGTCGACTTGTGCGTAGTCGCCGGGCGGGATCGTGGAGATCGCAGCAACGCGTTGCCAGCTCATCGTGGATTTTTCCGGGACCTACATCATCCCGGTCTGCAGGCGTGCCGCGTCGGACATCATGCTCTGGTTCCACGGCGGGTCGAACACCAGCTCGACGTCCGCGCGCTTGATCGTCGGAATCACCTCGACCTTGTCCTTCACGTCCTGCACCAGCACTTCGCCCATGCCGCAGCCCGGCGCGGTCAGCGTCATCTTGATCTCCGCGATGCGCTCGCCGGCCTCGTCGCGCTGGATCTCGCAGGAGTACACGAGGCCGAGCTCGACGATGTTGATCGGAATCTCCGGGTCATAGCAGGCGCGCATCTGATCCCACACCAGCTGCTTCACGTCGTCATCGGTCGCATCGGGCGGCAGCTCCGGGCCGACGAGCGCTTCCTTGCCGAGTGCCTGCGCGTCCTTGCCGGCGATGCGGAACAGATTGCCTTCGACGTAGACGGTGAAACTGCCGCCGAGCGCCTGCGTGATGAAGCCGGTCTTGCCTTCGCGCAGCGTCACCGGGATGCCGGCCGGCACCATGATGGCTTCGACGTCGCGCTGCAGGGTTACGGGTTCGTGTTCGTGGCGATACACGGTAGGTCTTCGTAATTACTCAGTGGTTACGGGCGCAGTGGCGCGATCGAGCGCGGCGTTCAGCGTGTGCCAGCACAGGCTTGCGCACTTCACGCGCGCCGGGAATTCGCGCACGCCCGAGAGGGCGGCGAGCTTGCCGAGCCGGGACGGGTCGACGTTCGCATCGTGCTGCGTGAGGACTGCATGCACTTCATCGAACAACTCTCGCACCTCTGCGCGCGACTTGCCTTTGACTGCTTCGGTGAGCAACGAGGCCGACGCGACCGAGATCGCGCAGCCGCTGCCTTCGAACTTCGCTTCCTCGATGTTCTCGCCGTCGAGGTTCACGTAGACCGTGAGGCGATCGCCGCACAGCGGATTGAAGCCGTCGGCATGCGCATCGGCAGGGTCGAGCTTGCCGAAGTTCCGCGGATGGCGGTTGTGGTCGACGATGACGTCGCGGTAGAGGTCTTTCAGGTCCATACGAGTTCAACCGAGGAGCTTGCGCGCGTGCTCCAGCGCGGCGACCAGCCGGTCGATCTCCTCGAAGGTGTTGTAGAAGGACAGCGAGGCGCGCGCCGTCGCCGGCACCTTGAAGAAGTCCATCACCGGCATCGCGCAATGATGGCCGGTGCGCACCGCGACGCCCTCGGTGTCGAGGATCGTACCGATGTCGTGCGGATGGATGCCGGCCATCGTGAACGAGACGACCGCGGCCTTGTGCGGCGAAGTGCCGATGATGCGCAGGCCGGGAATGGCGCTGAGCCGCGCCGTGGCGTATTCGAGCAGCTCGTGCTCGTACGCCGCGATGCGCTCCATGCCGATGCCTTGCAGATAGCGGATGCCTGCAGCCATGCCGATCGCGCCGGCGATGTCCGGTGTGCCGGCCTCGAATTTCCACGGCAGCTGGTTGTACGTCGTCTTCTCGAACGTCACCGACAGGATCATGTCGCCGCCGCCTTGCCACGGCGGCATCGCCTCGAGCAACGACTCGCGGCCGTACAGCACGCCGATGCCGGTCGGTCCGACCATCTTGTGAGCGGAGAAGCAATAGAAATCGCAGTCGAGTGCTTGCACGTCGACGATGCTGTGCGGCACGGCCTGCGCGCCGTCGAGCAGCACGGGAATCTTCAGCTCCTTCGCGCGCGCGATGAAGCGCTCCACCGGCACGATCGTGCCGAGTGCGTTCGAGATGTGCGCGAGCGCGAGCAGGCGAGTGCGCGGACCGATTAGGCGCTCGAAAGCCGCGAAATCGACTTCGCCGGTCTGCGAGATCGGAATCACTTTGAGCTGCGCACCGGTCTGCCCGCACACGATCTGCCACGGCACGATGTTCGCGTGGTGCTCCAGCGCCGAAATCAGGATCTCGTCGCCAGGCTGCAGCAGCGGTCGCGCGTAGCTCTGCGCCACGAGGTTGATCGCTTCCGTCGTACCGCGAACGTAGATGATCTCGCGCGTCGAGCGGGCGTTGATGAAGCCGCGAACTGTCTCGCGGGCGCCTTCATAGGCGTCGGTCGCGCGTTGGCTCAAGGTGTGCACGCCGCGGTGGACGTTGGCGTGGTCGTGCTCGTAGTAGTTGTCGATGGCTTCGATCACCGCGCGTGGGCGCTGGCTCGAAGCGGCGCTGTCGAGGTACACGAGCGGCTTGCCGTTGACCTGCTCGTTCAAGATCGGGAAGTCACGGCGGATGCGTGCGACGTCGAAGTCGACGCTGCGCGGGCGGCCGATGGCAGCGCTCATGCGATCACCTTGTAACGTTCGTGGAGCAGCTGCTCGAGGTAACTGCGAACCGCCGGCGAGCCGAGCGATGTCACGATCGACTCGGCGAATGCACGGATCAGCAACGCGCGCGCGGCGGCTTCGTCGAGACCGCGCGAGCGCAGGTAGAAGAGGGCGGCGGCATCGAGCTGACCCGTCGTCGCGCCGTGGCTGCACTTCACGTCGTTTGCGTAGATCTCCAGCTCCGGCTTGGTATCGATCTCGGCGCCTGGGTTCAGCAGCAAGTTGCGACTCGACTGACGCGCATCGGTCTTCTGCGCACCGGGTCGCACGATGACCTTGCCGTTGAACACGCCGCGTCCGCGCTCGCCCGCGACACCGCGATAGTTCTCGTCGCTGGTCGTATGCGGGGCCGCGTGATCGATCGTGGTGTGCGCATCGAGGTGCTGGGTTCCAAGCGGTGCCAGCAACCCGTTCAGTGCAGCGTGCGCACCGGAGCCCTGCAGAGTTGTCGACAGATTCACGCGGGCCAGACTTGCGCCGAGCGCGATGTCGTGCGAGGCATAGCGGCCGTTCTGCTGCACGCGAACGTTGACGTGCCCGATGTGAAAGCCGCGAGTCGATTCCTGTTGGATGCGGTAGTGCTCGACGCTCGCGCCTGCCGCGACATCGATTTCGCAGACGGCATTCGTGAAGGACTCGCCAGCTGTCGCGCCGATGAAGTGCTCGATCACGATGCAGCGACTGTTCGCTGCCGCGCGAACGACAACGCGCGGGTTGCTCATGACCTGCGCGGCTCCGTCGCTCCATTGGTGCACGATGTAGATCGGCTGGTCGGGCGTCGCGCTCGCGGCCAGATCGAGCACGACTCCGTCCTCGAAGAATGCAAGGTTGAAGTCTTCCAGCGCGCTCGGTTGCGCACGCGATGTCTGAGCGATGAATGCAGCCACTGCTGCGGGATCGCGTTCGAGCCACTGCTTCAGCGTAAGCAGCGTCATGCCCGGCAGTTGCGGCTCGATCGTCGACAGACCTGGCATGCAATGCCCGTTGACCAGCACGATGCGCGTGCCGGCATTCGCAATCCAACGTGGATCGTTCGCGCTTACAGCCGCAGGCGTGGCCGGGGCAAACGTGCGAGCTTCGAGCCGTCGCAGGTTCGTGTACTTCCAGTCTTCCTGCCGCTGCGTCGGGAATCCTGCCGCTGCGAAACGCTCCAGCGCCGCGCGCCGCAAGTCGATGAGCGCATCGTTGGGCGCATCGTTGCCGCGCCAGCGTTCGTCGAAAGCGGCGCGGTAGCGTTCGCCGGCCGAACGCGATTCCTGCAGCGTGGCGACGCTCATGCGACCGCTGCCTCCTGCCGGACCCAATCGTAGCCGCGCTTCTCCAGCTCCAGCGCCAGCGACTTGTCGCCGCTCTTGAGAATGCGTCCGCCCGAGAGCACGTGCACGCGGTCGGGCTGGATGTAGTCGAGCAGCCGCTGGTAGTGCGTGACCATGACGATGGCGCGATCCGGGCGACGCAGGCTGTTCACGCCGTTGGCGACGACACGCAGCGCGTCGATGTCCAGTCCGGAGTCCGTTTCGTCGAGCAGCGCGAGCGACGGCTCGAGCACTGCCATCTGCAGGATCTCGTTGCGCTTCTTCTCGCCGCCGGAAAACCCTTCGTTGACGCCGCGGTTGAGGAAGCTATCGTCCATGTGCATCAGCTTCATCTTCTCGCGCACCAGCGTCAGGAATTCGAAGGCATCGAACTCGGCCAGCCCGCGGTGCTTGCGCACGGCGTTCAGTCCCGCCTTCAACAAGTAAACGTTGTTCACGCCGGGGATTTCGACCGGGTACTGGAACGCGAGGAAGACGCCTTCGCGCGCCCGTTCCTCGGGCGGCAGAGCGAGCAGGTCGCGGCCGTTGTAGCTCACCGAGCCGGCCGTCACTTCATAGCCTTCGCGTCCGGCCAGCACCTGCACCAGCGTGCTCTTGCCGGAGCCGTTCGGGCCCATGATCGCGTGCACTTCGCCCGCGGCGACTTCGAGGCTCAGCCCGGTCAGCACCTGCTTGTCGCCGGCGCGCACGTGCAAGTTCTCAATCTTCAGCATGCTCATCCCACGGACCCTTCGAGACTGACTGCCAGCAGGTTCTGCGCTTCGACCGCGAACTCCATCGGCAGCTCTTTGAATACGGCTTTGCAGAAGCCGTTGACGATCATGTTCACGGCATCCTCTTCGGAGATGCCGCGGCTCAGGCAATAGAACAGCTGGTCGTCGCCGATCTTGGAAGTCGTCGCTTCGTGCTCGACGCTCGCAGTCGGCGTGCGCACTTCCATGTACGGAAACGTGTGCGCGCCGCACAGGTCGCCCATCAGCAGCGAATCGCACTGCGTGTGATTGCGCGCGTTGATGGCGCTCGGCAGTACCTTGACCAGTCCGCGATAGCTGTTCTGACCGTGACCTGCGGAAATACCCTTCGAGACGATCGTGCTGCGCGTGTTGCGGCCGATGTGAATCATCTTCGTGCCGGTGTCCGCCTGCTGGTAGTTGTTCGCGACCGCAACCGAGTAGAACTCGCCGATCGAGTTGTCGCCGGTGAGGATGCAGCTCGGATACTTCCAGGTGATCGCCGAGCCGGTTTCGACCTGCGTCCACGAGATCTTCGAGCGCTTGCCGCGGCAGGCGCCGCGCTTGGTCACGAAGTTGTAGATGCCGCCCTTGCCTTCCTTGTCGCCCGGGTACCAGTTCTGGACGGTGGAGTACTTGATGGTGGCGTCGTCGAGCGCCACGAGCTCGACGACCGCGGCGTGCAGCTGGTTTTCGTCGCGCATCGGCGCCGTGCAGCCTTCGAGGTAACTGACGTACGCGCCTTCCTCGGCAACGATCAGCGTGCGCTCGAACTGGCCGGTCTTCGCAGCGTTGATGCGGAAGTACGTCGACAGCTCCATCGGGCAGCGCACGCCTTTCGGCACGAACACGAACGAGCCGTCGGTGAAGACTGCGGAATTCAGCGTCGCGAAATAGTTGTCCGTGTACGGCACGACTGTGCCCAGGTATTTCTCGACCAGCTCCGGATGCTTCTGCACGGCTTCCGAGAACGAACAGAAGATCACGCCGGCCTTCCCCAGGCGCTCCTTGAACGTCGTGGCGACCGACACGCTGTCGAACACAGCGTCGACAGCGACGCCAGCGAGGCGTGCGCGCTCGTGCAGCGGGATGCCGAGCTTGTCGTAGGTCTCGAGCAGCTTCGGGTCGACTTCATCGAGGCTCTTCGGCCCGTCCTCGCGCGCTTTCGGCGCGGAGTAATACGAAATCGCCTGGTAGTCGAGCGGCGCGATGCGCAGGTGTGCCCAATGCGGCTCGCGCATCGTCAGCCAGTGGCGATACGCCTTCAGCCGCCAGTCGAGCATGAACTGCGGCTCGCCCTTCTTGTGCGAGATCAGCCGGATGACGTCTTCGTTCAAGCCGGGCGGCACGGTATCGGCTTCGATATCCGTGACGAAACCGTGCCGGTACTTCTGACCGACCAGGGCTTCGAGGGACTCGTCGCGGGGATTACTGGACATGATGCTTCGTGCCTACTCGTGCGACGCGCGGACCAGCCGCGTCAGCGGCACTGTGGTAGAGCTGCCGCGGTCCAGGCCCGCGAGCTGCGCGAGCGTGATGTCGGTGAGTGCGCGGCGGATCGCGCCGTTCACTCGCTGCCAGACGTGTCCGACGCGGCAGTTGGACTCGATGCCGCAGTTGCTGTGCTGACCGCTGCACTCGGTGATCGCGACCGGCCCTTCGAGCGCGTCGAGGATGCGCGCGGCGCTGATCTCACCGGGCGGGCAGGCGAGCTGATAGCCGCCATGACTGCCGCGCGTCGAGATCACCAGACCGCTGCGTTGAAGTTTCTTCAGTAGCTTGCTCACGGTCGGCAAGCCGACGCGCGTGCGTTCGGCCACCTCGGCGGCGGTCCACAGCCGGTCGGCCTGCGACGCGAGGCAGGCCAGGATCACGGTGCCGTAATCAGTCAGTTTGCTGATGCGGAGCATGGTGCTTCCTCATATGGGACCATTTTAGTCCCAATACAACGGAAACCGCACGCTCCGATCGAACGAAATTCCCGCTCACGGGGTCTCATGCCGGTCGATGGCCTCCCATCATCTGTCGTTCGGCCACAACAATGCGGACCGGTCGGGAAGTGATTTTGTTATCCTACGCGCCCCCAATCGTCAGGCTCGACCGTGCTCGTGCGCTGGAGCGCACGCCGCGAGCCCGTTCCCAACAAGCGGAGGCAGCAGTATGAGTCGCAGCGAACTTGAATCGACCGCACGGGCAATGGTCGCAAAGGGCAAGGGCATCCTGGCGGCAGACGAGTCTGGCGGCACGATCAAGAAGCGCTTCGATTCCATCAAGCTGGAGTCGACCGAAGAGGCGCGCCGCACTTACCGCGAGATGCTGTTCACTGCGCCCGGTGCCGCCGACCACATCAGCGGCGTGATCCTGTACGACGAGACGATCCGCCAGAAGACCAAGGACGGCACGCCGTTCCCGCAGTATTTGCAGAAGCTCGGCGTCGTGCCGGGCATCAAGGTCGACACCGGCGCGAAGCCGATGGCCGGCTTTGCGCACGAGACGATCACCGAAGGTCTCGACGGCCTGCGCGAGCGCCTCGCTGACTACTACAAGCTGGGTGCGCGCTTCGCCAAGTGGCGCGCCGTGATCGACATCGGCGCGGGCTATCCGACGCAGTTCGCGATCGACGCCAACGCTCACGCGCTCGCGCGCTACGCGGCGCTGTGCCAGGAAGCGAGCATCGTGCCGATCGTCGAGCCGGAAGTGCTGATGGACGGCGATCACAGCATCGAGCGTTGCGAGGAAGTGACGAGCAACACGCTGGCATCCGTGTTCCAGCAGTTGCATTCACACCGCATTCATCTCGAAGGCATGATCCTCAAGCCGAATATGGTCATCTCCGGCAAGAAGGCCGCCTCGCGGGCCAATCCGCAGCAGGTGGCAGAGGCGACCGTGCGCACGCTCAAGCGCTATGTACCGGGCGCGGTGCCGGGCATCGCGTTCCTCTCGGGCGGGCAGAGCTCGGCGGAAGCGACCGAGCACCTGAGCCTGATGAACAAGCTCGGGCCGCTGCCGTGGGAGCTGACCTTCTCGTACGGCCGCGCGTTGCAGGACGAGGCGTTGAAGGCGTGGGGCGGCAAGCCGGAGACGTTCGCAGCGGGCCAGAAGGCGTTCCTGCGCCGCGCGAAGTACAACGGCCTGGCGCGCACCGGCAGCTACAGTTCGAAGCTGGAACAGGAAGCGGCCTGACGCCGCGACCGCTCTGAGAGGGGCGATCGGACCACTGAATGTTGTCGAATGCAGCGAGCAGAAAACCTCAGGCCGAAGCCGCACAGGACTCGATCGTCGAAGTTCGCGACGTTCATTACTCGATCGGCGGCCGCCCGATCTTCTCGGGCCTCAGCCTGCAGATCCAGCGCGGCCGCATCACCGCGGTCATGGGCCCGAGCGGCACCGGCAAGACGACGCTGCTGCGCCTGATCACCGGGCAGATCAGGCCCGATAGCGGCCAGGTGCTGTTCGATGGCATCGACGTAAGTACCCTCAGCACGAGCGAGCTGTACAAGCTGCGCCTGCGCATGGGCATGCTGTTTCAGAACGGCGCGCTGCTGACGGACGAGGACGTGTTCGAGAACGTCGCGTTCCCGTTGCGCGAGCACACCGACCTGCCCGAAGCGCTGATTCGCAATATCGTGCTCCCCAAGCTCCAGGCTGTGGGCCTGCGCGGCGCGGCGCGGCTCATGCCGTCGGAGCTGTCGGGCGGCATGGCGCGGCGTGTGGCGCTCGCGCGTGCGATGGCGACCGATCCCGAAGTGCTGATCTACGACGAGCCGTTCACCGGCCTCGATCCGATCTCGATGGGCATGATCGTGCGGCTGGTGCGGCAGATGAACTACGCGCTCGGCATCACCAGCATCGTCGTGTCGCACGACGTCGAAGAGCTGGCGATCCTGGCGGACGCGAGCTACATCATCGCCGGCGGCAAGGTCGCGGCCTCCGGCAGCTTCGTCGAGCTCAAGGATCACGAATCCGAGATCGTGCATCAGTTCATCAACGGCCTCGCCGACGGACCGGTGGCCTTTCACTATCCCGCCCCCGATTACTACGACGACTTGCTCGCGGGTTAGAGGCCAGCATGCATTTCCTTCGCGAACTGTGGGACAACGTGCAGGAGTTCATCGTGAAGGTCGGTGCCGTCACGCTGTTCTTCGGTCGCGTCCTGATGCAGTTGCCGCGCGCGTTGCTGCGGCCGAGCCTGGTCATCGAGCAAGTGCATAACACCGGTGCGCTGTCGCTCGTCATCATCATGACGTGCGGACTGTTCGTCGGCATGGTGCTCGGCCTGACCGGTTATGACCTGCTGCAGCGATTCGGCTCCGAGGAAGCGCTCGGCACCGCCGGTGCGCTCGCGGTCGTCAAAGAGCTTGGACCCGTGGTCACTGCGCTGCTGTTCGCGGGGCGCGCCGGCACGGCGCTCGCCTCGGAGATCGGACTGATGCGCGCGACCGATCAGCTGACCGCGATGGAAATGATGGCTGTCGATCCGATGCGTCGCGTGGTCGCGCCCCGCTTCGTGGGCGGGATCATCGCGATGCCGCTGCTGACGGTGATCTTCATCGCGATCGGCATCTTCGGCGTGCAGCTCGTCGGCGTGCAGCAGTTCAAGGTCGACGCCGCGTCGTTCTGGTCGCAGATGCGCTCGAGCGTCGGCCTGGACGACGTCATGGAAGGCGTCATCAAGGGCTGCGTGTTCGGCGTCGCCTGCAGCCTGATCGCCGTGTACGAAGGTTACAACGCCACGCCGACCGCCGAAGGTGTCGGGCGCGCGACCACACGCACCGTCGTCATCTCGGCGGTGCTGACCCTGATCCTGGATTACCTCCTGACCGCGATCATGCTTTGAGGCACGAACCATGCGACCGACCCGCACTGTAGAATTTTCGACCGGCCTGTTCGTGCTGCTCGGCTTCGCGGCGCTGTTTTTTCTGGTGACGCAGATCACCAACCGCGAACTTTCCGCCAACGGCAAAAGTTATGAGCTGGTGGCGATGTTCGAGAACATCGGCAGCCTGAAGCCCGGCGCGGCCGTGTCCATGGCCGGCGTGACGGTCGGCCGCGTCGAGCGGATCGTCTACGACCAGCAGGTGTACAAGGCCGTCGTGCGCATGCGCATCAACTCGCAGTTCGACCGGATTCCCAAGGACAGCGACGCGAGCATCATGACCTCCGGCCTGCTCGGCGGGCAGTACATCGGCGTCACTCCGGGCGGTGCCGAGGAATTCCTGAAGCAGGGCGACCGCATCGAGTTCGTGCAGGATGCGTTCGTGCTGGAGAATCTGATCAATCAGCTGGCGTCGACTTTCCTGCGCCGCGACCAGGGCTCCGCCGACAGCGGCACCCAGGGCGGCACTCAGGACAAGGCGCCGGCGGAGGAGCCGAAGAAATGAAGCGGACTGTGCAAGGCCTGACCAAGCTATCGACATTCATCCTGGCGGCGTCCCTGCCGCTGCTGGCTTTGAGCGCTCGCGCCGCCGACGACGCGTCGCAGCTCGGGCCGCAGGAGCTGGTGACGAAGGTGGCGCAGGACACGCTGCGCGATCTCGACGCCCACCGTTCGGAGTACAAGCAGAATCCGAAGCGCGTGCGCGAGCTGGTCGACAAGAACATGCTGCCGTATTTCGACACGGCCTACGCCGCGCAGCTCGTGCTCGCGAAGAACTGGCGCACGGCGACCGCCGAGCAGCGCAAGCGCTTCGTCGATGCGTTCTATCAGTCGCTGCTGCAGAACTACGGCGACGCGCTGCTCGAATTCACGCCCGATCGCCTGAAGATCCTGCCGTTCCAGGGTAAGGCTGACGACACGGTCGCGACCGTGCGCAGCGAAGTCCGGCGCGACAACGGTCAGCGCGTGCCGGTCAACTATTCGCTGCGCAAGACGGCGAACGGTTGGAAGGCGTACGACGTACAGATCGAAGGCGTGTCGTACGTGAAGTCGTTCCGCACCGACTTCGGCTCGGAGATCCAGCAGAAGGGGCTCGAGCCGGTGATCGCGCGCCTGGAACAGCAGGTCGCCAGCGGCACCGTGCAGAAGCCGACGGCATCGGCCGAGAAGAAGTAGTGAGAGAGCCGACCACAAGCCGCGCCAAGCTCGAAGCGCTCGGCGCCGGGCGGTTTCGCGTCAGCGGCGTGCTCGATGCATCGACCGCTCGCGAAGTGCTGGAGCAGAGCGAGGCGCGCTTCGAGCAGTGCACGGAGCTCGACGTCGATCTCGGCGGCGTCGGCGAGAGCGACAGCGCGGGGCTGGCGCTGCTGATCGAGTGGCTGCGCATGGCGCGCCAGGGCAACAAGGCGATTCGCTTCGCCAACGTGCCGGCGCAGATCGAAGCGCTGGCGCGGATCAGCGAAGTCGACGACCTGATCGGCGGGGCCGAAGGGAAAGAGAAGGATCAGGAAGCGAAGAAGGAGAGTCAGGCCAAAGCCTGACCCGCGCTGGCTTGTGCAGATTCGCCCGGCCTATTGGGCGGGCGGCTCCTCGGCGGGCGCTTCATCTTCCGGCAGATCTTCGAGTGTCTCCGGCGGCGGGTTGCCGTCGAAGATCGCGAACTCGCGCTGCTGCAGCCACGAGTCGCGGATGAATGCGTACGGGTCGTACGTTCGCTGCAGCGTCCCGTCCAGCGGCAACAGCTCGGCGCGCGAATGCACCACGTCGATCGCGCGCTCGCCCCATACGGCTTCCCAGGGCACGTCCGCGTACGTAATCGGATCGAAGAAGAAATCCACCATGCGCGCCGGCGCGTCGCGCAGCGTCGACGGACCGAAGAACGGCAGGACCAGATAGGGCCCGGAGCCGACGCCCCAGACCGCGAGCGTCTCGCCGAGATCCTCGTCGTTCGCCTCCAGGCCGACTGCGGTCGCGACGTCGAACAGGCCGGCGACGCCGAGTGTGCTGTTCAGCAGGAAGCGGCCGGTGTCGCGCAATCCCAGCTTGACCTTGCCCTGCAGGAACTGGTTGACCATCGTCTCGGGGTATTCGAGGTTGCCGAGGAAATTGCCGATGCCCATGCGCATCCAGCGCGGCGTGACCTTGGCGTAGCCCTTGGCCACGGGCTTGAGCGCCGCGCGGTCGACGGCGTCGTTGAACTTGTAGACCTTGCGATTCAGGCCTTCCCAACGGTCGTCGGGCAGCGTGCGGCCCGGCGAGGCCGCGCAACCCGCGGCGAGTATCGCAATCAATACCGCGGCGGCGGCGCGCAGGGAGCGAAGCATGCGTCGAAGATCTCCGAGTCGGTAAAGAGCGGCGGGTCAAGCCGCGGCAGGCATTGTATCAACTCGCACGACGGCGATTGCCGCCGTCCGACTGCACCGGCTTGCGCGGTGCGCGTTTGGGCAACGCTTGCTGCACTTCGTCGAGGCGAGCCTCGAAGCGCGCGCGCTGCACATCCGTGATCTTCGGCACGGTCAGCGCGAGCTGCAGCTGATTGATCGCGAGCGGCAGGTCGCCGCTCATCAGGTGGTACTCCGACATGTAGTAGTACGAGTCGGCGACGTCGCCGGCCGCGTTCGCGGCCTGTGCCGTCAGCTTCGCCTGCTCGGGCGTCGGCGGCACGGTGTTGAACAGGTCGAGCAAGATCTCGTGGGCGCGCTTCGAATCGCCCAGCTGCATCAGCGACTCGGCGTAGCGCACGGTCACCGCGATATTGCGTGGGAACAGCTCGCGAGCACGCTGCAGCGTCGCGAGCGAGTTGTCGCCTTTGCCCGCGAGCAGCTGCGCTTGCCCGAGCGCAGTGTGATATTGCACGACCGTCGGGTCTGCATCGCGCAGGCGCTGGAAGATCGGCACGGCCTTGGCGGGCTGGCCCGATATCATCAATGCCAGTGCGCGGCCATACACCTGGGCGGGCGTCGCGTCCGGCTCGTTGCCGATGATCGCTGCGTAGTACTCGCGCGCATCTTCGCCCGCCGGCGTCGACAACACTCGCAAGCGCTCGCGAGTCAGCGCATAGCTGACGCTCTCCGGCTCGGGCGTCACGTTCAGCTGTGCTGCGCGTTCCTTGGTCTCGGCGATACGCGTGCTCGTCACCGGATGGGTGCGCAGCATTTCGGGAATGTTGATCTCGCTGCTGCCCGCGTGCCGGCTCATCGTCTCGAAGAACGCCGGCATGCCCTGCGGGTCGTAACCGGAGCGCGCGAGGATGCCGAGGCCGACGCGATCGGCTTCGGTTTCGTTGGCGCGCGTGAAACTGATCTGCTGCTGGATCGCGAGGCTCTGCGCCGCTGCCATTCCCGCCATCGCCGCGTCACCGCCGCCGGCCACACCGATGAGGATCGCGGCGAGCATCGCCGCCGTCGACACCAGGCTCGATTTGCTCTGCGCCGCGATGCTGCGCGCGATGTGCCGCTGCGTGACGTGCGCGACTTCGTGCGCGATCACACCCGCAAGCTCGCTCTCGTTCTTCGTATCGAGCAGCAAGCCGCTGTTGACGCCGATGAAGCCGCCGGGCAACGCGAAAGCGTTGATGCCGTTGTCCTTGACGACGAAGAAGTTGAAGCGCTGCTGGCCCTCGTTCGCCTGGCTCGACAGGCGCGTGCCGATCGAGCGGATGTATTCGGCGACCTCGGGGTCGTCGAGGATCTGGTCCTGGTCGCGCAGGCCGCGCACGATCATGCGGCCGATCTGATATTCCTCTTCCAGCGTGAGCATGGCTTGCGCAGGGCTGCCGATGTCCGGCAAGTCCTCCGGCTCGGCGCGGCTCTGCGCGGCGGCGCCCAGCGTCAGGGCGGCTACCAGCAGCATATTCAGGAGCGAAGTGGCGAGGACTTTCACGAGGGTCAGTGTGGTGCGCCGGGCAGGCGGTGTAAAGGCGTTGGACCGGGGCGAGCGTCATCGGTTCGATGACGGCGCGTTTCCTCTGATACTTCCGTTCAGATTCGCAGTTGTCGGAAAAAGCTCTAAGCTCCGCGCGGGGATGGGGAGAACTCTAATGCGCACAAGGCAATTCTTGCGCAGAGGTGCCGTCGTGGCCCTCAGCGCGCTCATCCTCACTACGGCCGCACAGGCTCAACAAGCACCGGCCCAACAAACACCGGCCCAGCAAACACAGGTCGTGCTGCTCGGCACCGGCACTCCGCCTGCCGATCCCGACCGCTTCGGTGCGGCCACAGCCATCGTCGTGAACGGTACCGCTTACCTGGTCGATTTCGGTGCGGGCGTCGTGCGCCGTGCGAAGGCTGCGGTCGTCGATCGAGGGATCGCCGCGCTCGATCCGGTGAAGCTGCGCGTCGTGTTCGCAACGCATCTGCATTCCGATCACACCGTCGGCTATCCGGACCTGATCCTCACGCCGTGGGTGCTCGGCCGCCGAGTGCCGCTCGAGGTGTACGGACCGAGCGGGATCGCACACATGACCGAGCACGTCATCGAGGCGTACCGCGAGGACTTCGCTACGCGTACCAAGGATCGCAAGCTGTACACCGTCGGTGCATTCGCGGAAGGTCACGCAGTCAATGCGCACGAGATCAAACCCGGCGTTGTCTACAAGGATGCGAACGTCACTGTCACGGCGTTCGCGACCAAGCACGCGATGGAGAGCTACGGCTATCGCTTCGATACGCCGGACCGCAGCATCGTGATCTCCGGCGATACGAATCCGACGCAGGCGACGATCGATGCGTGTCGCGGCTGCGACGTGCTGATCCACGAGGTGCTGACGCACGACTGGCTGTCGCGGCGGCCGGACTTCCACGCCTACGCCGCCGTGCATCACACGACGACTTCGCAGCTGACGGAGCTCGCCAAGCAAGCGAAGCCTGGCCTGCTCATTCTCTATCACGCATCGATATCGTGGCGCCCGGCCGTGGACTCGGAGCGCTCGCCGCAAGCCGTGCTGCTGAAGGAGATGGCGGCTTACCCGGGACGTGTGGTCGTCGGCCGGGACCTGGACGTTTACTGAGCGGGAAAAAGTGGCGGAGAGGGAGGGATTCGAACCCTCGTAGGGACGTAATGCCCTCAACCGATTTCGAATCGGTGCCGTTGTGACCGCTTCGGTACCTCTCCGCGCGGCGGGGAGCGGATTCTACACGAAGCACACGGGGCTGCTAATCTGCCGCCCCTGTGGATAACCGCCGACGTACCGCCCCTTGAAAGCCGCCCTGGCCATCATCGCGACTCTGCTGCTCGGCACCTGCTCGCAGCCGCCGACCGTGCTGGAGCAGATCATGCGTGCCGGCGAGCTCCGCGTCGTGACTCGCAACCTGCCGAGCGCCTACTATCTGGGCGCCTCGGGCCCACAGGGGCCGGAGTTCGATCTCGCCGCCCGCTTTGCTGCCGAGCTGGGCGTGCGCCTGTTCGTCTATTCCGTACCGAACGTGGCCGATGCGATGCGCGAGCTGGAATCGCACCGTGCGCACATCGCGGCGGCGGGGCTGACCCGCGGCATCCGCCTGCCGGACAACACGAGCTTCGGCCCGCCGTACCAGCAGGTGCGCGAGCACCTGATCTTTCGCCAGGGCGAGACGCGGCCGCGCACGATCAAGCAGGCCAACGAAGGCCACATCGAGGTCGTCGGCGGCAGCGCGCATGCCGCGACGCTGGAGCAGTGGCGCGCGCTGAATCCGAACCTGACGTGGGTCGAGAATCCGCTGGCGGAAACCGAAGAGCTGCTCTACCGGCTGTCGCGGCGCGAGTTCGACTACACCGTCGCCGATTCGAACGAGTTCGCGATCGGCCGCGCCTTCCATCCGGAAATCCGCGTCGCATTCGATCTTTCCCAGGGCAAGTCGCTCGCATGGGTGGTCGACACGCGCGACGCGAGCTTGTTGAGGCGCGTCACGGCGTTCTATTCCTCGCTGACCGCGGAAGGCCGGCTCGCGTCCATCCTCGATACGTACTACGGCGACAGCGACCGCTTCGATTACATCCAGTCGCGCGTGTTCCTCGAACACATCGAGGCGCGCCTGCCGCGCTATCGCCACTGGTTCCGCGAGGCCGCGGCGGAAGTCGGTGTCGACTGGCGATTGCTCGCGGCGGTGGGCTATCAGGAGTCGCAGTGGGATCCGACCGCGACTTCGCACACCGGCGTACGCGGGCTCATGATGCTCACCGAAGAAACGGCGCGCGCCTTGAACGTGTCGGACAGACTGGATCCGCGCGGCAGCATCTTCGGCGGCGCGCGCTACTTCGTGTGGGTGCGCAATCAGATTCCCAAGCGCATCCTGGAGCCGGATCGCACCTGGTTCACGCTCGCGGCGTACAACGTGGGCGTCGGCCACCTCGAAGACGCACGCATCCTGACGCAGATGCACGGCAAGAATCCCGACGCGTGGAGCGACGTGCGCGAACACCTGCCGCTGCTGACCCAGTCGAAGTGGTACACGCGCGTGAAGCGCGGCTATGCGCGCGGCTGGGAGCCGGTGCGTTTCGTCGAGAACATCCGCGGCTACATCGACATCCTGGATTGGGTCGCGACGGACACGCGCCCGGTGCCAGTGCCGACCGAGATCACGGCGGACGCGACCAAGCGATAGCCGACGAGCGAATGCGCCAGCGAGCTCGTCGGATGACGCCTGAGGGCATGACGACCTGCTGGTCGTCATTTTTTCTTCGGCGCCACTCTCTCCGCGTAGGTACGCGCGAACTCTTCCGCGAACAGCGTCGGCGATCCCTGCTCGCTGCGCTGATTCAGCACCTGGTAGAACTCCGTGTACAGGTCCCAGTACTTCATCTTGTTGGTCGCACCGAGCAGCGGACCGCGCTTCAGGCCGCGGTCGAACCGCTCCTGCAACTCGCCGGGCTCGATGCGGTTCATCACCTCGTCGATCGCCGCCCGGGTCGCGTCGACCAGCGCAGTCTGGTGGGTGCGGATGTCGGCGAACGATTCGCGGATCGCATCGATCGGGCCGAGATAGCGGCTGCTGTGCGGGTCCAGCAACTTCAGCACGGCTTCGTCGACGCTCGCGGAGAATTTCAGCGGATTGTTCTCGCCGGGCTGGATCGTCGTCTGGCTGAGGCGCATGCGGCTTTTCATGTCGGTGCGCCCTTTGAGCGACTCCATCAATCCCAGCACGGCCTCGCGCAGCATCTGCCCCGCGAGCGTCAGCAGCGCATTCTGCTGATCTGCGGGCAGGCTCGCCGGATCGATGCCGGCACCACGGCAGAGCGCTTCGATTCCGCTCTGAGGTTCGACGGAGACGCTTTCGGATGCGCGCTTCGGACGTTCGGGCTCGGGGGCCTTCTCAGCCTTGGCGAGCGCGGCGGGCGACGTCAGCGCCTGCAGTGCTTTGCGGTCGTACGGCCGCGTCTGCATGTGCCAGTCGTCCGCCTTGCGCGGCTCCTCGATCTTCGGCGGAGCTTCCGCCTTGCGAGGACGCGCGACAGTCTTGTGCTCGCCGCTGTCGCCCAGCAGCGAGGCGAATGCAGTGCGCGGCGCCTTGGCCGGCGCGGGCGTGGCGGGGATCGGGCCCATCGCCTTCAGGTCGTCGGAGTCCAGCGCCAGCGCGCTTTCGAGATCGAGCGGCGACGATGACGACGAAGGCGCGCGCAGCGGCGGCAGTTTCGGAGCGGGCGCTATCGCGGAATCGCTGATCAGGTCGGTCAGGTCGAGCTCTTCGCCGAGATCGTTGTCCGTCGCCCGCGGGTGCGTCTTGACGGCCGACTTGTTACGCACGCGCTGTGGCGCGGGGATCTGGCCGCTCGCATCGGCCGCGAAATCGTTGCGCTCGTCGATGCTGACCAGCACCTCGTAGTCGCCGAGCCGCAGCCGGTCGCCGTCCTGGAGCGTGTAGGCACCCTCGACCGAGGCCGGGGTGTCCGAACCGTTGATGAACACGCCGTTGGTGCTCGTGTCCTCCAGCAGCCACTGGCCGGCGCGGAACTCGACCTTGCAGTGGTGGCTGGAGACGTAGCGGTCCGGGTCCGGGAGGATCCAGTCGTTGTCCTGGGCGCGGCCGATCTTGCCGCCGGTGACGCCGAACAGGCGCGAGCTGCGCTTGCCGAGCGCCTTGTAGTGATCGCTGATGACTCGAAGTTTCAGTGCCATGGATCGAATCGACGCAAGCTCGGGTCCCACACAGATTATGGATAATATGGGGCGCAGCGTATCAACCCCTCCCGGAACCCAGATGGCAGCCAGTCACATTTTCAAGGTCGTTTTCGTTAACCAGGGCAAGGTCTACGAGATCTATGCCCGCAAGGTCAGCCACGGCTCGCTGTTCGGCTTCATCGAGGTCGAGGAGCTGGTGTTCGGCGAGCGCTCCGCGGTCGTCGTCGACCCCTCGGAGGAGAAGGTAAAAGCTGAATTCGAAGGGGTAAAACGCACGTATTTACCGCTGCACTCGGTGCTGCGCGTCGACGAAGTGCGACAGCAGGGCAGCGCCAAGGTCAGCAGCTTCGAGGGCTCGAACGTCACGCCGTTCCCGGTGCCGCTGTATACCCCCGGGGACAAGAAATAGGGGGCTCTTTCCGCTATCATTCGGCCCCGCTCACCGCCTGTCGCCAAGATGCTGATACTGCCGGGCGCTCCCGCGCTTTCCGACTTCCGAACAACCAGACTTCTCGCCGCGGTCACGGCCCGCGGGCACGCGGTCGAACACCTCAGCGCACGCTTCGTCCATTTTGTGCAGTCGCGTCGCACGCTCAGCGGCGACGAGCAGCGCATTCTGGCGGCGCTGCTGACCTACGGGCCCCGTTCCCCAGGCGGTAACGCTACGGCAGCGCTTCCTGGCGAGCGCCTGGTCGTCGTCATTCCCCGTCCCGGCACGATCTCGCCCTGGTCCAGCAAGTCCACTGACATCGCGCATGTCTGCGGCCTCGATGCAATCGAGCGCATCGAGCGCGGCATCGCTTACGAGCTGCGCGCCTCGGGCAAGCTGACGCGAGAGCAGCTGCAGGCAATCGCGCCGGCTCTGTACGACCGTATGACCGAGACTGCGATCTTCTCGCTGGAGGATGCGGCGCAACTCTTCGTGCACGAGCAGCCGCGGCCGCTGCGAACCGTACCGCTGCTCGCGCGCGGCCGGGACGCGCTGGTCGAAGCGAATCAGAGCCTCGGCCTCGCGCTCTCCGAGGATGAGATCGACTATCTCGCTGCCAGCTTCACGCGGCTGGAGCGCGACCCGACCGACGTCGAGCTGATGATGTTCGCGCAGGCGAACTCGGAGCATTGCCGTCACAAGATCTTCAATGCCGACTGGATCATCGACGGCGAGCGCCAGCCGAAATCGCTGTTCGCGATGATCAAGAACACGTACGCGCGCAACTCGCGCGGCGTGCTGTCGGCGTATCGCGATAACGCATCGGTGATCGAAGGCGCACAGGGCGAGCGCTGGTTCGCGGACGTCGACAGCCACGTGTACGCGCGCAACGCCGAGCCGATCGACATTCTCATGAAGGTCGAGACGCACAATCATCCGACGGCGATCTCGCCGTTCCCGGGCGCGGCGACCGGTGCCGGTGGCGAAATCCGCGACGAGGGTGCGACCGGGCGCGGCGGCAAGCCGAAGGCCGGGCTCGCGGGATTTTCCGTCTCGCACCTGCGCATTCCCGGCTTCGAGCAGCCATGGGAGCGCGATTACGGCAAGCCGGCGCGCATCGCGTCCGCGCTCGACATCATGGTCGAAGGGCCGATCGGCGCCGCCGCGTTCAACAACGAGTTCGGTCGCCCGAACATCCTCGGTTATTTCCGCACGTTCGAGAGCGAGCTGGAGGGCGGCGGGCGCGCCGCGCTGCGCGGCTATCACAAGCCGATCATGATCGCCGGCGGTGTCGGCAACGTGCGGCGCATGCATGTCGAGAAGTCCGACGTGCCGGCGGGTGCGAAAGTCATTGTCCTCGGCGGTCCGGCGATGCTGATCGGGCTCGGCGGTGGCGCGGCATCCTCCGTCGGCAGCGGCGCGAGCGCGGAAGACCTCGACTTCGCTTCGGTCCAGCGCGGCAATCCCGAGATCCAGCGGCGCGCGCAGGAAGTGATCGATCAGTGCTGGGCGCTCGGCGCGGCGAATCCGATCCTGTTGATCCACGACGTCGGCGCCGGCGGCCTGTCGAACGCGATTCCCGAATCCATCGCGCACAGTCATCGCGGCGGGCGCATCGATCTGCGCTCGGTGCCGTCGGTCGAGCCCGGCATGTCGCCGCTGGAGATCTGGTGCAACGAGGCGCAGGAGCGCTACGTGCTGGTGATCGCGCCGGAGCAGCTCGATCGCTTCGCCGCGTTGTGCGAGCGCGAGCGCTGCCCGTATGCCGTCGTCGGCGACACGACTGACGACGGTCTGCTCAAAGTCGCAGATCCGCAATTCAAGAACGCGCCCGTCGACGTGCCGCTCGACGTCATTCTCGGCAAGCCGCCGAAGATGCTACGCGATGTGCGCCGCGTGCCTGCGTTGTCCGACGCATTCGATGCATCGCGCATCGACGTCGTCGAAGCTGCGTACCGGCTGCTGCGCTTTCCCGCGATCGCCGACAAGACGTTCCTCATTTCCATCGGCGATCGCACCGTCGGCGGCATGATCAGCCGCGATCCGATGGTCGGGCCGTGGCAAGTCCCGGTCAGCGACGTCGCGGTCACGCTGAGCGATTACACGTCGCACACCGGTGAAGCGATGGCGATGGGCGAGCGCACGCCGCTCGCGTTGCTGGACGCGCCCGCGTCCGGTCGCATGGCAGTCGCCGAAGCTCTCACGAACATCGCGGCTGCGGACATCGGCGCGATTTCCGACGTGCGCCTCTCCGCGAACTGGATGGCCGCGTGCGGCGAGCCCGGCGAGGACGCGGATCTGTACGCGACCGTGCACGCCGTGGGCGAGGAATTCTGTCCGGCGCTCGGCATCACGATTCCGGTCGGCAAGGATTCGCTGTCGATGAAGACCAGCTGGAACGATGCCGGCCGTGCGCGCAAGATGGTCGCACCGTTGTCGCTGATCATTTCGGCATTTGCGCCGGTGCGCGATGTACGGCGCACATTGACGCCGCAGCTGCGCACCGATCGCGGCGAGACTTCGCTCGTGCTGATCGATCTCGGTGGCGGACGCAATCGACTCGGCGGCTCATGCCTCACGCAGGTGTACGGCAGCATCGGTCGCGACGCGCCGGACTGCGACGATCCCGCACGGCTCGCCAGTTTCTTCGCGGCGATCGTCGAGCTGCGCGGCGCGGGTCTAGCGCTCGCGTATCACGATCGCTCCGATGGCGGATTGTTCGCGACTGTTGCCGAGATGGCTTTCGCTGGCCGCTGTGGCGTCGAGGTCGAGCTGGCCGCAGACGCGGGCTCTGTCGCGGCGGCGCTGTACAACGAGGAGCTCGGTGCAGTTCTGCAGATTCGCAGCAGCGACGCGGAAGCTGTGCGCCAGGTTCTGGAACGTCACGGTCTCGCGCGCTTCAATAGCGTGATCGGTCGTGTCACGAGCGCGGATCGCGTAGTGGTTCGCGCGGGCGGTAAGGTCGTGCTGGACGAAGCTCGCACCGCGTTGCGTCGCGCGTGGTCCGAGACGAGCTTCCGCATGGTCGAGCTGCGCGACAACCCGCAGTGCGCGCGCGAGCAATTCGCTGCTGCGATCGAGCCGAACGATCCTGGCCTGAACGTGCGGCTGACGTTCGAGCCGCAGCAAGACATCGCTGCGCCCTACATTTCCAAGGGCGCGCGGCCGAAGGTTGCGATCCTGCGCGAGCAGGGCGTGAACAGTCACGTCGAGATGGCAGCGGCATTCCATCGCGCGGGCTTCAGCGCGTACGACGTGCACATGACGGACCTGTTCGAGCGGCGCCACAGCCTCGACGACTTCCGTGGCGTCGTCGTGTGCGGCGGTTTCTCGTACGGCGACGTTCTCGGCGCGGGCGAGGGCTGGGCGAAGTCGATCCTGTTCCACTCGCGGCTGCGCGACGAATTCAGTACGTACTTTGCGCGACCCGACACGTTCGCGCTCGGCGTCTGCAACGGCTGCCAGATGATGTCGGCGCTGCGCGAGATCATCCCGGGCACGCAGCATTGGCCGCGTTTCGTGCGCAATCGTTCCGAGCAGTTCGAAGGCCGCTTGAGCCTCGTCGAAGTCCTGGAGTCGCCGTCGCTGTTCTTCGCCGGCATGGCGGGCTCGCGGATGCCGATCGCGGTCGCGCACGGCGAGGGGCGGGCGGAGTTCGGCGATGCGAATGCGCTCGATGCGCTAGTCCGCGAGCGTCTGCTGTCGCTACGCTTCGTCGACAACGACGGCAAGCCGGCGGAGCGCTATCCCGCGAATCCGAACGGCTCGCCGCGCGGCTTGACGGGAATCACGACGCCGGACGGGCGCGTGACGTTGCTGATGCCGCATCCGGAGCGCGTGTTCCGAACCGCGCAGAATTCCTGGCACCCGGACGAGTGGGGCGAAGACAGTCCGTGGATGCGGATCTGGAGAAACGCGCGCGCGTGGGTCGGCTAAGACGAGATGGATCCCCGCCTGCGTGGGGATGACGACCTGACGGTCGTCACTTCCAGCTGCCCGCTGCAGTTTTCGCTACGTCGTTCACCGGTCGCGCTATCAGCCCTGATTGCGTGATGGTGACTTCGTAGCGCGCGCCATCGGCCATCGGCAGGTAAACCGCGCTGCCGTAGACCGCATCGACGAACGGCAGCCAGCGCTTGTGGTCGATCGACATCGTCCACAGATCCATCCCGGGGTTTTCGCTCAGTGCGTAGACCGTGCGCTCGTCCTTGCGCTCCTGCTCGATCGAGCGATAGCGGCCGCTGACGCGCTCCAGCCGATACTGCGCGTCGAGACCGAGCAGATTCGCCCAGCCTTTCCACTTCAGCACGCGCGCATCCAGCTGCCACTCTTCGCCAGCGAGCATGAACATCTGCAACTCGCCGCTCGGCACTTGCGCCAGCGTTGCGCGATACCGTTGCGCGCCGCGCGCCTCGAACACGATCTCGGCGACCGGCTGCTCGTAAGTGAGACGGTTGTACGTGTGCAGATTCAGCGAGACGACGAAGAACAGTGCCGCGCCAGCGAGCAATAGCGCGCCCATCAGGCCGCTGCCCGCGGCGGCTACGAAGCGCGCGCGAAACAAGCGCTGGCACGCGAGCGCCAGCAGCAACAGACCGAAGACAGCAATGAGCAGAACGACTGCATCGGAGGTCATGTCACGAAACTCGTCAGCGCGCGGCGTTCGATCAGCGTGGCCAGCGTCGCGATGTCGCGGTCGAGCCGGTGGTCGTACGGCCGGTAGGCCACGTTGCGACGGATCAGCGCATGCACTTGCTGCAACGGGTCGGTCGTCTGCAGCGGCTGCAGTTTGTCGATCGCGTGTGCCGCGGCGAGCGCTTCGATGGCAAGCACGTGCGCGGTATTCGCGCATATCCGCTGCAATTTGAAACCAGCCCACGGCGCCATGCTGACGTGATCCTCCTGGCCCGCGGACGTCGTGACGTTGTCGACTGAAGCGGGATGCGCGAGCGTGCGGTTTTCCGACGTCAACGCCGCGGCCGCGACGTGCGCGATCATGAAGCCGGACTCCAAGCCAGGTTCCGTCGTCAGGAACATGCTCAGCGCCGGATTGACGCGACGATCGAGCAAGTCGGTGCGCCGCTCCGACATGCTGGCGATCTCCGCGACTGCAATCGCGAGGTAGTCGCTGAGCAACGCGAGCGGCTCGGCGTGGAAGTTGCCGCCCGACAGTATGTCGCGGCCGAAAATCAGCGGATTGTCGGTCACGCCGTTGACTGCAGATCCCAGCACGTCGCGCGCGTGGGCGATTGCGCCCTCGACTGCGCCGAGCACTTGCGGCATGCAGCGCACGGCGTACGGATCCTGCACGCGATCGCAGTTTTCGTGATCGCTGTGGATGGCGCTGGCGGTGAGCAGCATACGGAAGCGCCGCGCGACTTCCATCTGATGCGGCGAGCGGCTCGCTTCGTGGATGCGCGCATCGAAAGGGGCGTAGCTGCCAGCGAGACCGTCGACCGTCAGCGCGCCGATGACGATTGAGGCAGCGAGCAACGATTCGGCAGCGAACAGGCCGTCGAGCGCGAGGGCAAGGCTCAGCTGCGTTCCGTTGATCAGTGCGAGGCCTTCCTTCGCCTCCAATGCGATCGGTTCGAGTCCGGCGGCGCGACACACTTCGGCGCCTTCGAGCCGGCGCCCATCCTGCAGCGCTTCGCCTTCGCCGATCAGGCACAGCGACAGGTGCGCGAGCGGTGCGAGATCTCCCGAAGCGCCGACCGAGCCGCGGCTTGGAATCACCGGCAGCACGTCGTTGTTGAGCAGCGCGAGCAACGCATCGACCAACTCGGTGCGCACGCCGGAGATGCCGGCCGCAAGACTGTTTGCTTTGAGCAGCAGCATGCGCCGCACGAGCGGCGCCGCGAGCGGCTCGCCGACACCGCACGCGTGACTGCGTACGAGATTCAGCTGCAGCTGCCGCACCTGATCGGCGGAAATGCGCTTGTTCGCGAACGCACCGAAGCCCGTCGTGATGCCGTAGCTCACGCGATCGGTGCGCACGGCCTCGCGCACGACTTCGATGCTCCGTGCCATGCGACCGCGCGCCTGCTCGCTCAGCGTGACTGTGCCGCGCGAGTCAGCGAAGCGACGCAAGACGTCGAGCGAAAGCGACTCGCCGTCGATGATGAGCCCGGCGGCAGCCGCAGTATTGGCCCCAATATTTGCCATGGGGTGCAGTCTAACTCCTACGCGTCCAGCTTCTTGAAGCGGATCCGATGCGGACTGTCCGCGTCGTCGCCCTTGCGCCGCTTCAGGTCCTCGACGTATTCGGCGTGATTGCCTTCGAACCAGACCACTTCGCTGTCGCCCTCGAACGCGAGGATGTGGGTCGCGATTCGATCCAGGAACCAGCGGTCGTGCGAGATCACCACCGCGCAGCCCGGGAAGCTCAGCAACGCTTCCTCCAGTGCGCGCAGCGTCTCGACGTCCAGGTCGTTGGTCGGCTCGTCGAGCAGCACGAGATTGCCGCCGGCCTTCAGCACCTTCGCCAGGTGCACGCGATTGCGCTCGCCGCCCGACAGCTCGCCGATCAGCTGCTGTTGCTGCGTGCCGCGGAAGTTGAAGCGCCCGACGTAGCCGCGCGAGGATGTCTCGTAGTTGCCGACACGGATCATGTCGAGGCCGCCGGAGATCTCCTGCCAGACGGTGTTCGCGTCGTTCAACGACTGGCGCGACTGGTCGACGTAGGCGAGCTGCACCGACGGGCCGAGGCGCACTTCGCCGCTGTCCGGCTGCTCCTGCCCGGTGATGATGCGGAACAGGGTCGTCTTGCCGGCGCCGTTCGGACCGATCACGCCGACGATGCCGCCGGCGGGCAGCTTGAAGTTCAGGTTGTCGAACAGCAGTCGATCGCCAAAGCCCTTCTTCAGCGCCTTCGCTTCGATCACCAGCTCGCCGAGCCGCGCACCCGGCGGAATGTAGATTTCGTTGGTCTCGTTGCGCTTCTGGAATTCCTGCGAGGCCAGCTCTTCGTAGCGCTGCATGCGCGCCTTGCTCTTCGCCTGCCGCGCCTTCGGATTCGAGCGCACCCACTCCAGCTCGCGCTCGAGTGTCTTGCGCAAGCCTTCCTGCTGCTTCTCCTCGGTCGCGAGCCGCTTTTCCTTCTGCTCCAGCCAGGAGGAGTAGTTGCCTTCCCACGGAATGCCATGGCCGCGATCGAGCTCGAGGATCCAGCCGGCGACGTTGTCGAGGAAGTAGCGATCGTGCGTCACCGCGATCACGGTGCCGGGATAGCTTTCCAGGAAGCGCTCCATCCACGCCACCGATTCGGCATCGAGGTGGTTGGTCGGCTCGTCGAGCAGCAACATGTCCGGCTGCGATAGCAGCAGGCGGCACAGCGCGACGCGGCGGCGCTCGCCGCCGGAGATCTTCGTGACGTCCGCATCCCACGGCGGCAGGCGCAGCGCGTCCGCTGCGACTTCGAGCTTGCGCTCCAGCTCCCAGCCGCCCTTGGCGTCGATCGCGTCCTGCAGCTTCGCCTGCTCTTCGAGCAGCTTGTTCATCTGCTCCTCGCCGAGATCGGGATCGGCGAACTGGTCGCTGACCGCGTTGAAGCGGTCGAGCAACGCCTGGATTTCACCGACACCTTCGACGACGTTGCCGCGCACGTCCTTCTGCGGATCGAGCTGCGGTTCCTGCGACAGCATTCCGATCTTGATGCCTGGCTGCGGCCGCGCCTCACCTTGGATCTCGCGGTCCGTGCCGGCCATGATGCGCAGGAGCGTCGACTTGCCGGAGCCGTTCAGGCCGAGCACGCCGATCTTGGCACCGGGAAAAAACGACAGGGAGATGTCCCGCAGGATGATCCGCTTCGGCGGGACCACCTTCGAGACGCGATTCATGGTGTAGATGAATTGGGCCATGGGAAAAGCAGCGCTGGGGACGGGGCGGAAGGGGGCGAATCATACAGATGCTGCGCAGGGATGCGCGAATGCCGCGGGGGGAGGATCCCCAGGAGTGGCAGGCGTGCTAGTGTCGGCACGGGGGAGGGGGCGCACAGACCAAGAAGGCCCGCCGTGACCGAATCGGACTGCAACGTGCTCCTGGTAGCAGGCGAGGAAATCGCGCGCTACGGTTTCGGCGAGGGCCACCCATTCGGGCCGGACCGCCACGAAGTATTCATGCGTGAGTTGCATCACTGCGGGCTCGACGGGCGCGTGCAGCGAGGCGTCGCGCGCGCCGCCTCACGCGAAGAGCTCGAGTGGTTTCACACCCCCGCTTATGTCGACCTCGTGCGTGAGCGCTCGGCGAGCGGCTTCGGTTATCTGGACGCGGGCGACACGCCGGCCTGGCGTGGCGTCTACGAGGCCGCGAGCAACGTCGTCGGCGCCACGTTGATCGCAGTCGATTCGGTGCTGAGCGGTAGCGCGCGCCGCGCATTCATTCCGATCGCCGGCTTGCATCATGCCTCGCGCGGCCATGCCGCCGGCTTTTGCGTTTTCAACGACTGCGGCGTGGCGATCGAAATGCTCCGCCGGCGGCACGGGATCAAGCGCGTCGCTTATGTCGACATCGACGCGCACCACGGCGACGGCGTGTTCTACGCTTTCGAAGACGATCCGGACCTGCTGTTCGCCGACCTGCACGAGGACGGCCGGTATCTCTATCCCGGTACCGGCATGGCGCAGGAGACCGGCGTCGGACCGGCGCTGGGCACGAAGCTGAACCTGCCGCTGCCGCCGGGCGCGGGCGACGAGCATTTCCAAGCGGCGTGGCAGCAGGTGGAGGACTACCTGCGCGCCGGGCGTCCCGACTTCATCCTGTTCCAGTGCGGCGCGGACAGCCTGGAAGGCGATCCGATCACGCACCTGCGCTTCAGCGAAGACGCGCATGCGCACGCCGCGGCGCGGCTCTGCGCCATCGCCGACGAATTGGGCCACGGGCGAGTCGTGGGAATGGGCGGCGGCGGCTATAACCGCCGGAATATCGCGAGGGCGTGGACGCGCGTCGTCCAGGCGTTCGTCGAGGGCAGCGGATAGCCCCTTTCTTCCGTACAATCGGGCCTTCCCAACGCGAGGCGCCCGATGTTCCCCAAGACCATGACCATTGCCGGGTTCGATCCCGAGCTGCAGGCAGCGCTCGACGGCGAGCGGCAGCGCCAGGAAGATCACATCGAGCTGATCGCGTCCGAGAATTACGCCAGCCCGCGCGTGCTGGAAGCGCAGGGTACGGTCCTCACGAACAAGTACGCCGAAGGCTACCCGGGCAAGCGCTATTACGGCGGTTGCGAGTACGTCGACATCGCCGAGCAACTCGCAATCGAACGCGCGCGCAAGCTGTTCGGCGCCGCGTACGCCAACGTGCAGCCGCATTCAGGATCGCAGGCGAATGCCGCTGCGTACCTGGCGCTCATCAATCCGGGCGACACGATCCTGGGCATGAGCCTCGATCACGGCGGCCATCTGACGCACGGCGCGAAGGTGAACTTCTCCGGCAAGCTGTTCAAAGCGTTTCAGTACGGGCTCGATCCGAACACCGGCGAGATCGATTACGTGCGCGTCGAACAGCTCGCGCAGGAGCATCGGCCGCGGATGATCATCGCGGGCTTCTCCGCGTACTCGCGCGTCGTCGATTGGGAGCGCTTCCGGCGCATCGCCGACGGTGTCGGCGCGTACTTCGTCGTGGACATGGCGCACGTCGCCGGTCTGATCGCTGCCGGTATTTATCCGAATCCTGTGCCGCACGCGGACGTGGTCACGACCACCACGCACAAGACGTTGCGCGGTCCGCGCGGTGGCCTGATCCTGGCGCGGCCGAACGAGGAGATTCACAAGAAGCTCAACTCGCTGGTGTTCCCGGGCACGCAGGGCGGGCCGCTGATGCACGTCATCGCCGCGAAGGCCGTCGCGCTGCTCGAAGCGCTGCAGCCGGACTTCGTCGCTTATCAGAAGCAGGTGCTCGCGAATGCGCGTGCGATGGCCGGCGGCATGATGAGGCGCGGCTACAAGATCGTCTCCGGCGGCACCGACAATCACCTGTTCCTCGTGGATCTGATCGACAAGAACATCACCGGCAAAGATGCGGACGCCGCGCTCGGTCGCGCGCACATCACCGTCAACAAGAATGCCGTGCCGAACGATCCGCGGCCGCCGTTCGTCACCAGCGGTCTGCGCATCGGCACACCGGCGGCGACCACGCGCGGCTTCAAGGAAGCGGAAGTGCTGGAGCTCGCCAACTGGATCGCCGACGTGCTCGATGAAAACCTCAGCGACGCGGCGGTCGCAAAAGCGCGGGAGAAAGTGACCGAGATCTGTCGGAGGTTCCCGGTCTACGCGAACTGATGCATTGCCCGTTCTGCAACCACGAAGAGACGAAAGTCATCGACTCGCGCCTGGCCGGCGAAGGACAGCAGATCCGCCGCCGCCGCGAGTGCCTGCATTGCGGCGAGCGGTTCACGACCTTCGAGACCGCCGAGCTGGTGATGCCGCGCATCGTCAAGAACGATGCGAGTCGCGAGCCGTTCGACGAAAGCAAGCTTCGTAACAGCATGCTCAAGGCGCTGGAGAAGCGCCCGGTGTCGAGCGAGGCTCTCGACGCAGCGGTCGTGCACATCTGCCACAAGCTGCGTGCGCTCGGCGAGCGCGAGGTGGGCTCGCGCCTGGTCGGCGAGCTGGCGATGGAGGAGCTGCACAACCTCGACGAGGTCGCGTACGTGCGATTCGCGTCGGTCTACCGCAGCTTCCAGGACGTCGACGCGTTCCGCGAAGAGATCGAGCGCATGCGCAACCGCCGCGGCAAGACCGACGAAAGCCAATTGGCGCTGTGGACCGGCCCCGACGCCGGCAAGAAGCGCTGATGACGTCGCCGCTCGACCCGAAGTTCGACGAAGCGATGATGCGCCGGGCAATCGAGCTCGCGCTGCTCGGTCGGTACACGACGGATCCCAATCCACGCGTCGGTTGTGTGATCACGCGCGACGAGCGAGTGGTGGGCGAGGGCTCGCATCGCAAATCGGGTGAGGCGCACGCCGAAGCGCTCGCGCTCGCGGCCGCTGGCGAAGCCGCGCGGGGCGCCACTGCATACGTCACGCTTGAACCACACTGCCATCGCAGCCGCACGCCGCCGTGTACCGACGCACTCATTCGCGCCGGCGTGAAGCGCGTCGTCTGTGGCACGCTCGATCCGAATCCGAAGGTGAGCGGCGCCGGCGTCAAGCAGCTGGTTGCGGCTGGCATCGCTGTGGAAACGGGTTTGCTCGAAACTGAAGCGCGCGAGCTGAACCTGGGGTTCGAGAAGCGCATGACCACCGGTCTGCC
>CADEEJ010000033.1:0-2187 GCA_902826315.1 uncultured Steroidobacter sp.
GAGCGGGTCGTTCGGCGGACTTGTAATCGTGGGTCGACATGTATCGTCAGGTCCTCATTTACTGGTCGAAAGCGGCCAAGGCCCTTTCGACAACGCGTTCATTTTCTTTCGTCGAGCGGCACGAACTTCAGGTTCTCGGGCCCGGTGTAGTTGGCGCTCGGACGGATGATCTTGCCGTCGATGCGCTGCTCGATCACGTGCGCGGCCCAGCCCGTGGTGCGCGCGATGACGAACAGCGGCGTGAACATCGCGGTCGGCACGCCCATCAGGTGATAGGACACTGCCGAGTACCAGTCGAGGTTCGGAAACATGTTCTTCGCCTGCTTCATGACGGCTTCGAGCCGCTCGGCGACCGCGTACATCTTGGTGTCGCCGCCGCTTTCGGCGAGGCGGCGCGCGACGCCCTTGATCACTTCATTGCGCGGGTCGGAGATCGTGTAGACGGGGTGCCCGAAACCGATGATCACTTCCTTGTTCGCGACACGCGCGCGAATGTCCTGCTCGGCCTGGTCCGGCGTCTCGTAGCGCTGCTGGATCTCGAACGCGACTTCGTTCGCGCCGCCGTGCTTCGGTCCGCGCAATGCGCCGATCGCTCCGGCAATCGCCGAGTACATGTCGGCGCCGGTGCCCGCAATGACGCGCGCAGCGAACGTCGAGGCGTTGAACTCGTGCTCGGCGTAGAGAATGAGCGAGGTGTGCATCGCGTGCACCCAGTCACGATCGGGACGCACTCCATGCAGCAAGTGCAGGAAGTGGCCGCCGATCGAATCGTCCTCGCTCTCGACCTCGATGCGATTGCCGGCGTGGCTGTAGTGATACCAATAAACCAGCATCGAGCCGAGGCTCGCGATCAGCCGGTCCGCGATGTCCCTCGCGCCAGCGGCGCTGTGATCGTCCTTCTCGGGAAGCACGCAACCGAGCGCAGACACGCCGGAACGCATCACGTCCATCGGATGGCTGGCTGCTGGCAGCTGTTCGAGAACTCCGCGCACTGCCACCGGCAACGTACGCAGGCGCATCAGCTTCGCCTTGTACGCGGCCAGCTCCGAGTGGTTCGGCAACTTGCCGTGGATCAGCAGGTACGCGATCTCCTCGAACTCCGAGCTCATCGCGATGTCGAGGATGTCGTAGCCGCGATAGTGCAGGTCGTTGCCGGTGCGTCCGACGGTGCACAGCGCCGTGTTGCCCGCGACCACGCCGGACAGCGCGACCGACTTCTTCGGCTTGAAGCCGGGAGTTGCTTCGCTCATGACTGCGGTTGCCTTCCGAACAGGTCGTCGAGCTTGCGCTCGTATTCGTGATAGCCGAGCACTTCGTACAGCTCGGCGCGCGTCTGCATCGCATCGACGGCAGCCTTCTGCGTGCCCTGCGAGCGGATCGTGCCGTACACCTTCTCCGCCGCCCGGCTCATTGCGCGGAACGCCGACAACGGATAGAGCACGAGGCCGACGCCGACCGATGCGAGGTCTGGAACGGTGAACAGCGGCGTCTTGCCGAACTCGGTGATGTTCGCGAGCACTGGCACTTTGACGGCGGCAGTGAACTGCCGGTACTCGTCGAGCGTCGCGAGTGCTTCGGCGAAGATCATGTCGGCGCCGGCTGCGACGTAGCGCTGTGCGCGCTCGATCGCGGCGGCTTGGCCTTCGACAGCGTGCGCGTCGGTGCGCGCCATGATTACGAAGGAATCGTCGTAGCGACCGTCGACGGCGGCCTTGATGCGATCGGCCATCTCGTCCGCGCCGACGAGCGCTTTGCCAGGACGATGACCGCAGCGCTTGGCCTGAACCTGGTCTTCGAGGTGCATGCCGCCGGCGCCGGAACGGATCAGCTCGCTGGTCGTACGCGCGATATTGAAAGCCGCACCCCAGCCGGTGTCGGCATCGACGAGCAGCGGCAGCTCGGTCGCACCGGCGATGCGACGCACGTCTTCGCAGACGTCGTTGAGACTGGTGATGCCGAGATCGGGAAGTCCGAAGGACGCATTCGCAACGCCGGCACCGGATAGATACAAAGCGCGAAACCCGGCGCGCTGCGCCAACAGGGCACTGTAGGCGTTGATTGCACCGACGACCTGTAGAGGTCGCTCTTCTGCTACGGCTGCCCGCAGCCGGGCGCCAGCCGGAATCGTCATTCGCTCTCCGTAGAAACCTCGCGGGGACGGCGGCGCATCGTAAACGAAAACGGGCC
>CADEEJ010000033.1:2287-9012 GCA_902826315.1 uncultured Steroidobacter sp.
TCGCACGTGACGTGGCAACCGCGCGGTCACACGGCGCGGCTGCGCTACGAGTTCGTCGTCGACCACGAGCGCGACCCGCAGCGCTACGACTCACGCATGACCGCCGACTGGGCAATCCTGCGCGCGGAGAAAATGATTCCACGCGCGAGCGTGACGGCACGCAAGAGTCTGCACTCCCGCGCGACATTGGAGTTCCAGCTGCCTGCGGGTTGGGCTGTCGCGACCCCCTACGGCTCGGTCGGCGAGCTGCGCTATTCGATCGACGATCCGACTCGCCGTTTCGATCAGCCCGGCGGCTGGCTGCTCGCGGGCAAGATCGGCAGCCGCAACGATAAGATCGGTACTGTGCGCGTCGTCGTCGCAGCGCCGGCTGGCGACAGCGCACGACGCCAGGACACGCTGGCATTTCTGAAGTTCACGTTGCCGCGGTTGCAGGAAATCCTGCCGCAGCTGCCGCCGCGACTGTTGATCGTTTCGGCCGGCGACCCGATGTGGCGCGGCGGCCTGTCCGGACCGTCGTCGATGTTCCTGCACTCCGACCGGCCCTTGATCAGCGAGAACCGCACCAGCACGCTGCTGCACGAGCTCGCGCACATCGCGCTCGGCATTCGCGGCGACGAAGAAAGCGACTGGATCGTGGAAGGGCTCGCCGAGCACTACTCGCTCGAAACGCTGCGCCGCTCCGGCGGCATCAGCGAGCAGCGCTACAAGCAAGCGCTGAAGCACCTGTCGCAGTGGGCGAAGCGCTCGCCGACTTTGTTCGGCTCGCATTCGAACGGACCCACGACTGCACGCGCGGTGCTGGCACTGCGCGCGGCCGACGCGGAGATCCGCAGCGCGACCGGTGGCAAGGCGAGTCTCGATGATGTCGCGCGCAAGCTGGCGAACGAGCGCGGTACGGTAAGCCTCGTCCGCTTGCAGAAAGCAGCACAGGAAGTGGCGGGTCGGCCGCTGCGATCGCTCGAGCGCGAGCAGCTCGCTAAGCCGGTTTCTGCGCCGACTGCTGCACGAGACGGGTGATCTGCATCGCTGTCTCGAGCGCTCGCAGCCCGTCTTCGCCCGTCACGACCGGTGGCGTGCCGTCACGCACCGAGCGCAGGAAAGCCTCGATCTCCGCCAGCAGCGCATCGCCTTGGTCGAACGAGTCCTCCTCGATCGACACCTGCGCGGGCGACTCGACGGGTGCCGCGTCTTTCTTGCGGATCACCGTCAGGATCTTCTGCTGCAGGTCGATCGACAGGTAAGCGTCGTCCTGGAAGATTCGGAGCTTGCGCTCCTGCTTCATGCTGATGCGGCTCGCCGTCGTGTTGGCGACGCAGCCGCCGTGGAAGCGGATGCGTGCGTTGACGATATCGATCTCGCTGGAAAACACGCTCGCGCCGACCGCGTCGATGCTCTCGATCGGGCTGCCGACCAGCTCCTGAATCAGGTCGATGTCGTGAATCATCAGGTCGAGCACGACGCTCACGTCGGTACCGCGCAGCTTGAACGGCGCGAGCCGGTGCGACTCGACGAAGCGCAGCTGCTTCAGGCGACCTGCAGCAGCCAGGATCGCGGGATTGAATCGTTCGAGATGACCCACTTGCAGCGTACAGCCGTTGGCACGCGCGACATCGATGAGCTCGCGCGCTTCGGCTACCGTCGTCGCAATGGGTTTTTCGACGAGCACGTGAATGCCGCGCTCGAGCAACGCTCGGCCGATCGAGTGATGGAGCGGAGTCGGCACCGCGAGACTGACGGCGTCGACCTTATCCAGGATCTCGCGATAGTCGCCGACACCTGGCACGCCCAGCTCCGCGCCGACCTTCGCTGCGGCGTCAACATTCGCGTCGACCACCGCGACCAGCTTCGACTGCGCGAGCTGCGCATACTTCTGCGCATGAAAGCGGCCAAGGTACCCCACGCCGATCACGGCCGTGCGCGTGGGAGATCGTCCGTCGGGCGCAGCTGTCATCGATGCCTCGGGTCCTCGTTATTTCGGGCGCGATGATATCCTCAATTCATGAATCAACCCGCTGCCGAGCCGGCCCCGGCGCAACCGGCCCCTTCCCCCTCGACCAGTGCCGACCATCCTTACCGGCGCCGCATCCGCTTCGAATTGATCTTCGCCAGCATCTGGCTCGCGATCGGCTTGTTCGCGCTGCCCGCAACGATCTTTGCGGTCGGCGGCGCGCTGCTCGGGTCGTACGGCGACAACGGCGGCCTCGGGCGCTTCTACGGCGACTTTTTCGGCGATCTCGCCGAGCCGTCGGTGCGCGCCTGGGCGCTCGCACTGGGACCGATCGTGCTCATTTCGCTGCTGCGCCTGGTGTTCGCCGGGGCGGGCCGCGGGCCACAAGAACCGCAAGATCGGCTCCCTGCGCCTCGAAATACCGCCGAAGATCATCGCCGAGTCGAGCCGCGCGTGAGTGTCGAATAGCCTTACGAAGCACGACTCGCGGCCCCGCAATGTGACTGTCCTCACAATTCCCGCGATTGGGGATTTCCCGGCGCGCGCGCGCGTGTAATCCTGCGGCTTACAAGAAGAAACGATCCTGTTGATTTGTTTGTAGTTCGGGAAGAGCAAGGTCATGTGGTTCGCCAAATGGTTTGGCGGGCGTAACGAGGTCCAGGACACGGACGAGCCGGCGCGCTTCACGGCGCCCCCGACTCGCCACGAACAGCGGTCCGAGACGACGAGCGTCCGCAAGAGAAAGACGGGAAGCCCGGGCGGCTTCGATCCGTACAACAGCGGCGCGTTCGAGAAACGCAACGCGTGGGAAAAAGTCAGCAAGCGCTGACAACGGCGACCCGCCGCCCGGCGGAGTCATTTCCCAAGTACATGTCTCAGGCCGTTTTGGGGGTTTACCCCATGTCCGGCCACTCACCTCGGCCAGTAAAAAGCCGTTATGCCCGCGACCACCAGCCACATGGCTGCATGAGCCAGCCAGCGCCAGCGCCTGGCCTTCAGCATCCCCAACAGGCTTGCGCCGGACACCGCTGCCAGCAAGGCGAACAGCGCGCTGCTGCGAACCAGGACAGGAAATTCCGCGCGCATCTGCGGATACTGCCCCTGCAGGATGAGAAAGATCACCAGCACGCCACCCAGGCCGAACGTGATGGCGGCAGCCGAACCGAACACGATTGCGTTCAGAACCGCGAGCGGGCGCACGAACGGCTCCTGGCGGCGGACCGCGGGGCAGACCCGCCTCCGGCGACACTACTTAGGCGTACTTGATCGGAGCGCAGCGTGTCTCTAGCCTTGCCCATAGACCTGTTCGAAGCTGAATTCGGGAACCTGCCGGCACATAGCGAAATCTGTATATGGATGTCGCCGGTTAGCCAGACGAGGATGTGAACCAGTGTATCAGTCGCCCCTGCCTGAACCCGCCCGCCAGCCCGCTCGCTCCCGCCGCGCGACGCTCCTGTTCAGTCTGCCAGCGCTCCTGGTGGTCTGCGGTCTGCTCGCCGGCACGGCGCAGGCGCCGGTAGCCAAGGCGGTCGCGACCGCCGATACGCAGGACCTCTCCCCGACCGAGCGCCAGCGCCGCGTCAGCAAGCTCGTCAGCAACGTGATCGAGCGCTCGCACTACCGCCAGTCGCCGATCAACGATCCGGTTTCGGCATTGGTGCTGGACCGTTTCGAGGAGCAACTGGACGGCGGGCGCAGCTACTTCCTCGCCAGCGACATCGCCGAGTTCGAGCACTACCGCTACCAGCTGGACGACGCCGTCGTCGCCGGGCAGCTCGAGCCCGTTTTCAACATGTTCAACCGCTTCCAGGTCCGCAACCGCGAGCGCGTCAACCACGCGCTGCAGCTGCTGAAGACTGAGCCCGATTTCACCGTCGACGAGTCGTTCGAGTTCGACCGTGCCAAGGCGCCGTGGGCCAAGACGCCGGAAGAGCTGAACGAGATCTGGCGCAAGCGCGTGAAGAACGATGCGCTGTCGCTGATGCTCACCGAGAAGACCTGGCCGGAGGCACGCGACATCCTGCAGAAGCGCTATGAGCGCGTGTTGAAGCGCACCGAGCAGGTCACGAGCGACGACATCTTCGAAGTTTTCATGAACGCGTTCGCGCACGTGTTCGACCCGCACTCCAGCTACTTCTCGCCGCGCAATTCCGAGGAGTACCGCATCCAGATGAGCCTGTCGTACGAGGGCATCGGCGCCTCGCTGCAGCTGGTCGACGACTACGTCACCGTGCTGAACATCCTGCCCGGCGGCGCCGCGGCGGTAGATGGCTCGCTGAACGCGAATGACCGCATCCTTGCGGTCGGCGAAGGCAAGAACGGCAAGTGGACCGACGTGGTCGGCTGGCGTCTGGACGATGTGGTGCAGATCATTCGCGGCAAGGTCGGCACGACCGTGCGCCTGCAGATCCTGCCCGCCGGCGCTGCCCCCGGCTCGGCCGAGAAGGAGCTGGCGCTGACGCGCAGCAAAGTCACGCTCGAAGCGCAGGCCGCGCAGAAGGAAGTGCGCAAGGTCAAGCGCGGCGACCATGACGTCACGATCGGCGTCATCAACGTGCCGAGCTTCTACCAGGACTTCGAGGCCAAGACCTCGGGTGCCAAGGACTACCGCAGCACCACGCGCGACGTGCGCAAGCTCATCGAGGAGCTGCAGAAGAGCGATCACATCGACGCGCTGGTCATGGATCTGCGCGGCAACGGCGGCGGCCATCTCACCGAGGCCACGGCACTGTCGGGACTCTTCATTCCGGGCGGCCCGATCGTGCAGCTGCGCGAGACTGGCGGCCGCGTCGAAGTGCTCGACGATCCGGAGCCGAGCATCGCCTGGGACGGCCCGCTGCTCGTGCTGGTGGATCGCTTCAGCGCCTCCGCTTCCGAGATCTTCGCGGCCGCGATCCAGGACTATGGCCGCGGCATCGTCGTCGGCCAGCAGACCTACGGCAAAGGCTCGGTGCAGAACCTCTATCCTCTCGACCGCTATGCGCTCGGCCCGGATCCGGGTTTCGGCCAGCTCACCGTCACGATCGGCAAGTACTACCGCGTCACGGGCGAGAGCACGCAGCATCGCGGCGTGCAGCCCGACATCGCCATGCCGACGGCGATCAGCACCGAGGAAGTCGGCGAGAGCACCCGCGAGAGCGCCCTGCCCTGGGATCGCATCCGTCCGGTCGAGTTCGGTCGCGAGACCCAGCTCACTCAGGCCGTCGCAACACTCGAGCACTCGCACGAGGAGCGCATCGCCGCCGATCCGGATTTCCGCCTGCTGCTGGGCGATCTCGGCTCGTTCGAGAAGGTGCGCACCCAGAAGAAGCTGTCGCTGAACCTCAAGACGCGCATCGCCGAGCGTGAGCAGCTCGAAAAAGAGCGCATGGCTCGCGAAAACGAGCGGCGCGCCGCGCGCGGGCTGCAACCTTTGAAGTCGCTGACTGATCTTAATGGCGCGGAGCCGCCGGACGCCGTGCTCGCCGAGACGGCGCAGATTGCAGCCGACCTCAGTGGCATGAAGGGTCTCTACCTTTCGCGCCTGAAGTCGGACGCGGAGCGGCCGGCAACGCCCTGACCGGCATAACGGCCGCCCGGTTCAGGGCGGTCGAACCAGTGATGAGCTGGTGTTGTAGTTGACTACAACACCAACCACTTCTACTATGCGGCCACCTCGCAGCGGGATTGCTGCACGCTACTGGCCTGGCACAAGTCCAATGAACATAACGCTTTCTCCGCGGTTGCCGCGCTTTATAGGCCGGTTAGCGGCCAGTTCGCTGCTGATCGGGGTTTCCCTCCTCGCCTTGAACGGCTGCGGCAAGGGGGCCGCCAAGGATGCTACCGACGGCGCCACAGCGGCGATTCCGGTGCAAGTCGAAGTGCCCTCGCGTGGCGAGATGCTCTCCGTTTACGCCGGCACAGCGCCTTTGCAGGCGGACCAGGAAGCGACCGTAGTCGCCAAGGTTGCGGGCGAAGTCCGCGAGCTCCTGGTGGAGGAAGGCGACACGGTGAAGGCCGGACAAGTCCTGGCTCGCCTCGACGGCGATCGCCTGCGCTTCGAGCTGCAGCAGACGGAAGTGAACCTGCGCAAGCTCGAACGCGAGTACCAGCGCACGCTGGAGCTCTTCAATCGCAAGCTCGTGGCGTCCGCGGCAGTCGACAACGCCCGCTCGGAAATGGAGTGGCTCAAGGCGGCGCGCGACCTGGCGCAGCTCAACGTCGGCTACACGGAAATCCGTGCACCGATCGCCGGCGTCGTCTCCGCACGCCACATCAAGGTCGGCAACACCATCAACATGAACGATCGCACCTTCCAGGTCACGGACCTCGATCCGCTGATCGCCGAGGTGCACGTGCCGGAGCGCGAGTTCGCGAAGCTGCGCGCCGAACAGGCTGTCTCGATCGTGGTCGACGCACTTTCCGGCGCCAACTTCGCCGGCCGGGTTCAGCGCATCAGTCCGACGCTCGATGCCGCCACGGGTACCTTCAAGGCGACGATCGAAGTGCTCGATCCGAAGCGCTCGCTCAAGCCAGGCATGTTCGCGCGCGTCGGCATCGTGCTCGAACGGCGCGACGCCGCGCTGCGCATTCCGCGCGGCGCGATCGTCGAAGCCGAAGGCGCCCCCACCGTGTTCGTCGCCAACGGTGACAAGGCCGAACAGCGCAGCATCAAGACCGGGCTGACGAACGCCGGGCTAATCGAAGTGGTCGAGGGTCTGAAGGGCGACGAGCGCATCGTCGTCGTCGGCCAGAACGGCCTGAAGTCCGGTAGCACGATCCGGCTGATCGACGA
>CADEEJ010000033.1:9112-30614 GCA_902826315.1 uncultured Steroidobacter sp.
TCGTCGTCGGCCAGAACGGCCTGAAGTCCGGTAGCACGATCCGGCTGATCGACGAGTCGCCGCGCGCTGCGGTGGCCGAGCGCGGCAGCGACGCGAGCTGAGTCGATTGTCGGTATGAATATCGTCGAGTTCGCGATCCGCCGTCGCGTCACGATCCTGATGCTGACCGTCGCGCTGCTGCTGTTCGGCGTCGTCTCGCTGCTGCGCCTGAAGGTCGACCTGCTACCCGACCTCTCGTACCCGACGCTTACGGTCCGCACCGAGCTGCCGGGCTCCGCGCCGCTCGAGGTCGAGAACCTCATCACGCGGCCGGTCGAGGAAGCGGTCGGCATCATCCGCAACGTGCGCCATGTGCGCTCCGTATCGCGCTCCGGCCAGTCGGACGTGACGCTCGAATTCGCCTGGGGCACGGACATGGACCTCGCCGGCATCGACGTGCGCGAGAAGCTGGACCTGCTGCTGCTGCCGCTGGAAGCGAAGCGTCCGCTGCTGCTGCGTTTCGATCCGGCCAGCGAACCCGTGATGCGGCTGGCGTTCACCGACAAATCGAGCGCGGCCACGGCCGATGCCGCACAGGCGCGCCTGCGCGATTTGCGCCGCTTCGCCGAGGATCGTCTCAAGCCCGAGCTGGAATCGGTGGAAGGCTCGGCTGCCGTCAAGGTGAGCGGCGGCTACGAAGACGAGATCCAGATTCACGTCGACCAGCAGAAGCTCGCGCAGCTCGGCCTGTCGATCGATGCCGTGACCCGCCGCGTGCGCGCCGAGAACGTCAATCTTTCCGGCGGGCGGCTCGAACAGGGCACGCAGCGCTTCCTGGTGCGCACGCTGAACGAGTTCCAGTCGATCGAGCAGATGGCAAACGCGATCATCGCGACGGTCGGCGGCCGCCCGGTGTACCTGCGTGACGTTGCGCGGGTTACTCACGGCCACAAGGATCGCGAGGCAATCACCCGCGTGAACGGACGCGAGTGCATCGAGCTGGCCGTCTACAAGGAAGGCGACGCCAATACCGTGCAGCTTGCGAGCGGCGTGCACAAGAAGATCGAGCAGATCCAGAAGGCCTTCCCCTCGCAGGCCGAGATCGTCACCGTCTATGACCAGTCACGCTTCATTGGCGCCGCGATCGGCGAGGTGAAGTTTGCTGCCGTGCTCGGCGGCCTGTTGGCGATCGTCGTGCTCTACCTGTTCCTGCGCGATGCACGTACCACGCTCATCACGAGCGTTGCGATTCCGGTCTCGGTCGTCGGCACGTTCATGCTCATGTACATGTCGGACCTGTCGCTGAACATCATGTCGCTCGGCGGCCTGGCACTGGCGGTCGGCATGCTCGTCGACAACGCCGTCGTCGTGCTCGAAGCGATCGTGCGCAAGCGCGAGCACGGCCACTCGCGCGTCGAGTCGGCACAGTTGGGCACGCGCGAGGTGTCGACTGCCGTGACTGCTGCGACGCTGACCTCAGTCGCCGTCTTCTTCCCGATGGTGTTCATCTCCGGAATCGCGGGTCAGCTGTTCAAGGATCAGGCGCTGACGGTCACCTACTCGCTGCTGCTGTCGCTGGCCGTAGCGCTGACGTTGGTGCCGATGCTCGCGGCTGGCGGAGATCCTGCGACTCCGTCTGAGGGCGCCGATGAGCCAGCCAGGCCGCTCGGCCGCGTTTCAGGTGCGTTCGCGACTGCGATCGCAGCACTGCGTCGCGTTGCCGGCGTGATCTCGCGAACGCTGGAGCGACTGTTCCGGCCTGCGGTGAACGCGACACAGTCGCTCTACTCATGGTGCGAGCGTAACTATCCGCCGGCCATCCGCTGGGCGCTGACTCATCGCATCAAAGTTCTCGGCGGTGCTCTCGCGCTGTTCCTCGTCACGCTGCTGATCGTGCCCCAGCTCGGCAGCGAGCTGGTCCCGCAGATCTCGCAAGGCGAGTTCAACATCGACCTGCGCCTGGCGGCCGGCACGCCGCTGGAAGTGACCGACCAGGCAGTCACACGCGTGCAGATGTCGGGCGAGCAGCTGCCAAATCTCGCGCTCTCCTACGCCGTTGCCGGCACCGGTAACCGCCTCGATGCGAATCCGGTCGATGCCGGCGAGAACACCGGTCGCGTCAGCATCACGCTGGGTCACGGCGCAACGCGCGAGGACGAGGAGCGAGCGATCGCTCAGCTGCGCGACTCGTTGCTGCAGATGCCTGGCGTGCAGTATCAGTTCAGCCGTCCGAGCCTGTTCGCGCTCTCGACGCCGCTGGAAGTCGTGATCACGGGCTACGACCTGGAGCGACTTGGGCAAGCTGCGGAGCGCGTGCACACGCGCATGCTCGCGACCCCGCTGTTCCGTGACGTGCGCTCGACCGTCGAGGCCGGCAATCCCGAGATCCAGATCGTGTTCGACCAGGAGCGCGCGACGCAGCTCGGCCTCGCAGTTCGCGACATCGCCGATCGCGTCGTGCAGAGCGTGCGCGGCGAAGTCGCGACGCGTTACCGGCTCAACGACAAGAAGATCGACGTGCTCGTGCGCAGCGTCGACACGCGCTCGGCGTCGATCGAAGAAATCCGCCGCTTGATCGTCAACCCCGGCAGCGAGCGGCCGGTGCCGCTTACAGCCGTCGCTGACGTGACGCTGGCGAGCGGTCCCGCGGAAATCCGCCGCATCGGTCAGGAGCGCGTAGCGATCATTTCCGCCGACGTCGTCGGCGCCGACCTCGGCACGGGCGTCGTGGCGCTGCAGGACATCCTGAAGGCGACCACGATGCCTGCAGGCGTGACCGCGTACATTTCCGGCCAGAGCGAAGAGATGCGCGATTCATTCTCCTCGCTGCAGCTCACGCTGGTGCTGGCGGTGTTCCTGGTCTATCTGGTGATGGCTTCGCAGTTCGAGTCGCTGGTCCATCCGTTCGTGATCCTGCTCACCATTCCGCTCGCGGTGATCGGCGCGGTGTGGGCACTGTGGCTCACCGGTACGACCGTGAACGTCGTCGCCTATATCGGCCTGATCATGCTCGCAGGCATCGTCGTCAATCAGTCGATCGTCTTGATCGACGCGGTGAACCAGGCGCGCGAACGCGGACTGGACAAGGTGGACGCGATCGTCGCCGCAGGCCGCGCACGTCTGCGCCCGATTCTCATCACGAAGCTGACGACGATCCTCGGCCTCGTGCCGATGGCGATCGGTGTCGGTGAAGGCGCGGAGCTGCGCGCGCCGATGGCGATCACCGTGATCGGCGGCGTTACGCTCACGACATTCCTGACGCTGCTCGTGATCCCAGTCGTGTACTCGGTGATGGACCGCAAGGAATACACGGCAGCCACTGTCCCAGCACCCGCCTCGACCGGAGGCTGAGCATGCTCCACACGAGCACGGCACTGCGGCGCCCGGTCACGACTGCGATGGCGTTCATCGCGCTGGTGCTCGTCGGACTCATTTCGCTGCACCTGCTGCCGCTCGAAGAGTTCCCCGACGTCACGTTCCCAGGGATGCAGGTGATCATTCCCTACCCTGGCTCGACGCCGGAAGAAGTCGAGCAGCTCATCACGCGTCCGGTCGAGGAAGCGCTCTCGACGCTCGCCGGCATCGAAGAGCTGCGCTCGCGCTCCGAAGCCGAGCAGGCGACTTTCCAGATCGCGTTCGATTGGGGCCGCGACATCGATGCTGCCGCATTCGATGTGCGCACGAAGCTCGATTCGATCCGCGCGGACCTGCCGGCCGGCGCTGACCGTATTCTCGCGTTCTCGTTCAATGCTTCCGATCAGCCGGTCGTGGTCGTTCGCATCTCCGCGGACCAGGACCTCACCGATCAATACGATGCGCTGGAGCGCTACTTGAAGCGGCCGCTGGAGCGGGTGCCCGGCGTAGCCCGCGTCGAACTGCAGGGCGTCGCGCCACGCGAGGTGCGCATCCTGATCAACGCCGGCCGGATGGCCGCACACAGCATCGAGGTGCAGCAGCTTGCGACGCTGTTGCAGAAGAGCAATTTCTCCGTGAGCGCCGGCGAGATCACCGAACAGGGTCAGCGCTTCAGCATCCGCCCGATCGGCGAATTCCGCTCGCTCGACGACATCAGCAACCTGCGCGTCACCTCCGCGGTGCGGCTCGCCGATATCGCCGACGTCGAGCTCATCGCACCCGAGCTGGAGATCGGCCGGCACCTCGACAACCGCCCCGCCGTCGGCCTGGACATCTTCAAGACGACACAGGCCAATGTCGTCGAAGTCGTCGACGCAGCGCTCAAGGAGATCGAGCGTGCCAGGACGCTGCCGCAGCTGCAGGGCATCAGCATCATCGTCATCGGCAATCAGGCCGAGAGCATCCGCAATTCGCTCGGCGACCTGCGCGATGCGGGTCTGATCGGTCTGGTGCTCGCGGTCGCAGTGCTGTTCTTCTTCCTGCGCGACTGGGCGATGACCGCCATCGTCGCGCTCGCGGTGCCAGGCTCGCTGCTGATCACGCTCGCATCGCTGTACTTCCTCGGCCTGACGCTCAACATCTTCTCGATGATGGGCATGATGCTGGCGATCGGCATGCTGGTGGACAACTCCGTCGTGATCACCGAAAGCGTGTTCCGGCATCGCCAGCTGACACCCGCCGATCCTCTGGGTGCGACACTGCGCGGCGTGCGCGACGTCGGCGTCGCGACGCTCGCCGGCACGCTGGCGACCATCATCGTGTTCGTGCCGCTGGTGTTCGGCTCGCCGAGCGAGATCACGATTCTGATGAAGCACGTCGCGGTGCCGATCGTGATCGCGATGATCGCCTCGCTGCTGGTCGCACAGACGATCATTCCGATGCTGAGCGTGCGTATCGCTGCCCCGCCGGAAATCGCCAGCGCCTCGTTTCTCGGCCGGCTGCAGGAGCGCTACGCCGCCGCCTTGCAATGGGTCCTGGGCAATCCGCGCAAGACCGGTATCGCTCTGCTCGTCATCCTTGCTTCGCCCGTGGCGCTGTTCGCCACCAAGGCCTTGAAGGTCGATCCCTTCCCGCAGGACTCGGGACGCGGCCTGTTCCTCGACTATCACATCAAGGGCACGCATCCGCTCGAACAGATCGAGCAGGCCGTGAACCGGATCGAAGCATTCCTGCTCGCCAATCGCGAGCGCTTCGACATCAAGAGCGTCTACTCGCGCTACGACACGGTCAGCGCCCAGACCTTGCTGCAACTGTCGCCGAAAGACGCAGCGCGCGTGCGCGCCAAGGACGTGATGCAGTGGATCGCCGACGAGATGCCGGAGATCCTGATCGGCGAGCCGAGCTTCCAGTTCGACCAGCAGGGACCGGGCAAGGGCTTCAGCCTGCAGCTGTCCGGCGACTCGACCGAGCGACTCTACGATCTGTCGTTCGAAGTGTCGCGACAGCTCGCCGCGATTCCAGGCCTGGAAGGTGTGCACTCCGAGGCGCGCAGCGGCGATGAGCAGGTTCATATCGTCGTCGATCGCGACCGCGCGGCACAGCTGAACCTGACGTCGGAAACGGTCGCCGCCACGGTTGCAGCGGCGATGCGCGGCGATCGACTGCGCGAGCTGCGCACCGCCGACCGCGAAGTCACGATGCGCCTGCTGTTCCGTGCGACCGATCGCCAGGCGATCGAAGACCTCGCATCGTTGCCGATCGCGTTGCCGGACGGCACGTCCGTCGGGCTCGGTACCGTGGCGACCTTCCGCGTCGAGCCTGGCGATCGCGCGATCGAGCGCATCAACCGCCTCACATCGGTCGTGATCGCCGGCAACCTGACCGCCGGCAAGACGATGGACGAGATGAAGAAGGTCGTCGAGCCGATCATGAAAGGCTTCCCGCTGCCGCCGGGCTACACGTGGAAGTTCGGGCGCGGCGCCGAGCAGAACGACGAAACCGTGCAGACGATGCTGATCAACATCGCGCTCGCGTTCGTGATGATCTACCTGGTCATGGCGGCGCTGTTCGAATCCACGATCCTGCCGGTGTCGATCCTGAGCTCGATCCTGTTCGCGATCGTCGGGGTCTTCTGGTTCCTGTTCGCGACGCTGACGCCGATGACGTTCATGGCGATGATCGGCATCCTGATCCTGATGGGCGTCGTGGTGAACAACGGCATCGTGCTGGTCGCGCACATCGCGCAGCTACGGGCGACCGGCATGGAGCGCACGGCCGCGATCATCCAGGCGGGGCGCGATCGCCTGCGACCGATCCTGATGACGACGCTCACGACACTGCTCGCGATGCTGCCGCTGGCGATCGGCGATGCGCAGGTCGGAGGCGGCAGCAACGGCGGCCCGGCGTATTACCCGATGGCGCGTGCAATCATCGGCGGGCTCGGCTTCTCGACGATCGTGTCGCTGTTGATCGTGCCGTCGATGTACGTGTGGCTGGACAATGCCGCGCGGTGGACGCGAAGAGTCGGGAATCGAGCCGAAGCCCGGGCTACTGAAGCAGCGACTGGTACAGATCCCAGTAGTCGTCAACCAGCACGTTGACGCCGGCGCGGTTCGCAGTCTCCAGACCTGACACGGGCGACGTCGGCAACGGCAGCGTGCCGATCGAGTCGGTCAGCGGCACTGTGTCTGCATCGCTGCGATAACTCGCGCTCGCACGCACGGCATCGGTGCGTTCCTTCAGGCCTGCGAGATTTTCGTTTTCATCCTTGAGCATCGCGAGCGCATCGCGAAGCAGTGTCATCAAGCGCGCGCACTCGGTCGGACTGCCGTAACGCACGTCGAACAGCCGCTTCGACGTCGTCTCCTTCGCCAGCATCGCCAAGCCACCTGCTGTAAGCGAGGTCACGAGCTGCTGCGCATATGCGATCACCGCTGTGTTGACGACGCGGCGACCGTCCACCGTGATGCCGTCGAACTCCGGCGGCGGCGTTTCTTCGAGGTTCGTACGATCGTCGGACAGGTCGGTCACGAGCGTGACCGCCTGGTCCCACTGCGCGCGCTCGGCCTCGATCTCGTCGGCAAGCCGACGGCGGCGGAAATAGTTCCAGAAGCCGCGCATCGCCGCGAGCTTGGCAGTCATCAGCTTGAGTTGCGCTTCCAGCATGTCGGCGCGGGAACGTGCATCGTTGATGCGCCGATCGAAATCCGCGAGCTCGCGACGGCGTGTCTGGTCGAACTCGATCACCTGCCGGCGCTGCTCGCGATCTGTCTGCTGTTGCCGCAGTTGATCCGCGAATCGCCCCACTCGCGCACCGGCCGTGCGCCACACCGCGCGTAGCTGAAAGTAGACGAGCGCGTGCACGGCGATCTCGGGATTGCCCAGGTACTCTTCGAGCACCTGCACGTGCTCCTTGGCACGCGCCGTAGCGGTTTCCTGATTGCGAATCTGCTCGAGGAGCTTGATACGCTCGTCCTGCAAGCGCGTCAGCTCCTTCTTGAGCTCGGCACGATTCCAGAACAGTTGCAGCAGCCGCTCATCCTGCTCGGGCTGACGGGCCCCGGGCAGTAGCTGGCGGATGTTGCTCAGTCGGGAGATGGCCATGTTCGCGGGTGCGAGCGCGATGGCGCTGATTGCGGGCTCAGCTGCGTGACGGGCCCGGGAAGCGATGGCCGCGCTCGACGCAGTAATCGAGCCACTTGTTCAGCATGACGTTGCGCAGCCAGCGATCGCCCAGCTCGCGTGCGAGCTGCGAGCGCAGTGCTTCGAGCATCGAGTGGCGATGCCAGCGTGCACAGGCTTGCACTTCCGCGAGACGCGCGTCGTGATAAACGCGAATCTGCAGATCCGGGTCCGCGAGCGGCGTGCCGGCGTCGTCGAACACGTACGTCAGGCGAAAGGTAGTGGTGTAGCGCGCGCGCTCATCGACCGACAGATGCAGCGCGCAGTCGCCGGCGACGCGCGAAACCTGCGAGCCCTCCACGCCGCGCAGATCGGGAACGAGCCACGCGAGACGAATGTAGTTGCTCTCGTAGAGCGACATCAAGCTGACGAAACTGCCCGGCCGGGCGCGCCAGCTGACTGCGCAATTCGTGTCGTATTCCAGCGTTGCCAACATGGGCCGAATATAGCACAGCGATTTTCGCATGCTGTGCACGGCATGAGACTTGCGTCACGGACACATCACGGTCGCAGGCGGCGTTCGAGGCCGGTCTTGTCGAGAATGCGACTGGCGATCTCTTCGATCGAGCACTCGGTTGTGTTGATGCACGGAATGTCGTAGCGTCTGAAGATCGCCTCGGCCGTGCGCACTTCGAATTCCACCTGCGACGACGAGGAATACTTGCTGTTCGGGCGCCGCTCGTTGCGGATCTGTTGCAGGCGCTCCGGCGCAATCGTCAATCCGTACAGCTTGCGCTGGACCTTCGCCAGCGACGCCGGCAACGCGCCGGTCTCGAACTCCTCATCGGCAAACGGGAAATTCGCGGCGAAAATGCCGTATTGCAGGGCCATGTACAGGCACGTCGGCGTCTTGCCCGAGCGCGACACGCCGACCAGCACCAGATCCGCGCGGTCGTAGTCGCGGGTCACCGCACCGTCGTCGTTGGCGAGCGCGAAGTTGGTGGCGTTGATGCGTAAGGTGTACGCGCCGATGTCGGACATGCCGTGCGCCCTGCCCTGCGCACGCGAGGATTTCACCTTGAGCTCCTGCTCGAGCGGGCCGAGGAACGCGTCGAAGAAATCCAGGAACAGCCCGTTCGCACGCTTGATGATCTCGCGCATGTCTTCCTGCACGAGCGTGCTGAAAATTACCGGCCGCATTCCCTCCGCTGCACCGGTCGCATTGATCCTGCGCACCGCTTCCTCCGCCTTGTCAACGGTGGAGATAAATGGCAGAGTCACTTGTCTGAACGGCTGCCCCTCGAATTGCGTCAGCAGACTGTGACCCATCGTTTCCGCTGTCACGCCGGTCTGGTCGGATACGAAAAAAACCGTTCGTCTGTCCATCACCGGACTGTCGCACCGGACTGGCGCTCGGATCAAGAGCAGCAACCCGCAGCGTCCACATGACCTCGTATACCATCCCCTTCGCCAAGCTCGGCCGTCACGACGTCGAGACTGTCGGCGGTAAGAACTCGTCGCTCGGCGAGATGATCAGTCACCTTGCCAAGGCCGGCGTGACAGTGCCGGACGGCTTCGCCACGACAGCGCAGGCGTATCGCGACTTCCTGCAGCACGAGGGTCTCGCGGCGCGCATCTCGAAGGAGCTGGCGCCGCTCGACGTCGACGATGTCGAGACGCTCGCGAGTGTCGGCGCACGCATCCGTCAGTGGATCCTCGCCACGCCCTTCCCGCCCCGCCTGGAGAGCGAGATCCTCGAATCGTTCGAGCGCATGAGCGGCGGACGCGAGATCGCCGTCGCAGTGCGGTCGTCGGCGACTGCCGAAGATCTGCCGGACGCGTCCTTCGCCGGTCAACAGGAAACGTTCCTCAACGTGCGCGGCCGCGACGCGCTGCTCAAGTGCGTGCACGAAGTGTTCGCATCCCTGTTCAACGACCGTGCGATCGCCTACCGCGTGCACCAGGGCTTCGCGCACGACCAGGTCGCGTTGTCGGCGGGCATCCAGTACATGGTCCGCTCCGATCTCGGCTCGAGCGGCGTCATGTTCACGCTCGATACGGACTCCGGCTTCCGCAACGTCGTCTTCATCACGGCTTCGTACGGGCTCGGCGAGACCGTCGTGCAGGGTGCAGTGAATCCGGATGAGTTCTATGTGTACAAGACAGCGCTGCGCGCCGGCGACGCACCCATTCTCCGCCGGACGCTCGGCGCGAAAGCGATCAAGATGGTGTACGGCGCACCCGGCGCCGCGGCGCGCGTCACGACAGTCGATGTCGCGCCGGAAGACCGCCGGCGCTTTTCCGTCACTGACTTGGACCTCATCGAGCTTGCCAAGCAGGCACTGATCATCGAGGACCACTACGGCTGCCCGATGGACATCGAGTGGGGCAAGGACGGCGAGACCGGCAAGATCTACATCCTGCAAGCCCGGCCCGAGACCGTGCAGAGCCGCGCCGGCCGCACGGTGCAACGCTTCGCTCTCAAGGGTAAGAAGTCGAAGGTACTCGCGAGCGGCCGCTCGATCGGCCAGCGCATCGGCGCCGGCCCCGCGCGCATCATCCGTGACGTCAAGGAGATGACGCGCGTACAGAGTGGCGACGTGCTCGTTGCCGACATGACCGATCCGGATTGGGAACCGGTGATGAAGCGCGCCGCGGCGATCGTAACGAATCGCGGCGGCCGCACCTGTCACGCCGCGATCATCGCGCGCGAGCTCGGTATTCCCGCTGTCGTGGGCTGCCACGACGCGACCGAGACGATCCGCGAAGGCACACCGATCACTGTGTCGTGCGCCGAGGGCGACACCGGCTTCGTCTACGACGGCGCCCTGCCGTTCGAGCAGAAGAACCTGGAGCTCGACTCGCTGCCGCCGATCCCGCTCAAGATCATGATGAACGTCGGTAACCCGGACCGCGCGTTCGACTTCGCCGGCATCCCGCATCGGGGCGTCGGCCTCGCGCGCCTGGAGTTCATCATCAACCGCATGATCGGCGTGCACCCGCGCGCGCTGCTGGAGTTCGACCAGCTGCCGCAGGACCTGCAGAACACGATCCGCCGCCAGATGAGCGGCTACAGCGACCCCGTGTCCTTCTATATAGAGAAGCTGTGCGAGGGCGTCGGCACGATCGCCGCGGCGTTCGCGCCGGAGCCGGTGATCGTGCGGCTGTCCGACTTCAAGTCGAACGAGTACGCGAACCTGATCGGCGGCCGGCAGTACGAGCCGCACGAAGAAAACCCGATGATCGGTTTCCGCGGCGCCGCGCGTTACGTCGACGAAGCGTTCCGGCCGTGCTTCGAGCTGGAGTGTCGCGCGCTGAAGCGCGTACGCGAGCAGATGGGACTGAAGAACGTGCAGATCATGGTGCCGTTCGTGCGCACAGTGAAGGAAGCCGAGCAGGTCACCCAGCTGCTCGCGGCGAACGGCCTGAAGCGCGGCGAGAACGGTCTGAAGATCATCATGATGTGCGAGCTGCCCACCAACGCCCTGCTCGCCGAGCAATACCTCGCATACTTCGACGGCATGTCGATCGGTTCCAACGACATGACGCAGCTGACACTCGGCCTGGATCGCGACTCGGCGATCATCGCCAAACTGTTCGATGAGCGCGACGACGCAGTCAAGGCGCTGCTCAAGATGGCGATCGATGCCTGCCGCAAGCAGGGGAAGTACATCGGCATCTGCGGCCAGGGGCCGTCCGATCACCCGGACTTCGCGCGCTGGCTGCTCGAACAGAAAATCGAGAGCATCTCGCTGAATCCTGACACTGTCGTGGAAACCTGGCTGTTCCTCGCCGGGAACGCGATCAAGTAGCCGGCGCGAGAATTACCGCGACCAGATCAGCAAGCGGTTGTTCGCGGGCATCGCATGCTCTGCGGTGAACGCGAGACCATGCTGGCGACCCAGGGCCTGCAACGCCTTGTCGTCGCGCAACCCCATGTTCGGATCGCGCTCCCGCAGCGACGCGTCGAACGCCTGGTTCGACTCGCTCGTGAAACGTCCGTCGCGATTGAATGGACCGTAGAGAGCGAACAGTCCCCGCGTGCGCAACACGCGTGCGACGCCGGCGAACATCAGCTCCACTTCCGGCCAGCTCATGATGTGTGCCGTGTTCGCACTGAAAACGTAGTCCGCCGTCTGCAACGGCCACTCGCTGTCGCGGACGTCGAGCTTCACGGGCGCACGCAGGTTGGGCAGCGCTGCTTCACTCACCCACAGGCCGACGCCGGCGAGATTCGCCTCGCAGTCCGTCGGCTGCCACTCCAGGTGCGGCAGATGCGTGGCGAAGTGCACCGCGTGCTGACCAGTGCCGGCGCCAATCTCGAGCGCAATACCCGGCTTCGTGAACCACTGGCGCAATACATTGAGGATAGGCTCGCGATTGCGCTCGCAAGCCTCCGAATGAGGCTTCACGGTACGCGCAGGAAGGTCTGGCGATAGTGTTGCATCTCGCGGATCGAGTCGCGGATGTCGTCGAGGGCCAGGTGGGTCGAGCTCTTCTGGAAGCCGCTGAAGGCCTCCGGGGCCCAGCGCCGCGCCAGCTCCTTGAGCGTGCTCACGTCGAGATTGCGATAGTGGAAATAGCGCTCCAGCTCCGGCATCTCGCGCGCGAGAAAGCGCCGGTCCTGGCAGATACTGTTGCCGCACATCGGCGAAACGCCCGGCTCGATCCAGCGCGAGAGGAAGTTCACCGTCTCCCGCTCGGCCTGCGCTGCTGTGACCGTGCTCGCGCGCACCCGCGCTGCAAGGCCCGACGTGCCGTGCTGGCGGCGGTTCCAGTCGTCCATCGCGTCGAGCACGGCATCCGTCTGGTGGATTGCGAGCACCGGTCCTTCCGCCAATGTGTTCAGATGCCGGTCCGTGACGATGGTGGCGATCTCGATGATGTGATCGCTGTCGGGCTTGAGGCCCGTCATTTCCAGGTCGATCCAGATCAGGCGCAACGGATCTCTATCGCTCATTGCGGCATCATACCAGCAGAAGCTAAAGTGCCGCGGGAGACTCCGCAATGCATTGGTTCGCTGAATTGTTCGTGCTGCTGCTCGTTGCGTCGACGCTGACGCGCAGCTGGTTGAATCAGCGCCAGGTCGCGGCGGTCCAACGCCATCGCGACGAGGTGCCGGAAGCATTTCGCGCGCAGATCGACCTCGCGTCCCATCAGAAAGCTGCGGACTACACCGTCGCGAGCGCGCGGATCAGCCGCTGGGACACGCTCCTGGACGCAGCACTGGCACTGATACTCACCCTGGGCGGCGGGCTCAGCGCCATCGATCGCGCGTGGCAAGCGGTGCATCTGCCTGCGGTATGGCACGGCACGGCTGTCGTGCTCTCCACATTTCTCCTCGTCTCGCTCATCGGCCTGCCGCTGTCGGTCTGGCGCACGTTCGGTGTGGAGGCACGATTCGGCTTCAATCGCACGACAGTCGGCTTGTTCGTCGCCGACTTGTTCAAAGGCTTGCTGGTTGGACTGGTGCTCGGCGGACCGCTGGTGTTCGTGATCCTGTTCCTGATGCAGCGGGCCGGCACGCTCTGGTGGCTATACGCGTGGTTCGTGTGGGTGGGGTTCACGGTGTTGATCACCTGGGCGTGGCCGACATTGATAGCGCCGCTGTTCAACAAGTTCACGCCGCTCAGCGACGAGGCGCTCAAGCAGCGCGCGGAAGCCCTGCTGCAGCGCTGTGGCTTCTCTTCGCGTGGCGTCTTCGTGATGGACGGCTCGCGGCGCTCGGTGCACGGCAACGCGTATTTCACCGGAGTGGGACGCAGCAAGCGCATCGTGTTCTTCGACACCTTGCTCGAACGTCTGCAGATCGCGGAAGTGGAAGCCGTGCTGGCGCATGAGCTTGGCCACTTCCGCCTGAATCACGTGCGCTGGCGTCTGGTCCTCTCCCTCGCCTTCGGGCTCATCGGCCTTGCGGTGCTCGGATTCCTGGCGCAATGGCCGGATTTCTACACGGCGTTCGGTATCGGAACACCCTCCCCTCACGCAGCGCTGCTGCTGTTCGTGTTCGTACTGCCGGTCTTCACATACTTCACGACGCCGCTGGGCGCGTGGTGGTCGCGCAAGCATGAATTCGAAGCGGATGAGTTCGCCGCGAAGTTCGCCGATGCTCGCCAACTGGCCGAGGCATTGGTCAAGCTCTATCGCGATAACGCAACGACGTTGACGCCCGATCATTTGCACTCTGCGTTCTACGACTCTCATCCCCCGGCGTTAGTGCGGATTTCGCGACTCCAGCAACTCGCAGCCCGGACATGAGCGGCGCCGCCGCTGCCGAGTTGCCGGCACGTGTCATCGAGTCGTTCGGCCGGCGAGTCACAGTATCGACCGCGGACGGCGCGACTTTTCCAGCCGAGCTCTTTGGCAAACGGTTGACGTGCGTCTGCGGCGATGAGGTAACGATCCGCCCACCGTCGCAAGCAAGCGGCGACGTCGCGAAGGTCGTGACCGTAGCGCCACGTCGTACGACGTTCTCCCGGACGGACAGTCGTGGACGCACCGAGGCGCTCGCCGCAAATCTCTCGCTACTCGCAGTGATCGTCGCACCTGAGCCGGTGCCCGATCCCTATATCGCGGACCGCTATCTCGCCGGCGCTGCGCTCGCGGGCATCACCGGAATCGTCGTCGTCAACAAATCGGACCTGCCGGATACCGCGGACGAGCAGTTTCGAGCTTTCACCGGTGAGTACGAAGCTGCGGGCTACGAAGTGCTGCACCTCTCCGCACGCACCACCGAGACCGTCGCGCCGCTGCAGGCACGGCTGAACGGACAGGTCGCCATGTTCGTCGGGCAATCGGGCATGGGTAAGTCGACGCTGACGAACGCGCTCGCACCGGCGTCGTCGCGGCCGACGCGCACGATCTCGGAATCGACCGGCGAAGGCCGTCACACGACGGTGTCGACGGCCCTGTTCCGCATTCCCGGCAGCGGCGAGCTGATCGATTCGCCGGGCGTGCGCGACTACGCGCCGCCCCCGGTGCAAGAATCGCAAGTGCAGGTCGGCTGGCCGGAGATTCTCGCGCTCGCTCACGAGTGCCGCTTCAACAACTGCCTGCACCTGCGCGAGCCGGGCTGCGCCGTGACGAAAGCAGTTGCTGACAGCAAGCTTTCGCCACGCCGCTACGAGAGCTACAAGCGGCTCATCAACATCATGCGTGGGTTGCCGCCCGAGTACGAGCGTCGCCGCTGACGTCGGCAGCTTCAGCCCGACAACAGATGCCGCCCGGCAAGCGCGTGCGCGAGCGTCCCACCATCGACGTATTCGAGCTCGCCGCCGACCGGCACGCCGTGCGCGATGCGGCTCGATTTCACTTTGTGACGGTGTGCAAGCTCGGCGACGACGTGAGCCGTGGCGTCGCCTTCGACAGTTGTGTTCGTTGCCAGGATCGCTTCTTTCACGCTGCCCTCAGTGAGCAACGCTTCGAGCTGTGCAAATCCCAATTCGTCAGGACCGATGCCGTCCAGCGGCGACAGGTGACCCATCAGCACGAAGTAAGTACCGCGATAGCTGCCCGACTGCTCGATCGCTGCAACATCGGCAGGCGACTCGACGACACACAGGAGTGTCTGATCGCGAGAGGAAGCCGAACAGATAGGACACAGCTCTGCATCGGCGAACATGCGGCAGCGTTTACAGCGGCCGACACCCTCGACTGCCTTCTGCAATGCTTCGGAAAGAAACCCGGCGGCGTTGCGATCCTTTTCCAGCAGATGGAACGCCATGCGCTGCGCCGACTTCGGCCCGACTCCGGGCAGGCAGCGCAAGGCTTCGATCAGGCGGACAAGAGACGGCGGATAGATCATCGACTACTGGTCGATCAGAAAGGCATCTTCATGCCGGGCGGCAGCTGCATGCCCCCCATGACGCTCGACATCTTTTCCTGCGTGACCCGCTCGAGCTTCTGCACGGCGTCGTTGATGGCTGCGGCGATCAGATCTTCCAGCATGTCCTTGTCGTCGCTGCTGACGATCGAAGGATCGAGCGACACACGGCGCACTTCGTGCTTGCCCGTCATCGTCACCTTCGCCATGCCGCCGCCCGCCTCGCCCGTCACTTCGAGCGCAGCGATCTCCGCTTGTGCGCGCTGCAGATTGGCCTGCATCTGCTGCGCCTGTTTCATCATGTTGCCGATGTTGCCTTTCATGGAAGCTCCGAAACTATTCGGTAGGACGGACGGAGTCGGGCGTGACCGTGGCACCGAACATGTCACGCATCGCTCGTACGTTTGGATCGTTTTCGATGGCGGCGCGCGCCTGCTGCACGCGATCGTCGGCCGCGGCCTTCTGCTGCCGCGCAAGCGTGTCCAGTGCGCGATCCGCGACGGAGAGCTCGATCCGGATGGGCTCGCCGAAGTACGCGCTCAATGCCTGCGCCAGCTTCTCTTCGAGCTGCGGCCGCCGGAAATGCTCGCCGTCGGTGTCCAGCACCAACTGCACCTTGTTGCCCTGCCGTCCGGTGAGCGTGGTGTGCGCAGCGAGCTCTTTCACCATGCCTTGCAGATTCATCTGCGCGACCATGCCAGGCCAGTCTGTCGCCGTCGGCGTCGCTGATGCAGCTGCAACCGCAGCAGGTTTCGCCGGTGCCGTCGACTTGCTTGCTGGAGCCGCAGCGGGGACCTTGATCGGCGCGGCCGGGCTCGTCGTTTGCAGCTGCGCTCCGTCGGCGACTGCGAACGCGAGCATGCGCAACAGGACCATCTCGAATCCGCCGCGCACATCGGGAGCGAGCTCCAGGTCGCGACGGCCGACGATGGCGATCTGGTAGAACAGTTGCGCGTCTTCCGGACTCAACGCAGCCGCGAGACGCTTGTAAGTCTCGATGTCTTCAGCCTCGTCGAGCTGCATATCGGGCACAGCCTGCAGCAGCGCCAGCTTCTGCAGAAGCGCAGCCAGGTCCGCGAGCACATCGCGATAGTCGGGTGCGCGCTCATCGAGCGCTTCGACGCACGCCAACACTTTCTTCGCGTCGCGCGCGACCAGCGCCTCGACGATTTCGAATACCTGCGTGCGATCCAACGTCCCGAGCATCATGCGCGTATCGGCAGCGGTCAGCTTCATGCCGCCGAATGCGATCACCTGGTCGAGCAGGCTCAACGCATCGCGCATGCTGCCCTCGGCAGCGCGTGCGACGAGCCGCAACGCGTCGGCCTCGAATTCGAGTTTTTCCGCTTGAGCAATCTCCGTCAGCCGCTTGTAAATCAAGCCTGGCGGAAACCGCTTGAGGTTGAACTGCAGGCAACGCGACAACACCGTCACCGGCAGCTTCTGCGGATCCGTGGTCGCGAGCAGGAACTTCACGTGCGGCGGCGGCTCCTCCAGCGTCTTGAGCAGCGCATTGAAGGAGTGCGTCGACAGCATGTGCACTTCGTCGATGAGATAGACCTTGTAACGGCCGCGCGCAGGCGAGTACTGCACGTTGTCGAGCAGCTCGCGCGTATCGTCCACCTTCGTGCGCGACGCGGCGTCGACTTCCATCAAGTCGACGAAGCGCCCTTCGTCGATCTCACGGCACGCGCTGCACTTGCCGCACGGCGTCGGCGTCACTCCGGTCTCGCAGTTCAGCGACTTCGCGAGGATGCGCGCGATCGTCGTTTTGCCTACACCTCGCGTGCCCGTGAACAGGAAAGCGTGATGCACGCGGCCGGTCTCGAGCGCGTTGACGAGCGCGCGCATGACGTGTTCCTGGCCGGCGAGCTCGCTGAAATTGCGGGGCCGCCATTTGCGTGCAAGAGCGAGATAGGACATGCGGTGCAGTCTAAATGGAGGCGGCCCGCGCCGGCACCTCTCCGGCGCCCGATATCACCGTTACCGTTGCTCCCTTCCGGGCCTGGCGGGATTCGCGGCTGATCGTCGCGGAGAAACCGACGCGAGCCGCCATAAGCGGTTCAGATGGGGGCGTCGCCGATCGATTGAAAGGCGGGCGACTATAGCAGGAAGCGTTCAGCCCCGCCCTCTGTAGGGCGCTACGCCCTGCTCGGGAATCCACAGGTCGGCAGGCGGCTTGCCCGTCTGCCAGAAGACGTCGATCGGCATGCCGCCGCGCGGATACCAGTAACCGCCGATCCGCAGCCAGCGCGGCTTGAGAAAGTCGACGAGGCGTCCGGCGATCGCCAGCGTGCAGTCCTCGTGGAACGCGCCGTGGTTGCGGAACGAGCCGAGATACAGCTTCAGCGACTTGCTCTCCACCAGCCAGCGCCGCGGCACGTAGTCGATGACGAGGTGCGCGAAGTCCGGCTGCGCGGTGATCGGGCACAGCGAGGTGAATTCCGGCGCGGTGAAGCGCGCGAGATACAGCTTGTCCGGATGCGGATTCGGCACGCGCTCCAGCTCGGCCTTGTCGGGCGACTCCGGCCACGCCACGTGCTGCCCGAGCTGGGAGAGATCCTGCTGCTTGCGCTTCGGCATACCTACAGGATGTCCGACGCGTAGTCCGCCAGACGCGAGCGCTCGCCGCGCACCAGCGTGATATGCCCCGAATGCGCCCAGCCGCGGAACCGGTTGACGACGTACGTCAGGCCCGAGGTCGTCTCCGTCAGGTACGGCGTGTCGATCTGCGCGATGTTGCCCAGGCACACGAGCTTCGTGCCCGGACCGGCGCGCGTCACCAGCGCCTTCATCTGCTTCGGCGTGAGGTTCTGCGCCTCATCGAGGATCAGGAACCGGTTGAGGAAGGTGCGGCCGCGCATGAAATTCAGCGAGCGGATCTTGATGCGATTGCGCAGCAGGTCGTTGGTGGCGGCGCGGCCCCAGTTGCCGCCCTCCTGGCTCTGCGTCAGCACTTCCAGGTTGTCCATCAACGCGCCCATCCAGGGCTCCATCTTTTCTTCCTCGGTGCCGGGCAGGAAGCCGATGTCCTCGCCGAGCGGGATCGTCACGCGCGTCATGATGATCTCGCTGTAGCGATTGCTCTCCAGCGTCTGCGCGAGGCCCGCTGCCAGAGTCAGCAGCGTCTTGCCGGTACCCGCCGGGCCAAGGATCGTCACGAAGTCGATCTCGGGATCCAGCAGGAGATTGAGCGCGAAGTTCTGCTCGCGGTTGCGCGCCGTGATGCCCCATGTGCTGTGCCGCTCGTTGCGGTAGTCGCGCACCAGCTCCATCACTGCGCCGTTGCCGTCGATGTTGCGCACCAGCGCTTCGAGGCCGTTCGAGTCCTTCTGATACAGGAACTGATTGATGTGCCACTCGCGCACCATCGGGCCCTGCACGCGATAGAACGTGCGCGAGTGCTCCTGCCAGGAGTTGATGTTCTTGCCGTGGCGCTCCCAGAAGTTCGTCGGCAGCTCCTGCACGCCGGTGTACAGCAGGTCCGCGTCTTCGATCGTCTTGTCGCTGTAGTAGTCCTCGGAGTGCACGCCGACGATCGCGGCCTTGATGCGCAGGTTGATGTCCTTCGACACCAGCGTGATGCGCGCATCCGGGAATTCGTCTCTGAGCGCGAGCGTCTGGCCGAGGATCGCGTTGTCCGCGCCATGACCCGGCAGCGTATCCGGCAGTCCGCCGACCAGCGCCTTGGTCTCGAAGAACAGCCGACCGGTCGAAGGCTGCTTCTTGCTGCCGCCATTCGTGTACTTGGCGGTCGGCAGCTCCAGGCCCTTGTCGATCTGCGCCTTGGTGGCGCTGCCCATCAGCTCGTCGAGGAAGCGGCTCACCTGTCGCACGTTGCGTGCCGCTTCCGACAGGCCTTTCTTGCCGGCGTCCAGCTCCTCCAGCACGATCATCGGGATGTAGATGTCGTGCTCGTCGAAACGGAAGATCGCCGTCGGGTCGTGCATCAACACGTTGGTGTCGAGCACGAAGATGCGCCGCTGCTGGCGGTCGCGCGAAGTTGCGCGCCCGCGCTTGGTCTCGGGGGTTTCGCCTCTGGGCATGACGTCAGAGCGCCTTCGCAGCTGCGAGTACTTCGTCCGCGTGGCCCGGGACTTTCACCTTGCGCCACTCCTGGCGCAGCACGCCGCCGCCGTCGATCAGGAACGTGCTGCGCTCGACGCCCATGTACTTGCGACCGTACATGCTCTTCTCCTTCCACACGGAGAACAGCTCGCACACCTTCTTGTCCTCATCGGACAGCAGGTCGAACGGGAATTCCATCTTGTCCTTGAACTTCTCGTGCGACGCGACGCTGTCGGGCGAAACGCCGAGCACGACCGTGCCGGCCTTCTTGAAAGCGGCATTCAGGTCGCGGAACGCCTGGCCTTCGAGCGTGCAGCCGGTGGTGTTGTCCTTCGGATAGAAGTACAGGACCAGCTTCTTGCCGGCCGCGTCGGACAGCTTCCAGGTCTTGCCGCCCGTCGCCGGGCTGCTGAATGCGGAGACTTTCTTGTTCAACGTAACGGTCATGCCTTCACCGGTTCGAGGATTGCATCGAGGTTCAGCTGGTCGCACAGATCCATGAATTCTTCGCGCAGCGCCGCGATGTGGATCTTGGCGGGGATGTGCACCACCATTTGCACCGCGAACATCGGCGCGCCGGTGTGCGCGGCGGAATAGCTGCGCGTCGAGAGCTCCGCGATGTCGATGCCGCGCGAGCTGAAGAACCCCGCCAGGTTGTGCACGATGCCGGGCTGGTCGAGACAGACCACGTCGACCGAGTACGTCACGACTTCGCGCCGCGCGGCTCGCGGCTCGGTGCGGCGCACGCTGATCGTGAAGCCGCCGGCGTCGCCCAGCTTCTTGAGCTCGGTCTCCAGCTTGGCGAGCGTGTGCCAGTTGCCGGAGACGAGCAGGAGCATCGCGAACTCGCTGCCGAGCGCCGTCATGCGGCTGTCGACGATGTTGCCGTTGCAATCGAGCACGATGCGCGTGAGGTCGTAAACGAGGCCGGTCCGGTCGCTGCCGAGTGCGCTGATAACGATAAATTGCATCGAATGGGGAGGCGGAAAGGTGGGCGGGGCGCAAGTTTACAGGCTCGGCAAGGAGGTGAAAACGATGGATTTCGGACGCGGCAGGCCCCGCACGCTCCTTGCACCCGGAGGTGGGCCGCCAGTAGGATCCCGGGCACCTCTCGGCACAGGATTTCCCGGAAAAACCCATGTTCAGCGGCAGCAACGTGGCGCTGGTCACGCCCATGAAGGCGGACGGTGCCGTGGATGACGAAGCGCTCGCGCGCCTGGTCGAATTCCACGTCGCCAACGGCACCAACGGCATCGTCGCCGTCGGCACGACCGGCGAGTCGCCGACGCTGAGCGTCGAGGAGCACATCGGCGTCGTGCGCAAGGTGGTACAGCGCGCTGCCAAGCGGATCCCGGTCATCGCCGGCACCGGCGCGAATTCGACGCGCGAGGCGATCGAGTTGACGCAGCTGGCCAAGGACGCAGGCGCGGACGCCTGCCTGATGGTCACGCCGTATTACAACAAGCCGACCCAGGAAGGCCTGTTCCAGCACTACAAGGCGGTCGCCCAGGAAGTCTCGATCCCGATCCTGCTGTACAACGTGCCGAGCCGGACCGGCTGCGACATCAAGCCGGAGACCGTCGAGCGGCTCGCAGCGGCAGTGCCGAATATCGTCGGTATCAAGGAAGCGGCCTCGCTCGAACGCAATCGCGAGCTTTTCGCACGGGTCGGCGGCCGCATGACGTTGCTAAGTGGCGACGACGACCTGGCGTGCGAGTGCGTGCTGGCCGGGTATCAGGGCGTCGTGTCGGTGAGCGCCAACGTCGCGCCGCGGCAGATCCGGGGCGTCATGGACGCGGCGCTGGCGGGGAATCGCGAGCTGGCACGCAAGCTCGACATGCAGCTCCAGAGGCTGCACAAGGCGATGTTCGTCGAAACCAACCCAATCCCGGTGAAGTGGGCCGTCGCCCGGCTCGGCCTGATCCAGGACGGCATCCGCCTGCCGCTCGTGCCGCTGTCGAAGCAGTTTCACGGCCCCGTGATGGAGGCCATCCAATCGGCAGGTATAGGGTTTGCCTGACGGTCGGCGGGCAGGTAACCTGCGCGCCCTGATTTGCATGCGCCGGAGAGGTGGCCGAGTGGTCGAAGGCGCTGGACTGGAATTCCAGTTACATCTTCACCGGTGTACGTGGGTTCGAATCCCACCCTCTCCGCCAA
>CADEEJ010000034.1:0-4856 GCA_902826315.1 uncultured Steroidobacter sp.
GTCAAGATCGTTGCGACGCTGGCGGGCGCCGAGCGCGGCGCCATCATCGCGCGCGAAAGCTTCGGCACCGGTGACGCACGCATCGAGATGGATCGCGTGCTTATCTTCACCGTCGCCGACGATCGCCTGCGCGAGTGTTGGGTCTACGACGCCGACCCGCAACTGCTGGATCGCCAATTCGCCCTATAGTCTGTATCCGAGTGTTGCCCGCGAGCAGGGCGCAACAGTTCGTTACAACTTGCCCGGCGAGCCTGCGGCATCGCGCAGGAGCGGCGTGTACAGTAGCCGTGCATGAGCGAAGCGCCGCATATCCTGGTCGTGGACGACGATCGCGACATCCGCACGCTGCTGGGCGATTACCTGCAGAAGAACGGTTATCGCGTGACTGCAGTCGCCGAAGGCAAGGCGATGCGGCGCACGCTCGAGCAGACCCATATCGATCTAATCGTGCTCGACTTGATGCTGCCGGGCGAGGACGGCTTGAAGCTGTGCCGCGATCTGCGCATGCAATCGCAGATTCCCGTGCTGATGCTCACTGCGCTCGGCGAGGAGATCGATCGCGTGCTGGGACTGGAAGTCGGCGCGGACGACTACTTGCCGAAGCCGTTCAGTCCGCGAGAGCTTGTGGGTCGCATCAAGGCCATCCTGCGTCGCACTGCGCACATGCCGCGCGATCCCGATCTGCGCCAGGCCAATGGCTACAAGTTCGGCGACTGGCAGCTGGATAACACGACACGCACACTCTCGCATGGCGACGGCACGCAGACGGCGCTGAGCGGTGCAGAATTTCGGCTGCTCTCGGTTCTCTTGTCGCACGCGACGCGCGTGCTCTCACGTGCACAGCTGATGGAGCTGGTTCGTGGCCGCGAGCTGGATCCCTTCGACCGCAGCATCGATGTGAGGATCAGCCGCCTGCGGCAGACGCTGCGCGACGACGCGCGTTCGCCGCGCATCATCAAGACGATCTACGGCGAGGGATATGTGATCGGCGTTCCGGTGGAGCAGTACTGATGCGCTTGCCATTGCCGCAGACGCTGTTCGGACGCTTGTTTGGGGCGACAGTCGCCGTCGTCGCGGTCGCGTTACTCAGTCTCATCATGCTCGTGTTCCGCGAGCGGCGCGAGCTGGCGTTTTCGGAGAGCGGCTCCAGCGCGACGGCTGCGAGCATCGTCGAAGTCAGTCAGCAGCTCGCAAAACTGCCGCCCGAGCAGCGCGATTCGACGCTGGCGCAGCTGCGCGCCGAGCATCAACCGAAGCGTCCGCACGAGCGCATGCACGGCGACCTGGGTGTGGCTCAGCGTAATTTCGCGAGCGAAGTACAGCGGGAGCTGGGTGGCCAATTTTCCGTTACGGCACGACCGCCGCGCGGTGGGCCTCACCGTGTCGTGCCGATGCCCGGCTCTCCGCCGCCGCCACCTGATCGCATGTTCGATCTCGTGGTGACGCTGCCGGACGGCGATCGAGTCGCATTCCGTACGTTCTCGCCGCGGGGTCCGCCGCCGTTCCCGAGGCACTTCCTGGTCGAGCTGGTCTTTCTTACGACGATGCTCGGCATCGTGCTCTACGCGATGACTCGGACGATCACGCGACCGCTCGGCGATCTCGCGAAAGCGGCGGACGCAGTGGGCAGCGGCGCGACGGTGCAGCCGCTGCAAGAGCGCGGCGCCCGCGAGCTGAAGCGTGCGACACGCGCCTTCAACGCCATGCAAGAGCGATTGAATCGCTATCTCGACAGTCGCACGCGTGTGCTCGCGGCGATGTCGCACGATCTGCGCACGCCGATCACGCGACTGCGTCTGCGAGTCGAATCGATCGAAGACGAAGTGCTGCGCACGCGCTGCATCGAAGACCTGGACGAAATGACGCGCATGGTGCGCGGCGCGTTGAGCGTGTTCCGCGGGCTCAACGACGCCGAGCCGACGGTTGCGATGGACATCGACGCGCTGCTACTGGAATTGCAGCGACAGTACGGCGAGGTCAACGCGAACGTCGCAATAGAGGGTCATGCTGCCGCGCCGTTCCTGTGCAAGCCGCTCGCCCTCAAGCGCTGCCTCGGCAACCTGATCGACAACGCGCTCCAGTACGGCGAACGCGCGACGGTCGCGGTTGCGGACAGCGGCGACGAGCTGACGATCCGCGTGCTCGACGAAGGCCCGGGCATCCCGGAAGCCGAGATCGAGCGGGTGTTCGAGCCCTTCTATCGGCTGGAAAACTCGCGCAATCGCGAAACGGGCGGGACCGGCCTCGGGTTGAGCATTGCTCGCGACGTGGCGCAAGCCCACCGCGGCTCGCTGACACTGGCGAACCGCGGCAGCGGCGGCCTCGAAGCGAAGCTGGTGCTGCCGCGGTTACAGTCGGTAACCATTGATTACGGCTCGGCGGGCGAGCGCCCCGTAGATTGACACTCGCGTCCTCTATCGGCGCGTTCGTCCATCAACGGAGATTGCAATGAAATCACGCGTAGCACTGATTGCGGCAGCGCTGCTAGCGAGCTCGGTCGCGCTGGCCTGCCCGCTCGAAGGCCCGCCCGGCCACGGCGGCCCCGGTCCTGACCTGGATCGCATGGCCGTGCTGCTGGACCTGAACGATTCGCAGAAGGCGGAAGTCCAGAAGATCCTGAGCGAGGAGCGCCAGAAGCTGAAGGCGGCGCACGACCAGGTGCATGCCGCCGGCACGACGCCGTCACGTGAAGAGAAGCAGAAATTTCACGCGGAGCTGAAGCAGGACACGACCACGAAGCTCCAGGCCGTGCTGTCGCCCGAGCAGATGAAGAAGTTCGATGCGCTGACGGAGCGGCCGCGCGGTCGCTTCAAGCACGACGCCGCACAGTAAATGCAGGGGTTCGGCTTCAGCCGGACCCCTTTACCGCTCCGAACCTCGCGGCCGAGCGTGCTTTGGCACGCGCGGCCTCGACTTCGCGATCACGTGGCGGTGCCGTCGTGATCAGCGACTCCATCAGCGTGCGTGCGACGTCGGCGACGTCGGCGGTGGCCTTCTCGAACGCCGCACGATTCGCCTGCGACGGCGCGTTGAAGCCGCTCAGCTTGCGGACGAACTGCAACGAGGCGGCGCGGATCTCTTCCTCCGTCGCCGGCGGCGCGAAATTGAACAGCGTCTTGATGTTTCTGCACATGGTGCGCGAAGCCTATCAGGTCGCCGCCATCGCTTCGACTTGTGCTGAATGATGGGCATAAGCGAATCCTCAAGGAGTGCTGAACCAGTCGGCGATCGTCGTGCGCAACTCGCCGAGGTGGTCGGAGTCCGCCCAGCCGTGCGACAGGCCGTCGACGAGTGCCAACCGCAGTCGCGACTCGTCGTGCGAGCTCTCGTAGTAGGGCATGAGCGCGTCGCGCAACGCGACCGCGTTCTTCGACGTGATCATCGTGTCACCGCTTCCTTGCACGATCAGCAGGGCAGGGTGATCGCGCGCGATGTCTTTCGCGCGCTGTACGGCATCCGTGCGGCGTGCCAGCTGACGCGTGTAGTCGGACCAGTTGTATTGCTGCTTGGTCGCACGTTCGAAGGCGTCGACGGAAGCGGTCAGACCAGTCGATGCGTTGACGATCACGGCCTTGTCGATCGGCAGCTTCCCTTCGGCGAGCGCGAACAACACTGCCGCTCCACCGGCCGAGAAGCCGAACAGGTCGACCTTGTCGCTCGCCCGCAGGCAACTCAGCTGTTGCAAGGCTGTGACGACCGACGGCAGTTCCTCGGCCGCGCCGACGACCACCGGCTCGAACACGAGCTTTCCCAGGTCTTCCTTCTGACGACGAATCATGTCCTCACGGCCGCCGGGCGATTCACGCGCACCGAACTGCGGCAGCCCGAGATAGACCTTGAGCGCCGGCACGTCATCCAGCGGCAAAGCCTCCATCAGCGCACGCTCGCTCGCCGGCGGCCCGAAGCCGTGCCACAACAGGATCGGCGGTCGGGAGATTTTCGGCGGAAAGCGCAGCAAGACAGGCACCGAGGCCAGCCTCGTTTCGACGCTCATGACTTCCTTGCGCGAGCCGTCCGATCCGCGGCAAAGGCGCCGGATATCAGAATCGTGCTGCGTAGCGCCGTGCGCAGCGCCGACAACGCCAAGGCAGCACGCGAGCGCAACCGCCGTGCGCGGAACAAAGCGCACAGCGCGACGGTTTTTCATGGAGATCCCGATCCTGACGTGCGGAGAGTGCCATGCATCGCGGTTCGTTCCTGCTCACGCTGCCGCTGGTGTTGCTGTGCCAGGCGGGTTTGGCGCAACAGCCGCAAGCACAGCCTCCGCCGCGCGGTACAGCATCGTTCGAGCCGCCGCCCTCGGTGGCCGACGCGCCGCTGACGGCACAGACCTTCGTCATTCGTGCAGCGATCGTCAACATGCAGGAGATGGAGTTGGCGGACCTGGCGCTGACTCGCTCGCACAACGCGGGCTTGCAAGGCTATGCACGCAAGATGCGCGACGAGCATTGGCGAGCCCAGGAGAAACTGCGCTCCGTCGCGGCGGACCTGACGACAGCGTTGCCCGCCATGGTCGACAAGAAGCATCAGGACGCGAAGGATGCGCTCAAGCGCGCACCTGCGGACCGGTTCGACGCCGGCTACGTCAAGGCAATCGTTTCCGGTCACGACGAGGCAGTTGCACTGTTCGATGCAGCGGCGACTTTGAAAACCTTGCCGCAGCCGCTGCAACGCTACGCCGCCGAGATGTTGCCGATGGTCAAGAAGCATCGGGATGCGGCCTACGCACTCCAGTCTTCAACGGCGGCGGTCGGTCAGGCACCACGCGAACAGCAGCGCTAGCAGGATATCGCCGACCATCGCGAGCACGCCGCCTCCGGGAACGGCGCCGCGCAGCCATAGCACCACGACCAATA
>CADEEJ010000034.1:4956-14430 GCA_902826315.1 uncultured Steroidobacter sp.
GCGGGGCGCAGTACGTGTTCGCGGCTCATGGGCCTAGAATACACGCAGAATGAATGTGCAACGCCTGTGGCGAGCCATTGCCCTCGGTCCGCTCGAACGACGGCTGTTCTGGATCGTCGTTGCCGGTCTGCTGCCGCTCGTTCTGCTGTCGTTCGCGATTCTCCTGTACAACGCGCAGGCCCAGCGCCGGCAGCAGATCCAGTCGGCCGAAAACACGATGCGTACCGTCGTCGCTGCGGTAGACGCAGAGTTGCGGACGTCGCTCGCCTCGCTGGACGCGCTAGCTGCCAGCCCCCGGCTGCGGGCGCACGACTTCGACGGCTTTTACTCGGAGGCGCGCGCACTGCTCGAACGGCGGCCGTCGTGGGCGAACATCGTCTTGTCCGATCCCACGTCGCAACACGTGGTCAACGTGCGCTTGCCTTTGGGCTCGCCGCTACCGCGCGGGATCGATCCCGGTGCGGTCGAGGCGACGGTGCGCGCCGGCGTGCCTGGCGTGGGCAACCTGATCTGGAGCCCGGTGCTGAACATGTACGTCTTCGCGGTGCGGTTGCCGATCCGCGAAGGCGACTCGATTGCATACGTGCTCACTGCGGTGCTGCGGCCCGAAGCAGTGCTGGAGATCGTGAAGCGTCATGCGTTGCCGGAAGGTGCGACAGTCGCCGTGCTCGACCAGCGCCGGACGGTCGTGGCGCGCACGCGCAACCAGGCTTCATGGGTAGGCAAGCCGCCTTCTGCATCCCTGCTGGAGATGCTCGATCGGGGCGAGAGCGTTTCGGTCACGACCACGCTGGAAGGCGTGAGTGTGTACACGGTCTACCATCGCTCGCCCGAAACCGGCTGGTCTGCGGCCATCGGCGTTCCGACCGCGACCGTCGATGCGCCGGTCATTCGCTCTTACCTGGTGCTCGGCGGTTCGATGCTCGCTTCCGTCCTGCTCGGCTTCGGTGCGGCCTTCTTCACTGGACGCAGCGTGACCGGACCGATGAGCAAGCTGGAACGCGCTGCTGCTTCCGTCGCGCGTGGCGAGGCGCCGGCGCTGCCGGAGACGGATCTGCCGGAGATTCGCCAGGCCGTGTTGACGCTGCTCGCCGCGCACATCGAGCGCGACAAGCTCTTGCATAGCGAGCGGCAAGCGCGGCTGCGCGAACAGAACGCGCGACTCGCCGCGGAGCTGGCGAACAAGACCAAGGACGAATTCCTCGCGATGCTCGGGCACGAGCTGCGCAATCCGCTCGCTGCGATCTCGACGGCTGCCCAGGTGCTGGATCACTCCGAGCAGACGCAGCGCAAGGACATGGAACAGCATGCCAAGGCGATCATCCGTCGCCAGGTCCGCCACCTCAGCAAATTGACGGACGACTTGCTCGACGCTGCGCGCGTGATGATGGGGAAGATCGTACTCGACCGCCGGCCGGTGGATCTCGCGCAGATCGTCGGCAACACGGTCGATACGCTGCGCAACACCGGCCAGCTGCAGCGCCATGACTGCATCACGCACCTCGAATCCGTCTGGGTGAACGTCGATCCGACGCGCGTCGATCAGGTAATTGCCAACTTGCTGACCAACGCTATCAAGTACACGCCGCCGCCGGGACGGATCGAAGTGACCGTGCGGCGCGAGCACGAGGAAGCAGTGTTCCGCGTACGCGACTCGGGCCTCGGCCTCGAACCGGAGCTGCAGCCGCGAATTTTCGACTTGTTCGTGCAAGGCGCGCGCGGCCTCGATCGCTCGCAAGGCGGCCTCGGTATCGGGCTCACGCTGGTGCGGCGGATCGCGGAGTTGCACGGCGGCCGGGTCGAGGCACGCAGCGAAGGCGCGGGCAAGGGAAGCGAGTTCATCATTCATCTGCCGGCTATCGAGACGCCCGCGGAAGCTGCCGCACCCGAGCAGTCCGCGCGCAACCTGACGCGCCGGCGCATCGCGCTCGTCGAAGACAACGAAGACGTCCGGTCCAGCCTGCGCGTATTGCTGGAGATGCAAGGACACGACGTCGTGGAAGCGAACGACGGCCTGCAGGGCGTCGACACGATTCTGCGCGAGCAGGCCGACATCGCGCTGGTCGACATAGGATTGCCGAGTCTGGACGGCTACGGTGTCGCGCGCGCAGTGCGTTTGCGAGCGCGACATCCCGTCGTGCTCGTTGCGATGACCGGGTACGGCGGCCAGGGCGACGCGGAGCGGGGCACGCAGGCCGGGTTCGATGCCTACATGGTCAAGCCGGTCGACGCGACGATTCTGAGCGAGCTGATCGCCCGTGTTCCGGTCGGCTCGGACTCAAGTTAGACTCACCGCCATGGCGCACTCATGCACGCATCTGGCTTCCGTGAAGACCGACCAGCGCAACTCGCGCGGCTGCGAGGAGTGCTTGAAGATGGGCGACACCTGGGTGCACCTGCGCCTGTGCAGGGAGTGCGGCCACGTCGGTTGTTGCGACGACTCGAAGAACAAGCACGCCACCAAGCATTTCCGCGCGACGAATCACCCGATCATCACGTCGATCGAGCCGGGCGAGGATTGGAGCTGGTGCTTCGTCGACCGCGTCGTGCTGCAGCTTTAGCTGCTGACTAGATCGCATCTCCCGGGCACCACATCCGCGACGGAATCGTCTGCACGGTCTCGGCTGCGATTCCACGCAACGTTGCCTGCACCGATGCGCTGACGGGATATTGCGGGAGTGCCGGAAGATCGAGCGGCGACAGCCCCGTGATCGTCGCGTACAGCACGAGCGCGGCCAGGAATGCTCCTGCCGGCGCGGAGTGATTGCCGTCGCTGTCGTGCAGGATCAGCGTAGGCGCGCGCTGGGCGGCGAGATCAAAGGCCTGCGGAATCGGCGGGACGCACGCGGGCTCCGCCTGCGCGATCGAGACGTGCAGGTCGAAGATGCGCTGGGTCTCATTGATGCCCCTGCGCGGCCACTCCGGGAACATGATCGGCACGGCGCGTTGCACGCGGCTCATGCGGACCAGCTCCTTCGCTTCCTCGGTCGAATATTGGAACGCGCCGCTGCTGCTGTACCTCTGCGCTTGCAGGATCACGAAGCTCCAGTTCTGGACGCGCAGCAGATCCATCGACGGCGCATCGTGCACGCGCTCATCCAGGAACATCCCACCCGGAGCCAGGACCTGCGCAACGCTGTTGCCAGGCTTGCCGGCGCGCACCATGTCCGCAACCATGCCATTGAGGTCGTTGACGACCGTGTGACTGTTGCCCATGAACAGCAACGTGATGTCAGCCGTAACGGGCGTGGGCGGTGTTGGGGGAGCAGATGTAACGCCGCCGCCTTGAGTGCCTCCGCCGCCGCCACCACCACCGCCGCAAGCGACGAGCGACAGCGCGAGCGCCGCCAGCAGAGTTCTGAGGATCATTTGAGTATTCATGTGCCGGCGTTTTGCGAGCATCATGCTCGTGGTCGAATTCAGCGGCAACAGCACAGGCCGATTGTGCTGTGGCCTTGCAGGAGCTTCTCGCATGAACGACACGCTTCGCGATCTCTATCCTTCGATCGAGCCCTACGAAACCGGCGTGCTCGAAGTTTCCGGCGGGCACCGGCTCGTCTACGAGCTGTGCGGCAATCCCGCGGGGCGTCCCGCGGTGTTCCTGCACGGCGGCCCGGGCGCGGGCTGCAATCCGACGCATCGGCGCTTCTTCGATCCCGCGGTCTACAAGCTCGTGTTGTTCGACCAACGCGGCGCCGGACGCTCGACGCCGGCCGCAAGCGTGCACGAGAACACGACAGCGCATCTCGTGAGCGACATCGAGACCTTGCGCCGTCACCTGCACATCGATCGCTGGGTCGTGTTCGGCGGCTCGTGGGGCTCGACGCTCGGCCTGGCTTATGCAGCGGCGCATCCCGAAGCGTGTCGCGCGCTCGTGCTGCGTGGAATCTGGCTGTGCCGCGAGATCGACATGGACTGGTGGTTCGGCCCGATCCGGCTGATCTATCCCGAGTACTTCCAGGCCTTCGTCGAGCCGATCCCCGCCGCCGAGCGTCACGATCTGCTCGGTGCGTACCTGCGCAGATTGCTGGATCCGGATCCCGCCGTGCACATGCCGGCTGCGATCACGTGGGATAGATATGAGACGAGCTGCGCGACATTGCTACCGCCACAAGAAGAGCCCGTGCGCCCGAACATGCTGGCGATGCCGCGGATCGAAGCGCACTACATGCATCACCGCTGCTTCTTGCGACCGAACGAGCTGATCGAAGCGGTGCCACGCTTCCGGCACCTGCCGGGCGTGATCGTGCACGGTCGTTACGACATGCTGTGTCCGGTTGAAGGTGCGCTCGAGCTCGCGGCCGCGTGGCCCGAGGCGGCGCTGCACATCGTGCCGGATGCAGGGCACGCCGCCACCGAGCCAGGTATCCGACGTCAGCTCGTCGCAGCGACCGACCGCTTCCGCGATCTCAAGGACTGAAGCCGCGCTTCAGGGTTCCCGCGGCGACGAGCGCGTCGATCACCGGGCCGTCGTGGCCGGGCACGATGTGCACGGCGGGTTGCGTCTCGTGCAGGCGCTTCAGTGCGGCGAGCTGGCCGAACACCGCGGTTCGATCCTCTTTGAGGAACAGCATCGTCATCAACCGCGCGCGCTCGCGTTGCAATTCGATGTTACGGAAGTGCCAGGCGACATCGCCGATGAACAGCAGCTCCGTGCCGCTTGCGGTCTGCACATAAACGATCTGGCTGCCCGGCGAATGGCCCGGCGCCTTGATCAGCACGACGCCGGGTGCGAGTGCGTGATAGTGGTCGTAGACGAGAGGTTGATAACCGTCGAGCGCGTGGTCCGGAAACTTCGCGGGCAAGCTGCGTTCGGGATGCGATAGCTGCTCGCGCGTGATTCGCGCCTTCGGCAACACGTTCGCCAGGTTGGGGTGCGACGTCAGACCGCCGATGTGATCCATGTGCTCGTGCGTGACCACGATCTGCGTTGCCGTGGACATCGCAGCCTGCACGCGGCTGAGCGCCGCCGCGTCGAAGCTCGTGAGCTGGTCGCTCATCGCCTCGGTCATGCCGGTGTCGACGACGATCGAGCTGTCTGGATAGATCAGCCGGTACGAATACACAGGGAGCGGCGTTCCTTGCCAACCGTCGCCGGCGACGACGCCGGTCGCGGGGAAGGTGAACAGTGCCACCTCTTCGAGCTCGATCGAGGCGGGCTTGTCGCCTGGAATCTCCGCGGCCGCGGCGCGCACGCGATCGATGTCGAGGGCAAACGATGCATCGCCCGGCATGTGGCTTTCGACGATCAGCCAATAGTAGGCCGCGCCGGCGAGTACCAGCAGCACGGCGAGGACGATGAGAGTTCGACGGAGCCAGGGTCGCATGGAGCGACAGTCTGCCTTACTCGGCGATGCGGCTCCAGATCGAATGGATCAGCTGCGGCAGACCGGCCGCATCGAACGGCATCTGGATCACGTCGGCGGCACCGGCCACCTGCAGGCGCCGGATCTCGGCCGGCGATTGGCCAGCAGCCAGGAACACGACCGGGGTGTGATGACCAAGCTCCATCGCGCGCAGGCATTCGAGCGTCTGCATGCCGTCCAGGCGCGGCATCGCCACGTCCAGAAGGATGAGGTCCGGCCGCAGCTGGCCGACGATGATCAGTGCCTCGAATCCCGAAGCGCAGGTCACGACCGAGAACTCCGATTGACCCGCGAACGCCGTGCGTACCAGCTCGCGCATGGACGCATCGTCGTCGACGTACAGGATCCGGCTCAGAGGCTTTGCTAAGACCATACTCGGCTTCGAGGCGCAGCATCCGCTGCCATGGTGGGATTATCGGCGCACGGTCCGGCCGGCTGGAGCCTGCGCCAGCCCAGTTCAGCTCACTTCAGGTAATAACTGCCGGTGCGGTTGGGTGACGGCTGCGCCGTAGCGGTAATCACCAACGTGCATGGATCACGGTTCTGCCTCCGCTCTGCATGTTTTTGTAGAATCCGTCGCAGCACGCACCGATCGCAATCCGACCAGAGGGGACATTTCGGTCTCGGCCACGGTCAGCGCGCGCACGCGCCGGACGAGTATTTCCTGGTCGAGTCGCAGAATCCGAAGATCTCGGGGTTGGACGGCGCGGTGCGCTCGTACGTCGACTATCTCTATGCGCTTGCGTGAGGGCTAGTACTGACAGCTCTTCGGGTTCGAGTGCACGAAGTACTTGCGATAGTTCTTCGCCTTGCGGTCCATGCAGCCTTCGAGGTCGAGCAGCTCGATCTTGCGCACGTCGAGCGGATGCGACTCGCTCTGTAGCGCGATGTAACCGCCACTCACCAGCTCGCCATCCCGCTTGGCCTTCGGATCGAAGTTCGCGACCACGCCGCCGCCGATCTGCGGCAGCGAATACTCCAGCACCTTCTCGCCGTTCACGATGTGCGTGATGTGCGCACCGCCGATCACGATCATTTCCATGCTGACCCACTGATCGCCGTCGTAAGTCTTCGATGCCGATTCCAGGCAATGCTTCGGGTACAGCTCGCCGTTGTAGACGACTTCGGTACCGGGCGAGCACATGTTGGCGGTCGGCCGCGCTTTGCCGTCGCTGAGGCCGCCGAGGAACTGCGCCTCGATCGAGATCGGGAAGTCCTGCTCCTTCGTCATCGTTTGCGGCGCCTGCGAATGAATCATGAGACCGCTGTTACGAGTCGCCCAGGGGCCGGGACCTTGCGCGGCCTGCTCGCCGACGAAGCGGTACTCGACGCGCAGGCGGTAGTAGGAATAGGGCTTTGCGTAGAACAAGTGACCGAAGCGCGTCTTGAAGCCGTCCGTGTAGCGGTCGTAGCGGACTTGCAGCAGCGCATTGTCGACGCGGAACGTGTCCGCATAGTTGTCACCCAGCTCGTGATGCGAGAGCTTCGGCGTCCAGCCGGTCAGGTCACGGCCGTTGAACAGCTGGATCCACTCTTCGTCTGCGGCACCAGCCAGCGACGAGAAGAGGGCAAGTGCGCAGAAAGCGAGAGTGGCACGCATGCATTACTCGATCGTTGTGACCAGCTCGTCCAGACCATCGATGCTGCCTTCTATCCGGTCGCCCTGCTTGAGCGCCGCGACGCCGGCCGGCGTGCCCGTGTAGATCAAGTCGCCGGGCTGCAGCTCGAAGAACGTCGACAGCTCCGCAACGATCTCCGGGACGGTCCATATCAGCTCGGACAGGTCCGCCTGCTGGCGCATCTGCCCGTTCACTTTCAGCCAGATCCTGCCGCTGCGCAGATGCCCGGACTGTGCGGCCGGCGTGATGGCGGTGATCGCAGCGGCGTGATCGAAGCCCTTGCTCGTGTCCCACGGCCGGCCGTGGTCCTTCGCGTCCGTTTGCAGGTCGCGCCGGGTGAAGTCGTTGCCGACCGCGTAACCGAAAACATGGTCGAGCGCCTGCGCCACCGGGATGTCGCGTCCACCCTTGCCGATAGCCACCACCAGCTCGATCTCGTGGTGGAAGTTCCTGGTACGCGAGGGGTACGGGATGCGGGCGTGATTCGCGACGATCGCAGTCGCCGGCTTGGCGAAGAAGAACGGCGGCTCGCGGTCCGGGTTGACGCCCATCTCGCGTGCGTGCGCGGCGTAGTTGCGGCCGACGCAGTAGATGCGGTGGACGGGAAATTGCTCGGCGCGGTTCTTGATCGCGACGGCGGGAATGGTGGGAGGGAAGAGGTAGGACATGGGGCGGGAATGTACAGGAAGGGCCAGTCGGGCTGAAGAGCTGCCGAGTTGGTTGACATCTAAATTACCCATATCTAAAGTTCCGGCCGTGAAGCGCATCGTCTGCATGGGCGGCGGGCCGGCGGGCCTGTATTCGGCGATCCTGCTGAAGCAGGCGTTGCCGCGCACGCGCATCGAGGTCTACGAGCGCAATCGCCCGGACGACACCTTCGGTTGGGGCGTGGTGTTCTCGGACCAGACCATGGCGGGCTTCGCTACCGCCGATGCGCCTTCGCACGCCGCCATCGTCGACAGCTTCTATCACTGGGACGACATCGATGTGCACATCCACGGCACTTCGGTCCGCACCGGTGGCCATGGCTTCGCGGGTATCGAGCGCAAGCGTCTGCTCAACATTCTGCAGGAGCGCGCCGCGAGCCTCGGCGTCGAGCAGACGTTCCAGCACGAAATTCGCGAGGAGGCCGAGTTCGCGGATGCCGATCTGCTGATCGCCGCCGACGGCGGCAACAGCCGAGTGCGCCAGCAGTACGCGCCGGCCTTCGAGCCCAATGTCGACGTGCGCAAATGCCGCTATATCTGGCTCGGCACGACCCAGCGCTTCCCCGCATTCACGTTTGCGTTCGAGCGGACGGAGCACGGCTGGTTCCAGATCCACGCCTATCAGTTCAGCACCGAGCTTTCGACGGTGATCGTGGAGACACGCGAGGAAACCTGGCGCGCGCACGGCCTGGACACCGCGACGACCGACGAGTCCATCGCATTCGCCGAGCAGTTGTTCGGGAAGTATCTCGGCGGCGCGCGACTCATGAGTAACGCGCGGCACCTGCGCGGCTCGGCGTGGCTCAATTTCAATCGCGTGCTGTGTCGCCGCTGGTTCACGCGCAACATCGTTTTGATCGGCGACGCCGCGCACACCGCGCACTTCTCGATCGGCTCGGGCACGAAGCTCGCGATGGAGGATGCGATTGCACTGAGCCGCGAGATCGCACGCGGCGGTGATGTGAGTGGCGGGTTGCAGCGCTACCAGGAGGAGCGCGAGCTCGAAGCGCTGAAACTGCAGAGCGCCGCGCGCAATCGCATGGAGTGGTTCGAAAACGTCGCGCGTTACACGCATCTCGAGCCGCTGCAGTTCACGTACAGCCTGCTGACGGGAAGTCAGCGCATCGGTCACGACAATCTCAAGCTGCGCGACGCTGCATTCGTCGGCGATATCGAGCGGAGCTTGGCACAGCGAGCGGGCGTCGCCGATCGCAGCTGCCCGCCGATGTTCCTGCCGTTCAAGCTGCGCGACCTGCAGCTCGTCAATCGCGTGGTGGTGTCGCCGATGGCGCAGTACTCCGCGGTCGACGGCATGCCGAACGATTGGCATCTCGTGCACTACGGCGCCCGCGCGACGGGCGGAGCAGGTCTGGTCGTCAGCGAAATGACGTGCGTGTCGCCGCACGGTCGCATCTCGCCGGGTTGCACCGGGCTGTGGAACGAAGCCCAGCGCGACGCGTGGAGCCGCATCGTGGGTTTCGTGCACGAGCACACGCAAGCGAAGATCTGCCTGCAGCTCGGCCACTCCGGCCGCAAGGGTTCGACGCAGCTAGGTTGGGAGGATGCCGACCATCCGCTGCCTTCGAACAACTGGCCGATCATCTCGGCGTCGGCCATTCCATATATAGACGGCGTCACCCAGGTTCCGAAGCAAGCCACCGAACAGGACATCGCCACGATCACCGCGGAGTTCGTCACCGCCGCGCAGCTAGGCGTGCAAGCCGGCTTCGACATGATCGAGCTGCACATGGCGCACGGCTATCTGCTGGCGAGCTTCCTGTC
>CADEEJ010000034.1:14530-21768 GCA_902826315.1 uncultured Steroidobacter sp.
GGTCAGACCGTGCCTTGGCAGAAACCCGTCTACGGCCGGATGTACCAGACTCCGTTCTCCGACTTCATCCGCAACACGCTCAAGGTGCCGACGATTGCAGTCGGCAATATCTACGAGCCCGATCACGTGAACTCGATCATCGCGTCCGGGCGCGCCGACCTGTGCGCGGTCGCGCGGCCGCATCTCGCAAATCCAAACTGGACTTTGCAGGCAGCGGCACAGCTGCAGCATTCCGAGCAGTGGTGGCCGCAGCAGTACCTGCCCGGCAAGAGTCAGCTCGAGCGCAATCTGCAGCGTGCCGCGCTTCTGGCAGGTGCCGTATGAGCTCGTTGCGAGGCGAACATGCAGTCGTGACCGGCGCCGGCCGCGGTATCGGCTCGGCAATCGCGCGCGCACTTGCGTCGCAAGGCGCGAAAGTCAGTCTGCTCGGCCGCACTCGCGATTCGCTCGACAAGCTTGCCGCCGAGCTGAACACCAGCACGACAACCTGCGTCGCGGTCGCCGACGTAACAGATGGCTCCGCTGTGCAAGCCGCATTCGCACGCGTCCGCGAGCAATTCGGTCCGGTGACGATTCTCGTGAACAACGCTGGTCAGGCACGCAGCGCGCCGCTGCTGAGCGGGGACGACTCGCTCTGGGACGAGATGCTCGCCGTCAACCTTGGCGGTGTCTATCGGTGCATTCGCTGCGCACTGCCCGACATGGTTCAGGCCGGGCGGGGACGCATCGTCAACATCGCGAGCGTCGCGGGACTGACGGGCTATGCGTATGTGACGGCATACTGCGCGGCCAAGCATGGAGTGATCGGACTCACGCGCTCGCTCGCGATGGAGTTGGCGCGCAAGAACATCACCGTGAATGCCGTTTGCCCGGGCTATTCCGATACCGACATGGTGCGCGACGCCGTGGCGAACATTCAGGCGAAGACAGGCCGCGACGAAGCCGCTGCACGGGCCGCGCTGACTTCTCACAACCCACAGGGCCGACTGATCACACCCGAGGAAGTCGCGCAGACCGTGCTTTGGCTCTGCGGCGCCAGCGCTGGCAGCATCACGGGTCAAAGTATCGCCGTCGCCGGCGGGGAAGTGATGTGAGCGCCGATACGCGACCGATCGACGCCGAGACGCGCGCGACCAGCGACGATCATCACGCGTTGCGACTGTGGCTGCGGCTCTACGCTTGCACGAGTCTCGTCGAAAGCCGCGTGCGACGGCGTTTGCAGTCGCGCTTCGGTACGACGCTGCCGCGCTTCGACCTGATGGCGCAGCTCGATCGCTCGCCGCAAGGGCTGCGCATGAGCGAGCTGTCGAGCCGATTGATGGTCACCGGCGGCAACGTGACCGGTCTCACGGACAATCTGGAAGACGAAGGCCTCGTCGTGCGTGAGTCCGACGGCACGGACCGGCGCGCGCTGCGTGTGAAGCTCACGCGCGAAGGGCGCCGCGTGTTTCGGACGATGGCCGCCGAGCACGAGCGCTGGATAGCGGAGATGTTCGCGGGTTTGTCCGCGCGCGAAGCCCGCTCGCTGGCAGAGCGGCTGAACACGCTCAAGCAACACATACTCGACAATGTTCCGCTCGACGAGCGCGGAACGGAGTGAACACGATGCAGCTCTCCAACTACACCGCGCAGCACTTCCGGTGGTCGGTCGACGGCGCGCTCGGGCGCGTCGTGTTGAACCGGCCGGAGCGCAAGAACCCGCTCACGTTCGAGTCCTACGCGGAGCTGCGAGACTTGTTCCGCAGTCTCGTCGCAGAGCCGTCGATCAAAGCCATCGTGGTCAGCGGCGCCGGCGAAAATTTCTGCTCGGGCGGCGACGTGCACGAGATCATCGCTCCGCTCACGAAAATGGATACCACGGGCTTGCTCGGCTTCACGCGCATGACCGGCGATCTGGTCAAAGCGATGCGCGGCTGTCCGCAACCGATCGTCGCCGCGGTGGACGGCGTCTGCGCCGGTGCCGGTGCAATCATCGCGATGGTCAGCGATCTTCGCATTGGCACGGCGCGCTCGCGCGTCTCGTTTCTGTTCAATCGCGTCGGGCTCGCGGGTTGCGACATGGGCGCGTGCGCGATCCTGCCGCGCATCGTCGGGCAGGGGCGTGCGTCGGAGCTGCTGTATCTCGGGCGCAGCATGAACGGCGATGAGGCGCAGCAGTGGGGATTCTTCAACCGCCTGGTCGCGCCCGATCAGCTGGCACAGGCTGCGACGCAACTTGCGCAGGAGATTGCCGCGGGTCCGTCCTTCGCGAACGGGATCACGAAAGCGATGCTGCACCAGGAATGGAGCATGAGCATCGATCAGGCGATCGAAGCGGAAGCGCAGGCGCAGGCGCTGTGCATGCAGACGGAAGATTTTCGACGCGCCTACCGCGCGTTCGTCGCGAAACAGAAACCGGTTTTCGAGGGTAACTAGTGGGCAACGCATTCCTGCAACCGCCGGCTTGGGCGGCGCCGAAGGGCTACTCGAACGGCGTCAGCGCCAGCGGGCGGCAGGTTTATCTCGCCGGCCAGATCGGCTGGAACGAGTCGCAGCAACTCGTCAGCAGCCGCTTCGCTGTGCAAGTCCGGCAGGCGTTGCAGAACATCGTCGTGTTGCTCGCGCAAGCCGGCGGCCGTCCCGAGCACCTGGTGCGGCTCACGTGGTTCGTGACGAACCTCGACGAATACCGTGCGGAGGTGAAGGAGATCGGTGCGGCCTACCGCGACGTGATCGGACGGCACTATCCGCCGATGTCGGTCGTGCAGGTCGCCGGGTTGGTGGAGCAGGGCGCGAAGGTGGAGATCGAAGCGACGGCCGTCGTGCCGGAGTAGCCGCTACTTCATCTCTTTCGACCGTACGTGCAGTGCGCGCAACGCGGCCGTCAGGGTGCCGGTATCGTACGGCTTCGACATGAAGCGGATGTGCGGGTCTTCGCGCAGGGATGCACTATCCGGAACGTCGCCATAGCCGCTGGCGACGATCACCGGCAGCGACGGCAGCTGCGTCCGCAGTTCCGTAACCACGTCTATGCCATCGCGATCCGGCAGGCCACGATCCACGATCGCGACATCCAGCTGCTCTTGCTTGCGTGCCGCACGTAAGCCCTCGCCGGCGCTGCCGGCCTCGATGACCTCGAAGCCGAGGTCCTGCAGCTGGTCGACGATGAACATGCGCACCAGTGCCTCATCTTCGACGACGAGCGCCACCAGCTTGCGCGAATCGTCAGCGGGCGCGTCCAGCACGTCACGGATGCGCGATGCGAGCTGTACACGCGTGAATGGCTTGGTGATCAGCTCCACGCCCGCGTCGAGCCGGCCCTGGTGGACGATGGCGTTGCGAGCGTAACCGGTCGTGAACAGTACCTTGATGTCCGGGCGCAGCGCGCGCGCCTCGACTACCAGCTGCGCCCCATTCATGCCGGGCAGGCCGACGTCCGTGAAGATCAGCTGCACTTCCGGATGCTTCTGCAGCTGCTTCAACGCCGACGGGCCATCGTGCGCTTCGAGCACGCTGAAGCCCAGCTCGCGCAGGTTCTCGGTCGTGAACTGGCGCACGTCGGCGTCGTCCTCGACCACGAGCACGACCTCATGCTGCCCTCCGGTCGGCAGCAGGCTGAAGGGCGCCTCCGGCTCTTCGTCCACTTCGGCAAGCAAGCGCGGCAGGTAGATCTTCACAGTCGAGCCCTGGCCGACTTCGCTGTAGAGCTTGACGTGTCCGCCGCTCTGCTTGACGAAGCCGTACACCTGGCTGAGGCCGAGCCCCGTGCCTTGGCCGATCGGCTTGGTGGTGTAGAACGGCTCGAAGGCGTGCGCGATCACATCGGCACTCATGCCAGTGCCTGTGTCAGTCACGCACAGCACGACGTATTGGCCGGCTTCCAGCTCCGGGTAGCGATCGGCGTAACCGTCGTCGAGATGCGCGTTCGCCGTCTCGATCGTCAGCTTGCCGCCGTCCGGCATCGCGTCGCGTGCGTTTACTGCGAGATTGAGCAGCGCGCTTTCGAGTTGATGCGCGTCGACCTCGACGCGCCACAGGCCGCCCGCCAGCACGGTCTCGACCGCGATGCTCTCGCCGATCGTGCGGCGGATCAGCTCGGACATGCCGCCGACCAGCCGGTTGATGTCCGTCGGCTTGGGATTGAGCGGCTGGCGCCGCGAGAACGCCAGCAACTGCTGCGTCAGGGTGACGGCGCGCTGCGCGCCACGCGTCACTTGATCGATCGCACGCAGCAACTTGCCGTCATCGGGCGGCGCGTGGCGCCGGACCGTTTCGAGATTGCCGACGATGACGGTGAGCAGATTGTTGAAGTCGTGCGCGACGCCGCCGGTGAGCTGGCCGATCGCTTCCATCTTCTGCGACTGCCGCAGCTGCTCCTCGATCGCGCGCCGCTCGGTGAGGTCGCGCGTGACCTTGGCGAAGCCCACGACCGCGCCGCGCTCGTTGTAGATTGCGTCGATCACCACGCTGGCCCAGAACTGCCGCCCGTCTTTGCGCACGCGCCAGGCCTCGGCCTCGTACTTGCCGAGCGTCGCGGCGGTCGTCAGCGCGTGGTACGGCACGCCCTTCTCGCGGTCCTCCGGCGTATAGAACATCGAGAAGTGCTGGCCGATTGCTTCGCTCTTGCTGTAACCCTTGATGCGCTCGGCGCCGGCGTTCCAGCTGGCGATGTGGCCGTCGACGTCGAGCATGTAGATGGCGTAGTCGACGACACCGCTCACCAGCTCACGGAACTGCAGCTCCGAGCCGTGCAGCTCGTTGGTGCGCTCGGTCACACGCTGCTCCAGCTCCTCGTTGAGCTGCCGCAGCTGTTCCTGCACGTGCTGGCTTTCGCGGAACAGGTTGGCGTTGTCCATGGAGATGGCCGCTTGCGCCGCGATGCCGCCGATGATCATCTCGTCGCGCTGCGTGAACACGCCGGGCGTGGAATGGCCGAAGAACAGGCCGCCGTGCACTTTGCCGTCGCGCGCCATGACCGGCACGGCGAGATAGCTGCGCACCGGCAGATGACCCTTCGGCATGCCGTGATACGGGCCGGACTTGCCGTAGTCCGGATGAGCCAGCACGTCGTCGATCCGCACGGTGCGCTCGCCGCGGAACGTCGGGCCGAACAGCGCCGTAGCGCGCGGCATCGGAAAGTTCGCGAACGATTCGCGCGACGCGCCCGACAGGGTGTACAGCGTGTACGAGTTGCCGTCCGGATCGTCGACGTTGTAGAAGAACGCGCCGAATTGCGCGCCGGTGAGCTGCACGGCGGCATCGGTCACGGTCTGGACCAAGGTCCCCAGGTCGCGCTGATTCGCCAGCGTGACGCCGGTGCGATGCAGGATCTCCCACTTCTCCGCCTCGCTGCGCAGGTGACCTTCGACGGACCACTGCGCCGTGACGTCGCGCATCGACGAGCGGGTGCAGATGAACTTGCCGTCGATCACCAGCGGGCTGGAGTTGATGAGCACGTCCTTGGCCGAGCCGTCCTTGCAGCGCATCTGCACGTGCTCGTCACGCAACGTCTCGCCGGCCGCGACGCGCTTCAGCAGCGAGGCTGCCTGGCCCGATTGCACGACAAAGTCGGCGGCTGGCCGGCCGACGAATTCGTCGGCGGCGTACCCCAGCATGTCGAGCTCCGCCCGGTTCGCCCAGGTGATGATGCCGTTGGCGTCGACCCGGTGCAGGCCGACGACGGCGTTCTCGAGGAAGTCCGCCAGCTCCATTTCGCGCTCGGCGAGCTTGGCTTCGAGCAGTCGGCGTCGCTGCAGCTCGCCCTCCAGACGCTGCACGCGACGTTCGAGCCGAGCCGCCATGCGTGCGCGCTCGGTCGCATCGCCCATGGACTGCCAAGGCGAGTCATCGAGCGCGGCGTGCTCGTGGGCAGCGCAAATCTGCCCGAGGAGCTGGCGATCGCCGCTGCGCAACTGGCTGACGTGGTAGCCGCACAGCAGCGCGAACGGCTGCTCGCGGGCGAGCTCGTTCCACAACCCTTCGAGCCGCAGAGCAGCCCCTTGCGAGCCATTCTCCGACAGCAAGCCGACCATTTCTCCGTAGGCCCGCACCGCTCCCCAGCGAGCGCGGGCTTTCGCGACCAGGCCGCCGACCTTGATGCGGAACAGGTCCGGTTGCGGCCAGCGGTTTGCGAGGACCTGCTGCAGCAGTTGCTCAGCATCGACGGGCAGGTATTGGCCGGTCTCCTTGGCTGCCGCGACATCGATACCGCCGGCTGCCAGATGCCGCTCCAGCGCTGCGAGGTGCTCAGTGGAGGCGACGACGATGCCGGCGGCGTTGGCGCGCAGCGCGCCGCCGATGAAACCGTCCAGGGTAGCGACGAGCGTCGGGGAGTCCTCGAAGAACTGCACCAGGTGCTCGCTGTCGCCGATTTCCGCCCAAGGATCGACGGATGGCGTAGTTGTGCGCATTGAGTCGCGGAACGCCGGAGTTCCAGTGCAAGTTCCTTTCAGGCGTTATGGTGTATGAGTTGCCGCATGCGGTTGTTGTATCTTTGTCCGCCATGACAATCAAGGTCGGCATCCTTCAAACCGGCAGCCCGCCGCCGCCGCTGCCGGAGCGCTTCGGCTCCTACAGCGTGATGGTGCAGGAGCTGCTCGGCCCGCAGCACGAGTACACGACGTTCGACGTGCGCAAGGGCGAGCTGCCGGCGCGTGCGGACAGCTGCGCCGCGTACGTGATTACAGGATCGGCCTCGGGTGTGTATGACGGCGACGCCTGGATCGACGGGTTGAAACAGTTCGTGCGCGACGCGAGCGGGCAGAGCGCAATGGTCGGCATCTGCTTCGGTCATCAGTTGCTGGCGGAGGCGTTTGGCGGCCAGGTCGTCAAGTCGCCACGCGGCTGGGGCATCGGGCTGCATAGCTACGATGTGCGAGCGCGCGCAGCGTGGATGGACGATGCGGAATCGATCGCGGTGCCGGCGTCGCATCAGGACCAGATCGTGAAGCTGCCCGCCGACGCACGCTTGCTCGGCGGCAGCGAGTTCACTCCATACGGGATCGTCGAATATCCGCAGCGGCGGGCGATGTCGCTGCAATCGCATCCGGAGTTCTCGCCCGAGTACGCTGCAGCGTTGATCGAGCTGCGGCGCAGCTCGAAGTACACCAACGAGCAGGCGGATCGGGCGCTGCAGACGTTACGCAAGCCGAACGATCGTGCGCGCGTCGGCGCGTGGCTCGCAGAGTTCCTGCGCTCCAACGTCCGCGGTTGATGTCGGACCCATTGCTCATCGAGCTCTTCGACACGGCAGTCCGCGC
>CADEEJ010000034.1:21868-30510 GCA_902826315.1 uncultured Steroidobacter sp.
CCGCTGCGGCGTATCGCTGTGCTGGAAGGCGGACACCCGGTGCCGGATGCCGCGGGTCTCGCGGGCACGCGGCAGATCATGCAAATCGTCGAGGCAGCATCCGGGAACGACACGATGTTCTTCGTGCTGACCGGCGGCGCGTCCGCGTTACTCGTCGAGCCCGCACCGGGACTGTCGTTCGCTGACTTACAAGCGGCGAACCGGTTGCTCGTGAACGGTGGCGCGCAGATCGACGAGATCAACGCCGTGCGCAAGCATCTCTCCGCGGTGACTGGCGGGCGTCTGCGCCAGCGTGCGCGATGCAGATCATTCTGTACGCTGGCGATCTCCGACGTCATCGGCGATTCACCCGCTGCCATCGGTTCGGGACCGACTGTCGCGGACCCTTCGACGTTTCAGGAGTGCGTCGCGATCGTCGATCGCTACGGATTGCGCACTGGATTGCCGCGGGCCGTGGTCGAGCATCTCGAACGCGGTGTCGCAGGTCGCATTGCGGAAACACCGAAGGCGACCTCCGACATCTTTGGCGGCTCGCATTATCGAATCGTCGCGAGTAATCGCATCTCCATCGATGCGGCTGCGCACGCGGCCCGCGAGCGTGGATGCAAGGTCGAGATCCTGACGACGGCGATGCAAGGACACACGCACGAAGCCGCGCATGACTTTGCCGCGGCGCTTCGGCAAGCAGCGAGTGCTCGCACTGATGGCGCACCGGTCGTGCTGCTCGCGGGTGGCGAGACTACGCTTCCTGTCGCTGGCAATGGTCGCGGCGGACGCAATCAGGAATTTGCGTTGGTCGCCGCGCTCGATCTGCAGGGGGTCGACAACGTAACGCTGCTGAGTGCGGGCACCGACGGCACGGACGGTCCGACGGACGCGGCTGGCGGGTTCGTCGACGGCTCGACTGTCGCGCGTGCTCGCGCACTCGGGTTCGATGCGAGCGATTTTCTACGACGCCAGGACAGCTACACGCTGCTGGACGCGCTCGGCGCTTTGCATCGCACCGGCCCGACGGGCACGAACGTAATGGACTTCGTCGTCGGACTGGTGAATAGTCGCGCCCCCTAGTTCCGACTCCTTTCTTCTTATGCAGCGCACCGGCGGGCAGATTCTCGTCGATCAACTCGTCATTCACGGCGCGGACCTCGCGTTCTGCGTGCCCGGCGAAAGCTACTTGCCGGTGCTCGACGCCTTGTACGGCGCACGCGAGCGCATCGAGCTGATCACCTGTCGTCACGAGAGCGGCGCCGCGAACATGGCCGAAGCGTACGGCAAGCTCACGGGCACGCCCGGGATCTGCTTCGTGACGCGCGGGCCGGGCGCGACCAACGCATCCATCGGCGTGCACACCGCGTTTCAGGATTCGACGCCGATGATCCTGTTCATCGGCCAGGTCGGCAGCGACTTCATCGAGCGCGAAGCGTTCCAGGAGATCGACTACCGGCGCATGTTCGGGCCGATGGCGAAGTGGGTCGCGCAGATCGACCGCACCGATCGCATCCCGGAATTCATCGAGCGCGCGTACCAGGTTGCGACCAGTGGTCGCATGGGTCCGGTCGTGCTCGCGTTGCCCGAAGACATGTTGTTCGGCAGCGCTGAAGTTGCCGACGCGCGGCGCTGGCAGCGCGTCGAGTCCGCGCCGACGCCCGAGTCGCTGGAGCAGCTGAGTGCGATGCTGCGTACTGCGCAGCGTCCATTCCTGATCGTCGGTGGCAGCGGTTGGAACGCGGCCGCGTGTGCCGACCTGCAACGCTTCGTCGAAACGCAGGGGCTGCCGGCAGGTTGCGAATTCCGCTATCAGGACCTGTTCGACAATTCGCATCCTGGCTATGCGGGCGACGTCGGCATCGGCATCAATCCGCAACTCGCGGAGCGCATCAAGGCTGCGGACCTGCTGATCTCGCTCGGCGCGCGGCTCGGCGAGATCACGACCGGCGGCTACGGGCTCATCACGGCGCCGGTGCCGGCGCAGCGGCTGATTCATATTCATCCGGGCGCGGAGGAGTTGGGGCGCGTCTATCACGCGGACCTGATGATCAACGCGACCATGCCGGTCGCGGCACGTATGTTGGCGGCGCTGCCGCGCCACACGAGCGACACCGTTGCCGCAACGACAGCTGCTGCGAACGCCGACTATCGACAGTGGCAGATGCGCAAGGAAACGCCGGGCACGCTGCAGATGTGGGATGTCGTCCAGCACCTCGACAAGGTGCTGCCGCCTGACGCGATCATCACGAACGGCGCCGGCAACTACACCGTCTGGGTGCATCGATTCCATCGCTATCGCGGTTTCCGCACGCAGCTTGCGCCCGCGTCCGGCGCGATGGGCTACGGCGTGCCAGCGGCAATCGCTGCGAAGGCGCTCCATCGCAAGCGCACGGTCGTGAGTTTCGCGGGCGACGGTTGTTTCCTGATGACCGGGCAGGAGCTGGCCACGGCCGTGCAGTACCAGCTGCCAGTCGTGTTCATCGTCGTGAACAACGGCATGTACGGCACCATCCGCATGCATCAGGAACGGGAGTACCCCGGGCGCGTGCATGGCACGACGCTCGTGAACCCGGACTTTGCCGCCTATGCGCATGCGTTCGGTGCATTCGGCGAAGTGGTCGAGACGACGGAGCAGTTCGCGCCGGCCTTCGAGCGCGCACTGCAGGCGGGCAAGCCGGCCCTGCTGGAATTGCGACTCGATCCGGAAGCGATTTCACCGAATGCGACGCTGACTCAGATCCGCGACCGGGCGCGCTAGCCAGCCACGGGGCCCTTGTGCTATCAATGCCGCCCATGACGGTTCGTCGCTATTGGTTCTGGTACTACTACGACCCAGCCCACCCGCTGGCGGAACCGTTGCGCTCGAACTGAATCAAGCACCCACGAGACACGAGAAAACCGCCAGACCCTGGCGGTTTTTTTTTTGCCGGAGTTGACCGTGAACGTACGTACCGACGACCTGCGCATTCGCGACATCCGTGAGCTCAGCACGCCCGAAGAGCTCATGCGCGAATATCCGTGCGGCGAACAGGCTTCGGCGACTGTCAGCGCTGCACGCCGCGGCTTGCAGCGCATCCTGCACGGCGCCGACGATCGTCTCGCGGTCGTCATCGGACCGTGCTCGATTCACGATACCGCTGCCGCGCTCGACTACGCGGCGCGGCTGCGCGAGCAGCGCGAGCGCTTCAAGGACACTCTCGAAATCGTCATGCGCGTGTACTTCGAGAAGCCGCGCACCACCGTCGGTTGGAAGGGGCTGATCAACGATCCGGACCTGGACGGCAGCTTTCGTATCAACAAGGGGCTGCGCCTGGCGCGCGGTCTGCTGCTCGACATCAACCGCCTCGGCCTGCCGGCGGGGTGCGAGTTCCTCGACATGATCACGCCGCAGTTCATCGGCGACCTGGTGGCCTGGGGCGCGATCGGTGCGCGCACGACGGAAAGCCAGGTGCATCGCGAGCTCGCCTCGGGAATGTCCTGCCCGGTCGGCTTCAAGAACGGCACGGACGGCAATGTGAAGATCGCGATCGATGCGGTGCAGGCGGCAGCGCATGCGCACCACTTCCTGGCAGTGACGAAGCAGGGCCGCAGCGCGATCGCGACGACGGCCGGCAATGACGATTGCCACATCATTCTGCGCGGCGGTAAAGCGCCGAACTACGACGCCGCCAGCATCGCCAGCGTGTGCGCGACGATCGTGAGCGCCGGTCTGCGGCCGCAGGTGATGATCGACGTCAGTCACGGCAACAGCAGCAAGCGGCCTGAGAATCAGCCGGGCGTCGCCGACGACATCGCGCGGCAGCTCGAAGGCGGGGAGCGCCGCATCGCCGGCATCATGGTGGAGAGTCACCTGGTCGGCGGCCGCCAGGACCTGACGCCGGGCCGTCCGTTGCTCTACGGACAGAGCATTACCGACGGGTGTATCGACTGGGCGGCGTCGGTGGGAGTGTTGGAGCGGTTGGCCGGGGCGGTGGAGAAGCGCAGAAGCCAGGCTTCAGCCTAACAGCAAATCGGCTACAGTGAGCCCCACAACAACGGGTGCTCGCGATGCTGACTCAAGCCATCGACTATCGCGACGAGTGCGACGCGCTGTACGCGTTGCTCGCGGACGTCGATTCCTCCCGCTGGTCGCAGCCGACGCAATTCAAGCGCTGGACGCTCGACGACGTGCTGGGTCACCTGCACATGTTCGATTACGCCGCGCGCCTCACGCTCGAAGGTGTGAACGCCTTCGCTTCCTTCTGGGAGAGCATCTCCCACTCACTTGCCGCCGGACATTCGATGGTCGAGTACACGCGCATCTGGTTGCGCGGCTGCGGCGGTCGCGAGCTGCTGCAGCGCTGGCACGAGTTCTCGCACCAGGTCGCCGATGAGTACTCCGGACTCGATCCCGCGCGGCGCGTGAAGTGGGCCGGGCCGGACATGAGCGTGCGTTCCTGCATCAGCGCGCGCCAGATGGAAACGTGGGCGCACGGCCAGGCGGCGTTCGACCTGCTCGGCCGTGAGCGCGTCGAGCACGATCGCATTCGCAATATCGCGATCATGGGCGTCAATACGTTCGGTTGGACTTTCGTCAATCGCGGCCGCGCAGTGCCGACGCAGAAGCCGCACGTTCGCCTGCGCAGTCCCTCCGGCGAATCGTGGACGTGGCATGAGCCCGACGAGCGTAACTTCGTCGCGGGCTCGGCGGTGGAGTTCTGCCAGGTCGTCACGCAGACGCGCAACATCGCCGACACTGCCTTGCGCGTCAGCGGCGAAGTTGCACACGAGTGGATGTCGATGGCGCAATGCTTTGCCGGTCCGCCGCATGCGCCGCCGGCGCCGGGCAGCAGGTTCCTGCAGCACGGGTCGCGTCCGTCATGACGCATGCGCAGACTCCGGTGATCGTCGGCGTCGGCCAGTACACCGATCGCCTGGATTCGCCGCAGTACCGTGGACTGTCCAGCGTCGAGCTGGCAGTGGAGGCGGCGAGCCGCGCCTGCAGCGACGCGCTCGACGACCCGCGCGTCGTCGCGCAGATCGACGGCATCGGTGCGCTGCGTACGTTCGAAGATTCGATCCCGCGCTACTCGACGCCGTTCGGCAAGTCCGACAACTTTCCGCATTCGATCGCGCGGCGGCTCGGCGCAACGCCGCGCACGGCAGTGTGGGCCAAGGTCGGCGGCGATACGCCGCAGACGCTGGTCAGCGAGTTCTGCGAGCGCATCGCGGCGGGCTCGCTGCGCGTCGCGCTCGTCGTCGGCTCGGAGGCGATCTCCACCTCGAAGCACTTGATGGCGAACGGGCTGGTTGCCGATTGGGCGGAGTCGATCGACGCGCCGGTCGACGACCGCGGCCTCGGTCTCGAAGATCTCAGCTCGCCGTACACGCGGCAGCATGGCCTGGTGCAGGCGTCGGTTTCATACGCGGTCTTCGAGCACGCACGTCGTGCGCGGCTCGGATTGTCCCGCGAAGACTATGCGCGTGAGATGGGGCGCCTGTTCGCGCCGTTCAGCGCCGTCGCGGCGGAGAATCCGTACTCGACGGCACCCGTCGCGTATACGCCGGAGCAACTCGTCACGGTCACCGAGCGCAATCGCATGATTGCGGATCCCTTCACGCGTCTGCTGGTCGCGCGCGACCAGGTGAACCAGGCTGCAGCGGTCTTGATTGCGTCGACGGATGCCGCGCAGGAGCTCGGCATCGATCGCAGCAAGTGGGTGTACCTGCATGGCTACTCGTGCGCGAAAGAACGCGACATCATGAGTCGCGCAGATCTCGGTGCGTCGCCGGCTGCACGGCTCGCGTCTCGTGAAGCGCTCAGCGCTGCCCGCGTGATGCTCGACGACATCGCGTTGTTCGATTTGTACAGCTGTTTTCCGATTGCGGTGTTCAACATCTGCGACGGCTTGGGGCTTGCGCCGCAAGACCCGCGCGGCCTGACGGTCACCGGCGGGCTGCCGTACTTTGGCGGGCCGGGGAACAGTTACTCGACGCACGCGATCGCGTCGATGGTCGAGCAGCTGCGCAAGCGGGACGGGGCGTTCGGCTTCATCGGTGCGAACGGCGGGCACATGTCGAAGTACGCGGTCGGTATCTATTCGACGCGGCCGACGCAATTCAATCGCTGCGACAGCACTGCGTTGCAGGCGCAAATCGATTCGTGGGCGGCGCCTACTGTTGCGCAGGAAGCCGATGGCCCGGCGACGATCGAGAGCTACACGGTCGTGCACGGCAAGAGTGGGCCGTCGCACGCCGTCGTCGTCGGCCGGCTCGATGGAACGGGCGAGCGCTTCCTGGCGAACACGCACGACGAGGACGATCGCACGCTGCAGGCGATGATCGAGGAGGATCCGCTCGGCGCGGCCGTCCACGTGAGATCGTTCGAGTACGGGAACCGCTTCGTGTTTGCGAAGCCGGGGAGATAGGCTCAGGAGATAGACCTGACGCCTACTGCGTCAGCTCGGCCATCTCTGCGGCTGCTTCGGCGAACTCTTCCATGAACTCGCGCACGACTGCGCGCGACGTCTTCACCTGGTCGAGCAGGCCGACGCCCTGGCCGACGTAGTACGTCACCAGGTCTTCAGCTTTCCGATTGCCGCGGCTGGCTTCGTGCTCCGCGCGGCGCAGCGCCGGCTCGCTGAGGAACAGCTGCAACGGCATCGGCAGCGGGCCCGGGCTGTCAGGGCCGCTCCACGCATCGGTCCACGCGGAACGCAGCTGACGCGTGTATTTGCCGGTGCGACTCTTCGAGCGCACGGTGTCGCGCGACGTCGCGGCTGCAAATTTCTGCTGGATCAACGGGGAGGCTTCGGATTCGCTCGTCATCAGCCACACCGTGCCGGTCCAAGCGCCGGCCGCGCCCAGTGCCATCATCGCAGCCATCTGGCGGCCCGTGACGATGCCGCCCGCGGCGAGCACCGGCACCGGACGGATCGGCTGAATAGCGCGAATGACTTCGGGGACCAGCACGAGCGTCGAGACTTCGCCGGTGTGGCCGCCGGCTTCCGCGCCTTCGGCGACGATGATGTCGACACCGGCCTGGACTTGCCGGATCGCATGTTCTTTCGCACCGACCAATGCCGCCACTGGTACGCCTTGGGCGCGCGCCCGATCGATCATCGATTGCGGCGGCACGCCGAGTGCGTTGGCGATGAGCTTGATCGGATGCGAGAACGCCACGTCCATCAAGCGCGCGGACACGGCGGGCAGCAAGGGCATCTCGCGCTTCGCGACACGCGGATCGTCGAGGTCCAGCGTGACTCCGTAACGGGCGAGCAGTTCTTGCACGAACTCCTTGTGACGCGCGGGCACGCGGGCACGCAACGTTTCGATGTCGACGCTGCCGTCGCGGCCGACCATGTTCTCGGGAATCAGGATGTCGACGCCGTACGGCCGGCCGTGCACGTGCTCGTCGATCCACTTCAGCTCCAGCTCCAGCTCTTCGGGCGTGTGCCGGCTGGCGCCGAGCACGCCGCAACCACCCGCGTTGGTTACTGCGGCGACGACATCGCGGCAGTGACTGAAGGCGAACAGCGGAAATTCGATTCCGAGCAGATCGCACAGTGGAGTTTTCATAACTGCAAGTACAATAGCACCCCCATGGGACCGCTGGCCGGAATCAAAGTCGTCGAGATCGCTGCGATCGGTCCGGCGCCGTTCTGCTCCATGATGCTCGCCGATCTCGGCGCGCAGATCGTGCGCGTCGAGCGCGCGTCGGCTCGCCCGAACGAGGCGCCGCCGCCGGACCCGTTGCTGCGGAATCGGCGGTCGATCGCCCTGGACCTGAAAAACACGGCCGCCGTCGAGGTCGTGCTGAAGCTGCTGGAGCAGGCCGACGTATTGATCGAAGGCTTCCGCCCCGGCGTGCTCGAGCGTCTCGGCCTCGGGCCGGAGCCATGCCTGGCGCGTAATCCCCGACTGGTATACGGCCGGATGACGGGCTGGGGTCAGGACGGCCCGCTCGCACCCGCGGCCGGCCACGACATCAACTACATCGCGCTCGCTGGCGTTCTGCATCTCATCGGCTCGCCTGGCGGCAAGCCTACGCCGCCGCTCAATCTCATCGGCGACTTCGGCGGCGGCGGCATGCTGCTCGCGTTCGGCGTGCTGGCGGCACTCATCGAGTCCCGCCAGTCGGGACGAGGGCAGGTCGTGGATGCCGCGATGGTCGACGGCTCGGCCGCGTTGCTCGCGATGTTCTATGGCATGCGCGCGCGCGGCATGTTCCAGGATGCGACCGGGATGAACTTCCTGGCCGGCGCAGCACCGTACTACGACACCTACAAGACCAAGGACCACAAGTACGTGGCCATCGGCGCGCTCGAATCGCAGTTCTTCGCGCAGCTGCTCGACAAGCTCGGGTTGGACTGGCAGCGCTATAAGAAGGTCGGCTTCCCCGTCGTCGATCCGGCGACGCGCGAGTGGGCCGAGTTGCGCTCGGCGATTGCCTCCGCCGTGGCGTCGCGAACGCGGGACGAGTGGTGCCGCATCATGGAAGGCACCGATGCATGCTTCGCCCCGGTGCTGACGGTGGAGGAGGCCGCCCGGCATCCGCACAACGTCGCCCGCAAGACGTTCGTGACGATCAACGGCGTCGAGCAGAACGCACCCGTGCCACGCTTCAGCCGCACGCCGGCACAGACGCCCGAAGCCCCGCGCCGCGCCGGCGAAGA
>CADEEJ010000035.1:0-3378 GCA_902826315.1 uncultured Steroidobacter sp.
GACATGTCGAAGTATCACTTCCTGCGTCTGTTCAAGCTCGTCCACGGCCTGACGCCGCACACCTACCTGCAACGCAAGCGCATCGGCGTCGCGGTCCGGCTGCTCGAATCGACGAGCCTCACGGTGCGCGAAGTGGCGGTGAACGTCGGGTTCGCCGACGACTCGACACTGGTGCGGCAGATGCGCCGCTGGACCCGGCGCACGCCGGGACAGATCCGGGCAGGCTTTGCAGAAACAATGCGCAATTCTGCCGTGCACTCCGTCGTTGCACAGTCAACATAGCGCGTGTTGCGCGCGCGACACGCGTAAAAAGCACGGCGTGCAGTGCCTGTTTGGCGCGGGCTTTCCGATCTGTTGGCTAACCGGAGTGCGTGTGACTTCCGGACAACATCAGGAGGCCCCAGTCATGTCGAACAATCTGTCGATCCGACGCGCAGTGCGCTGTGCGTTGCTGGCAAGCGCGGCTGTCGCGGTGGTAGCGCCCGCGCAGGCGCAAGACCCGAATCCGAGCATTCAGGAGGTGGTGGTCACGGGCTCGCGCATCGCGCAGCCGAACCTCACCAGCATCAGTCCGGTCACCTCGATCAGCGCGGAAGCCGTGAAGATCGAGGGCATCACGCGCATCGAGGACCTGATCAACAACCTGCCGCAGGCGTTCGCCGACCTCGGCGGCAACATCTCGAACGGCGCGACCGGCACCGCGACCGTCAACCTGCGCAATCTCGGTCCGCAGCGCACGCTGGTGCTGGTCAACAACCGCCGGCTGATGCCGGGCGACCCGACGCAGAACGGCGCGGCATCGCCGGATCTCAACCAGATTCCGTCCTCGTTGATCGAGCGTGTCGAAGTGCTGACGGGCGGCGCATCCGCCGTATACGGCGCCGATGCCGTCGCCGGTGTCGTGAACTTCATCATGAACGACAACTTCGAAGGCGTGCGCGTCGATGCGCAGTACAGCCTCTATCAGCACAACAGCCACAGCGACATCGCCAACCTGGTGCGGGCGCGCAATTTCGAGCTGCCCGAGAGCAACATCATGGACGGCCAGACCAGGGATCTGACGTTCGTCGCGGGCATCAACACGCCGGACGGCCGCGGCAACGCGACCGTGTACCTCGGCTACCGCACGCTGAGCGAGATCCGCCAGGATGCGCGCGACTTCAGCGCCTGCACGCTGGCCATACCCGCCAACGCGCCGAACAATCCGTTCAACTGCGGCGGCTCGGGCACTTCCGGCATTTCGCGCTTCATCATCGGCAGCGGCAATCCGGCCAACGGCCCGGGTAACGGCGACTTCGCGCTCGATCCGAGCGGCGCGCTGCGCGCCTGGGCGGCGACCGATCAGTTCAACTTCGCGCCCGACAACTATTACCAGCGGCCCGACGAGCGCAAGACGGCCGGCTTGTTCGCGCACTACGACCTCAGCGAGAAGGCGAGCGTCTACACCGAGTTCATGTTCATGGACGACCGCACGCAGGCGCAGATCGCCGCGAGCGGCGCGTTCCTCGGCGCCGGCCCGGGCCAGCCGCCGTTCTTCGGCGACCAGATACTCAACTGCGACAATCCGTTGTTCCCCCAGCAGATGGTCGACGTGCTCTGCGGCGGCGATCGCAACGCGGGCGACATCTTGGCCACGGTCGGTCGACGCAACGTCGAGGGCGGCGGCCGTCTCGACGATCTGCGTCATACGTCGTTCCGCGGGGTCGTCGGGCTGCGCGGCGACATCACCGATAACTGGCATTACGACGTCTATGGGTTGTACGGCACGTCGATTCTTGCCGAGAACTATCAGAACGACTTCTCGCGCACGCGCCTCGGCCGGGCGCTGAATGCCGTCACCGACAACCGTCCGGGCTCCACGACGTTCGGCCAGGTCATTTGCCGGATCAACGCGGACGACGTCCTCACCAACGACGATCCGCGCTGCGTGCCGTACAACATCTTCCAGCCGGGCCGCGTCACGCCCGAGCAGCTCGCATATCTGCAGATCCCGGGTGTGTCGGAAGGCTCGACCACGGAGCAGGTGCTGAGTGCCTCCATCTCCGGCGACCTCGGCGTCAAGCTGCCGACGGCGACCGATACGCTCGGCGTCGCTTTCGGCGCGGAGTACCGTGCGGAGCGTTCGGAGCTGCGCACCGACCAGGCGTTCCAGACCGGCGACCTGGCCGGACAAGGCGCACCGACGCTCGATACGCTCGGCTCGTTCAACGTGCGCGAGTTGTTCGCCGAGGCGCGCCTGCCGCTGATCCAGAACAAGCCGTTCGCAGAGTCCGTGTCGCTCGAAACCGGGTATCGCTACTCGGACTATGACCTCGACTTCCAGACCGACACGTACAAGCTGGGCCTCGACTGGTCGCCGGTGGAAGACATTCGCCTGCGCGCCAGCTACCAGCGTGCCGTACGCTCGCCGAACATTCAGGAGCTGTTCCTGCGGCCGCGCGTGCAGCTCGCGTTCAACGGCGATCCGTGCGCGAGCGGGACCGTCGGTACGGCGCCACGAGGTGTGACCGAGGAGCAGTGCGCGCGTACCGGCGTGAAGCCGGGACAGTTCGGCAACATCCTTGCGAACCCGGCGAATCAGTACAACGGCCTGATCGGCGGCAACCCGGACGTGCAGCCGGAGGAATCGGACACGTACTCCTACGGCCTCGTGCTGACGCCGCGGTTCGTGCCCGGCCTGTCGATCAGCCTCGACTACTTCGACATCACTGTCGACAAGCGGGTCGGCATCATCGGCGGCAACTTCATCCTCAACAGCTGCATCACCAGCAACCAGTTCTGCGACCAGATCCACCGCGACGCCAACGGCTCGCTGTGGCTGGGCGACGTCGGCTTCGTCGAGGACCAGATCCGCAACACCGGCTCGCAGCAGATCAAGGGCATCGACCTGGAGGCGAACTATCGACTCGAGATCGGGCGCATGGGAAGCCTGGGCTTCAACGCAGTCGGCTCGTACGTGGATACGTTCCTGACCGAGCCGCTGCCGGGTGCGCAGAAGTACGACTGTGTCGGGTTGTACGGCACCGTCTGCGGCACGCCGATTCCGCAGTGGCGCAACAAGCTGCGCACGACGTGGCAGACGCCGCTCGGCCTGGATGTCGCGCTGACCTGGCGTTACACGGATACGGTCGAGCTCGATGCGACCAGTTCCAACCCGGCGCTGTCGAGCACGGTGTTCTTCAAGGACCGGAAGATGGGCTCGCGCAGCTACTTCGACGTGAGCGCGTCGTACAGCGTCAGCGACTTCTCCATGTTCAGCAACCTGACGGGGCGCCTTGGCATCAACAACGTGCTCGACAAGGATCCGCCGCTGATCAGCCAGAACAGCTGCCCGGGCACGCTGTGCAACGGCAACACTTTCCCGCAGGTGTACGACAC
>CADEEJ010000035.1:3478-7262 GCA_902826315.1 uncultured Steroidobacter sp.
GCCGCCGCGCTTCTGCGCGCGACGTTCGCGTGCGTAATCGATGATCAGGCCGCGCATCGCTCGCGATGCGTAAGCCATGAAGTGCGCCCGATCCGGAAACTGCAGCGACTGCCGGCGCGAGATGTCCAGGTACACCTCGTGCAGCAGGGTGGTCGGGCTCAATCCCAGGTGTGCGCCGTTGCGGCGCAGGGCGCTCTGCGCGATCTGCCGCAACTGATCGTAGAGGGATGCGAACGAAGGGTCTTGGGTAACGTTCATCCGCGCGGCCCGGCCAGAAGGTCTCCAGTGTGCCCGAGCCACGCCGGACTGCTCAATGTTGCGGATTGCGCAGCACCTGTGGCCGGGATCCCACCGGCGTTACGATTAGCCAATCGATGGTCGGAATAGACAAAAACCGCTGGAGCGTCCTCAGCCCGCTGCTCGACGAGTTGCTCGACGCGGACGAAGGTGTGCGCACGCTGCGGCTTGCCCATATCCGCGATACGGACAGCGGCCTGGCGGACGACCTGTCCGCGCTGTTGCGCCGACAAGCGGTGATCGAGAGTCAGGGCTTTCTGGAAGGGTTGGCGACGCCGCTGCCCGAGCCGACGCTCGTCGGACGTACCGTCGGTAGCTACACGCTGGAGCGACTCCTCGGCCGCGGCGGTATGGGGGCAGTGTGGCTCGCTCATCGCAGCGATGGCCGATACGCCGGCCGCGCGGCCGTAAAGCTGCTGAACCTGTCTCTGCTCGGAAATGCGGGTGCAGATCGCTTCAAGCGCGAGGGCAGTGCGCTCGCGCGCCTCGCGCATCCGAACATCGCGCGGCTCATCGATGCGGGTGTGACGAGCGAGGGTCAACCGTTCCTCGTCCTCGAATACGTCGAAGGCCAGCCCATCGATCGGTGGTGCGAGGTGCAGGAACTTGGAGTCGACGCACGCGTGCGCTTGTTCCTGCAAGTGCTCGATGCCGTCGCTCATGCACACAGCAAGTTGATCCTGCATCGCGACCTGAAGCCTCCCAACATTCTGGTCGCGCCGGACGGCGAGGTGAAGCTGCTCGACTTCGGTATCGCCAAGCTGCTGGACGAGCATCCGCACGCAACGTCGACGGCGCACACGAAATTTCCCGGACATGCTTTCACGCCGGAATACGCAGCTCCCGAGCAGGTGCAGGGCGCGGAAGTCACGACTGCCACCGACGTGTATGCGCTTGGCGTGCTGCTGTATTCATTGCTCACGTCCCGGCATCCGACAGCCGACCCATCGCAAACACCCGTCGACAGGTTGCGCGCCGTCGTCGACAACGATCCTGTCCGGCCCAGCGACACCGTGCGCGCATTGCGCGGCGATCTCGACAACATCATTGCGAAGGCGCTGAAGAAGCTGCCGACGGAGCGTTATCGAACTGTCGCCGCGCTCGGTGACGACCTGCAGCGCTACCTGGACAAGCAGCCCGTCAGCGCCCGTGCGGATTCGGTTGCGTATCGCATCGGGCGATTCGTTGCGCGCAGCCGGACTGCCGTCGCCGGGCTGTCCGTCGCATTCCTGGCCATCGTCGCGGCAACCGGCGTTTCGATGTGGCAGGCACACGAAGCGATGAAGCAGCGTGACCATGCTCGCGCGCTCTCGGCACGAAATAACGTAGTCGTGGAGTTCGTCAGCAGCATGCTCACCGAAGTCGTGCCAGCCGAGCAGCCGGTTCGCATAGCCGACCTGCTGGAGCGCAGCCAGAAGGTGTTGCTCGGTGCCGAGACGCGGCCGGACATGCAGGCGGCAATCCTCAACATTGTTGCGACGTACTTTCTCAATGCCGGCGAGGTTGCGAAGGCTCAGCCGCTGCTGACCCGTTCGCTCGACCTGACGCGCAACAGCTCGGACTTGGCGCTGCGAGCTGAATTGCTCTGCGGGAATGCGTTGGCCGCCTCGATGCAAGGCCGCCCGGAGGCGGCGCAAGCGCAGATTCGCGAAGCGTTCGCGCTGGCGACCAGCGACGTGCCGACACCTGCGCGATGCGCAGACGTTGCCACCAAGGCAGCGGGGCGCTAGCGATGGAACGCATCGTCGGCAATTACGCGCTAGAACAGCCGCTCGGTCATGGAGGCACCGGTTCGGTGTGGCTCGCCCGCCGTCACGACGGGCGCTTCGAAGGCCGCGCCGCGATCAAGTTCCTCGACTTCGCACTGATCGATGCGCAGGGTGTCGAGCGTTTTCGGCAGGAAGGCGAGGTACTCGCGCGGCTGGATCACGTGAACATCGCGCGATTGATCGACGCGGGCGTGACTGACGACGGTCGACCCTATCTCGTCCTCGAATACGTCGAAGGCGAGTCTCTGGATCGCTGGTGTACGTCGCGCTCGCTCGACAGCCGTGCGCGCGTGCGACTGTTCCTCGAAGTTCTCGCCGCAGTCACCCATGCTCACAGCAAGCTCATCCTGCATCGCGACCTCAAGCCGGCGAATATCCTGGTGACGCCGGACGGACGCGTGAAGCTGCTCGACTTCGGCACCGCGAAGATCCTCGACATCAGTGCTGCGGTACCGGCAGTGCCTGCGCCCGCGCACGCTTTCACGTTGGATTACGCATCGCCCGAGCAAGTCCAAGGCGACGAAGTCACGACGGCGACGGACGTCTACAGTCTCGGCGTGATCCTCTACGAGCTGCTGACCGGCCGACATCCAACCGCAAGCACGGCGCAGACACCGATGGGCAAGGCGCGTGCGATCGTGGAGATCGAGCCGGCGCCTTCCTTGCGCGGCGATCTCGACAGCATCCTCGCAATGGCGCTGCATAAGACGCCATCTGCTCGCTACCAGACTGCCGAAGCATTCGCAGACGATCTGCGCAGCTATCTGCAGGGCAATCCTGTTCGCGCACGCGCCGACTCAGCGTGGTATCGGTTCGGCAAGTTCCTTGCGCGCAATCGCGTCGCGGCCGGTGCTGCGACGGTCGTGCTGGTCGCAATCGCGATCGCCGGCGCGATCTCGATCCAGCAAAAGCGCGAGGCAACAGCTCAGCGCGATCGTGCACGCGCGCTTTCGGCGCGCAGCGGCGCCGTGATCGACTTCGTCAACTCCATGCTCGCCGATGTTGCGCCTTCACAGGGACCGATCTCGGTTGCCGAGCTGCTGGAGCGCACCTACTCGAAACTGGCGCTAGGGCGGAGCCCGCCCGAGCACGAGGCGGCTGTGCTCGCATTGCTGGCGCAGTTCTATTCGAACAACGGCAACCCCTCGCGTGCCGAGCGGATGTTGGAACGCTCGCTGGAACTCACGCGCACGAGCGGTGACTCAGCGCTGCAAGGCCAGCTGCTGTGTCAGAGCGCGAGCGTTGCGACATCGCTCGGTCGGACCGACAAGGCGAAAGCCGCGCTCGACGCGGGACTCGAGCTCGCCGGCGAGGACGATCTTGCGGAAGTGACCTGCTACGAGACTGCCGCCTGGGTCGCACAGGATGCCGACGATCCCGATGGCGCGCTCGAGTTCGCGAAGCGGGCCCAAGAGCGGCTGCGCGAGTCGGGTGTCGTGCGGCCGGATTGGGATGCCGTTCTGAGTGCACGCATCGCCGACGCGCATTTCATGCGAGGCAACACCGCGGAGGCAGAGCGTTATTACGCCGACTCACTTGCGCGCCTGGCGCAGATCGGCCGCGGCGAGAGCGTCGCAACCTATTCGATCCGCAGTCGCTGGGCCGGAATCGCTGCCGAAACCGGCGACACGCTGCGCGCGCTGCAGGATTACGAGCAGTTGCTGCAGATCGTGACCGCAAGCTCGCTGAGCGGCAAACCGCCTGCGTATCTCGTCATC
>CADEEJ010000035.1:7362-23414 GCA_902826315.1 uncultured Steroidobacter sp.
TGATGCAACGGATCGTGCGCACGCATGCGCGGATCGACGCTGCTGAGGGTCGCTGGTCCGCGGCGATCGCAGGCTATTCGGAGCTCATCGCGCGACCCGGCATCCAGAAAGTGACGCTCGTGCGCGCTCTGATGGAGCGCGCCGATCTCTATCTGCAAGCGGGATCATCGGATTTGGCACTTGCCGATGCGCAACGAGACTTGCAGGTTGCGCGCCAGTTGCAGCGTGACAAGCAGTACTCAGCCCATACGGGCCGCGCGCTCGCACTGCTGGCACGTTGTCAGCAGGCGCGATCGGAGACGTTGCAGGCGCGGGCAACCGCGGCCGAGGCGGCGATCAATTTGGCGAAGACGCTCGGGGACGATCATCCGGATACGCAGCGGGCTCGCCGGACGGCGCAGCTGTAGTCCGCAGCGCTTCGCGTCCATACGTCAGCACGCGCCACAGATGTTCCATCGGTCCACGCTGGAACCGATTGAGCCACCAGCGAGTGAGCGGCACCTGGATGACGAAGAAGATCGCTACGGCCAGCACGAGGTCGAGCGCTGGCCCCACCTTGTTCCACAAGCCGAAGCCCCAGTGATAGAAGAGCACGACGCCGATCAGGGTCTGCAGCAGGTAATTGCTCAGCGGCATGCGTCCGGCCAGCGTGATCGGCGCGAGACGCCGCCGCCAGCGCTCGTTGCAAACGGCGCGGATGATCGTGGCGACGTAGAACATCATGATTGCGACGCGGCCGACGACGTAGCCCGTGCTCGCCAGAATGCGCCACACGGTCGGCTCCATCGGATTCGCCGCCACCGAGCGCCACACGACGAACGCGCTGCCGCAGATCAGTCCGATCCCGAGTGCCCACCACTGAACGCGTCGCACCAGCGGCAACTGCGCAGCGACGTTCTGAAAGAAGCGATGACGGCCGAGCAGCAACCCGAGCAGCACAGTCGTGAAGAATTGGACGTAGCCCGGGAGCATGCCCAGTCGCATCGGGTACGTATAGAAGAGGATCATCGCTTCCGTGCTGCGGCGTGCGGTGTCCAGGAAATTGCCATGACCGAACGCTGCGTTGTCCGCGGAGATGGCCTGCTGAGTGACGGCGATGATGACCTGAAGATCCTCCGGCTTCGCGGTCGCGATCCGGATCGTGCCGACGATCGCGGGGTACAGGAAGCAGGCGACGATGAGTGCCGCGATTGCGCGGTCCGGCAACCGGTGCAGCGCCAACAATAGCAACCCGAGCACCGCGTACATGTGCAGGACATCGCCCGACCAGAACACGCAGGCGTGGACGACGCCGAACACGAACAGCCAGAACAGCCGCCGCAGGTAGATTCGCGTTGCGCGTTCCGGCTCGCGCGCCTGCAGGCGTCCGAGCTGGATCGTGAAACCGACGGCGAACAACATGCTGAACATGCTGTTGAACTTGCCGGAGAAGATGACGTCGCGGACAGTTTCCGTGCCGCGGTCCCACCAGTGCGGCCACATCGCCGCGTCGAAGCCGAGGAACATGGAGGTGTTGAAGGCCGGCATGTTCATGATGAAGATGCCGAGCAGGGCGAAGCCGCGGATCGTATCGAGCACTTCGATGCGCTCGTCCGGCGGCAGCGGAACCGCCGGGACCGAAGGGTGGGGCGTCATGGTCCGTACACTAGATCGCGGCCTGCGTCCCTGTCATCCTGAACTGACGGGATAGTCCCGCGGAAGACGATTATCAGGTTGGGAAAGGACAACAAATGCGTATCTTGCATCGCTTGGCGACTGTCGTACTGTGCAGCGGATTGTTCGCTGGATCGACCATGGCGGCCGAAAGTACGACGACGCCGACACAGCTGCCGCGCACCGTGCGGCCGACGCACTACGACATAACGCTCGAGCCCGATGCGGCCGCGCTCGCGTTTCGCGGCAACGTAACGATTACGGTCGACGTGCTCGCGCCGGTCGAGAGCATCACGCTCAACGCAGTCGATCTGAAATTCGCAGCCGTGCGCATCGCGGACAGCCAGGGCAAGCCCGTCGCAACCGATCCGAAGATCACGCTGGACGAAGCGACGCAGACGGCGACTTTCACTTTCGGCAAATCGATTCCCGCCGGCAAGTACTCGCTCGCGATGGACTACACCGGCAAGATCGGCACGCAGGCGACGGGACTGTTCGCGATCGACTACGACACGGCTGCTGGCCAGAAGCGCGCGCTGTACACGCAGTTCGAAGCGCCGGACGCGCGGCGCATGATTCCGAGCTGGGATGAGCCCGCGCACAAGGCGACGTTCTCGCTCGCAGCGGTCGTGCCGCGGAGCCAGATGGCCGTCAGCAACATGCCGGTCGCCGAGCGAGTCGATATCGAGAACGGCCGGGCGCGCGTGCGCTTCCAGCAGACGCCGAAGATGTCGACCTACCTGCTGTTCTTCGGGCTCGGCGAATTCGATCGTGCCACTGCGAAGCTCGGCGCGACCGAGCTGGGCGTGGTCACGCAGAAGGGCAAGGCGGACCAGGCAAAGTTTGCGCTCGACTCGTCCGTGCGCGTGCTGCGCGAGTACAACGATTACTTCGGCACGCCGTACGCGCTGCCGAAGCTGGACAACATCGCTTCGCCAGGCAGCAGCCGCTTCTTCGGCGCGATGGAGAACTGGGGTGCGATCTTCACGTTCGAGTACGCGATCCTGCTCGATCCGACGATTTCCACGCAGGCGGACAAGCAGGGTGCTTTCACGATCGCCGCGCACGAGATTGCACATCAGTGGTTCGGTGACCTGGTCACCATGCGCTGGTGGGACGACCTGTGGCTCAACGAAGGCTTCGCGTCGTGGATGGCGAGCCGCACGACACAGCGTCTGCATCCGGAGTGGAACGCGATCCTCGGGACGGTGGGTGCACGGGAACGTGCGATCGATCGCGATGCCATCGCGACCACGCATCCGGTCGTGCAGAAGGTCGAGACCGTCGAGCAGGCGGCGCAGGCGTTCGATGCGATCAGCTACTCGAAAGGCGAAGCGGTCATCCGCATGCTCGAAGGCTACGTCGGCGAAGACGCGTGGCGCGAAGGTGTTCGCAACTACATGAAGGCGCACGCATACGGCAATACGGCTTCCGATGATTTGTGGCGCTCGGTGGAAGCGGCGGCCAAGCAGCCGATCACCGCGATCGCGCACGATTTCACCTTGCAGCCGGGCGTGCCGATGATTCGGGTTGAGTCGGCGGCTTGCGGCGACGGCAAGACGACGTTGCAGCTGACCCAGGGTGAATTCAGCAGGGACAATCCGCAGAAGAAGCCGCTGGCGTGGCGTGTGCCCGTAACGGCCAAGGCGCTGGACAGTAAAGCTGCTGCGACTCGACACATCGTGACGGGCGGCAAGGCGACGATGACTGTGCAGGGATGCGGTCCGGTCGTCGTCAACGTCGGGCAGAGCGGCTACTACCGTACGCTGTATGGCTCCGCGCAGTTCAACGAGATCGCGCAGAGCTTCGCGTCGCTGCCCGCGATCGATCAGCTCGGCATCTTGAGCGACAGCTGGTCGCTGGGCCTCTCCGGCCATCAGCCATCGCCGGACGTTCTGAAGCTGGCGCTCGCGACGCCGGCGGCCGCCGATCCCCAGGTGTGGGGCAAGATCGCCGGCGTGCTCGACCGGCTGAACGACTTCTACGACGGCGAGGGCGATCGTCAGGCGCGAATGCGCAGTTTCGCGATTGCGCGACTGTCTCCTGTGCTCGATCGACTCGGCTGGACTGCCGATCGCACCGAGCTGGACACCGTGGCGATTCTGCGCGCGCAGCTCATCGAGACCTTAGGTGCGCTCGGTGACAGTAAGGTCATCGCCGAGGCGCGGCGGCGTTACGCCGCAGGCGACGAAGCGTCGGTGCCGCCGCCGTTGCGCAAGGTCATTCTCGGTGTCGTCGCCCAGCACGCGGACGCTGCAACGTGGGATCGTCTGCGCGAGGCGGCGCGCTCGGAGAAGACGCCGCTGGTCAAGGATCATCTCTATGGACTGTTGGCATCGACCGAAAACGAGGCCCTTGCGAAGCGCGCGTTGGACCTGGCACTGACCGATGAGCCGGGTGCCACCAATAGCCCGGACATGATTGCCGAGGTCAGTCGGCTCCATCCCGAGCTCGCATTCGACTTCGCCATGGCACACATGGCTGCGATCAACGAGCGCGTCGATGTCGCCTCGCGGAGCGTCTACTTTCCGTCCCTCGCTGCGACATCGCATCAGCAGGCGACGATCGGCAAGGTCGAGGCATACGCGAAGGCGCATCTGCCCGCGAGCGCCCGGCGTTCGGCGGAAACGGTGGTCGCGAACATCAAGGACCGGATCCGGGTTCGCACCGAGCGGCTGCGCGCCATCGACGAGTGGCTCGCGAACAAGACCTGAGGAGGGCTGACGCCATGACGTCCGCGACGGCTCTCTTCAGGCAGGCACGTGACACGCTGATCGAGCAGCGGACGGACTACGAACGAGCGGTCGCGACGTTTGCGTGGCCACGGCTGCAGCAGTTCAATTGGGCGCTCGACTGGTTCGATGTCATCGCCCGCGACAAGCGGCGTCCGGCGCTGCGCATCGTCGGCGACAGCGGCGATGTGAGCCTGTCGTTCGAGGAACTGCGGCAGCGCTCGAATCGTCTGGCGAATCACCTGCGCTCGCTCGGTCTGCGCCGCGGCGATCGCATCCTGCTGATGCTCGGAAACGTGCCGAACCTGTGGGAGCTGATGCTCGCTTCGATCAAGCTGTCCTGCCCAATCATTCCGACGACGACGCTGATGATGCCGGACGACCTGCGCGATCGCGTCGTGCGCGGCGGCGCGAAGGCGATCGTCACGGAAGCGGCGTACGCGGATCGCTTCGCGTGGCTCGACGGCTCGCACGTGAAGCTCCTGGCGGCCGGGCAGCACAGCGGCTGGCAGTCGCTGGCCGATGCCGATGGCGCAGACGCGGAGTTCGTGTCCGACGGGCCGACGAACGCGACTGAGTCGTTGCTGCTGTATTTCACATCGGGCACGACCGCAAAACCCAAACTCGTCCAGCACACGCACGTCAGTTATCCGGTCGGTCATCTTTCGACGATGTACTGGCTTGGGCTGCGGCCCGGCGACGTGCATCTGAACCTGAGCAGCCCGGGTTGGGCGAAGCATGCATGGAGCTCGTTCTTCGCGCCCTGGAATGCGGAGGCGACGATCGTGGCGATGCAGACTGCACGCTTCGACGCCGTCCAGCTGCTACGTGAGCTCGTCCGATGTGAGGTGACGAGTTTCTGCGCCCCACCGACGGTGTGGCGCGCGCTGATCCAGTTGCCGCTGAAGGATGCGAAGGTGAAGCTGCGTGAGCTGCTGAGCGCCGGCGAGCCGCTGAATCCGGAAGTGATCGCGCAAGTGCAGGCAGCGTGGGGATTGACGATCCGCGACGGCTACGGCCAGACGGAGACGACCTTGCAGGTCGGCAACTTTCCCGGTCAGCCGGTGAAGGCCGGCTCGATGGGTCGCGTCGCGCCCGGCTACCGGATCGCACTGCTCGACGACGATGGCAACGAGCATGAAGAGGGCGAGATCTGCGTGGCACTCGCGGGCAAGCCTGTCGCCGTCATGCCTGGATACCTCGGCGACGCCGAACGCACCGCGAACGTGATGCGGCATGGCCATTACCACACCGGCGACGTTGCGATGCGCGACGCGGACGGCTACTACACCTACGTCGGCCGCAACGACGACGTCTTCAAATGCTCCGACTATCGCATCAGCCCGTTCGAGCTGGAGAGCCTGCTGATCGAGCACGAGTGCGTGATGGAAGCGGCAGTCGTGCCGAGCCCTTGTCCGCAGCGGCTCGCCGTGCCGAAGGCGTTCGTCGTGCTGAGGCAGGGGTTCGCGCCGACGCGCGAGACGGCGCTGGCGATCCTGCGGTTCGTGCGTGCGCGCAGCTCGCCGTTCAAGCGCGTGCGCCGGCTCGAATTCGCCGATTTGCCGAAAACGGTGTCGGGGAAGATTCGCCGGGTCGAGCTGCGCGGTGTAGAGTTGCAGCGTTCGTTGGAGACGCGGCGCCCACAGGAGTTCTGGGAGGAGGATTTCGTAGAATTGCGCCGGGAATAACAGCGGAAGCGGGCGTCGCGACTTGGGGAAACGATGCCGACTATTGCCAAGCTCACACGGCCGAAGACACATCGCGTCCTGCGACGCGAGCGCTTGTTTGCGCTGATCGACGGCGCGCGCGAGCGGCCGCTCGTCTGGGTCAGCGGCCCGCCCGGGGCCGGCAAGTCGACACTGGTCGCGAGCTACGTCGAAGCGCACAAAGGTCGCGCGGCCTGGTATCACCTCGATCCGGGCGACGACGACATCGGCACGTTCTTCTACTACCTTGCCCAAGCGCTCCCCGCCGGCGGCAAGGCAGCTCCGCAGCTGCCGCAATTCGGCGCCGAGCATCGCGCCAATCTCGCTGGCTACAGCCGGCAGTTTTTTCGCCAGTTCTTCGCGCGGCCGGCGCTGCTGGTACTCGACAACTATCATGAGCTCGCGGAGAGCTCGGCCGTCCACGAAGTCCTCGACTGTGCGGTCGCCGAGGTTCCCGAAGGCTCCAACATCGCCGTGATCAGCCGCGGCGGTCCGCCACGCCGTTTCGCGCGTCACAAGGTCGGCGAGAAGCTGGCGACGATCGAAGGGGAGCAACTGCGCACTTCACTGGAGGAAACACGCGCAATCGCAGCTCTGCGACACGATCTCGACGAAGTTGCGATCGCGCGCATCCATGAGTTGTCGCGCGGTTGGGCGGCGGGCCTCGCGCTCACCTTGGAGCGCGAGGAACAGATCCGCAGCGACAGGATCTCCGGCGACCGGCAGGCCGGCACCGAGGAGTTGTTCGAGTTCTTCGCGATCCAGGTGTTCGACTCACAACCGGAACCGCTGCAGCAGTTCCTGCAGGTTTCGGCGCTGCTGCCGACGATGACGGCTGAGATGGCGCAGCGGCTGACCGGCCGCGAAGACAGCGAAGCAGTGCTCGAAGATCTGTACCGGCGCGGTTTGTTCACCGACCGTCGCGCGACCGAGCCGCCGACGTATCAGTACCACGATCTGTTCCGCGCCTTTCTGACGCGACGTCATGAGAAGGCAGTCGCACCCGATGCGCTGGCTGCGGAGCTGCATCTCGCCGGCACACTGCTCCTGGGGGCGAATCAAGCAGATCATGCGGTGCGCCTGTTCTTGCGCGCGCGCGATTGGCCGGCCGCACGCGGAGCCATTCTCGGCTCAGCCGTCGTGCTGGTCGCGCAAGGTCGAAGCGGATCCGTGCGCGATTGGATCGCTGCCATTCCGCGCGATGTCGTCGACGCGGATCCGTGGCTGAACTTCTGGGCCGGTGTTGCCGAGCTGCGCCGCGATCCCGCGACCGCGCGCCTGGCACTGACCCGGGCATTCCAGCTGTTCGAGGCGAGCAACGACCTCATGGGTCAAACACTGGCGTGCGGCGCCGTCATGCACAGCCATCTTTATCAGTTTACGGACATGACGCCGCTCGATCCCTGGATCGACACGCTGACCGGGCTGCTCGAACGGAACCCGCGATTTCCGACTGCCGCATCCGAGCTGCAAGTCGTAACAGCACTGCTGCTCTCGCACAGCTTCATGCGACCGCGGCGTGGGCCGCTCGACAAATGTGCAGAGCGGATACTCGAATTGATCAGCGCTGGCGTTCCCGATGCGGATGCAGCGAGTGCGTGCGGTGCGCTGCTCATCCATTTTCTCAGCACCGGCGAAACCGTTGCGGGCGACCGCACGGCCGCGCATCTGCACACGCTGCACGAGAAAGGCCGCATACCGCCTGCGATTCGTGCGCTCGGTGCGGTTCAGTTCGGCCGGCTGCATTTCGAGAAGTGCGCACACGCCGCCAGTATCCGCGCGTTCGAGGAAGCGCTCGAGATGGTCGCTGCTCACGCGATCTCTCTGCCGGTCGTGACGGTGCAATCGCACTTGGGTATTGCCGTGTGCGCACTGGAGCTCGAAGACTTGCCGTTGGCGGAGACGCATCGGCAGCAGGTCGAGAAATGGTGGATGCCACAGCGTCGCATGGACGAATTCGCCAGCAGCCGCTTGCGCTTCTGGCTCGCCTGCCGGCGCGGACACTGGGACGCGGCGCTCGATCTAGCCGACCGGCAAGCGGAGTGTGCGCGGGACTGCGGCGTGTTCTGGGCCGCAACCGAAGTCTGCATCCAGCGCGCGCTGATCTGCGCCGAGCTGGATCGGCCCGCCGAGTTCGAAGCTTCGCTCGCGCCGGTGCGGCCGATGTTTGCCGGCACCGGCTACGAGCATTTCACCTACCAGCTCGATCTCGCCGAGGCGTACTACGCGCTGCTCAAGGGCGACCGCGCGAAGTGTCACGAAAAACTCAGGGTCGGGCTGGAGCGCAGCCGCTACGACCTTGCCAAGCGCACGCTGCGAATGCACCCGATGCTGCTGTCGAAATTGTTCGCCGAAGCAATCGCAGCCGGGATCGAGGTCGAGTACGCACAGCAGTCGATACGCGATCTGCACTTGCGTCCGCCGTCGCGCGACGTGAAGGATTGGCCCTGGCCGTTGCGGATCTACACGTTCGGTCAGTTCGAAGTGCTGCGCGACGGCCGACCGCTGGAGTACTCGCGCAAGGCGCCGCGCAAAACGATAGCGCTGTTGAAGGCGATCATCGCGTTCGGCGGCACGAACGTGCGCGAGCAGAAGCTGGTCGATGCATTCTGGTCGGACGAGGAAGGCGACGTCGCGACGCGCTCGCTCGGGGCGGCACTGCATCGCTTGCGCAAGCTGATCGGCGATGCAGACGCAATCGTCCAGCAGGGCGGCGCACTGTCGCTCGACAAGGCGCGCGTATGGGTCGACGTCTGGGCGTTCGAGGATTTGCTGGCGCGACCTGACGCGGGCGCAGCGGATGTAATGAACCTGTATCGCGGCGCGTTCCTCGCCGAGGACGACGGCGAGCCGTGGCCGGTGACGATGCGCGAGCGTCTGCGCGGTCGCTTCATTCACGCAGTCGCGGAGATCGGACGGCGGCTCGAAGACAGCAACCGGCCCGACGAAGCGATCGAGTGTTATCTGCGCGGCCTCGACGCCGATCCAGTCATCGAGCAGTTCTATCAGGGACTGATGCGCTGCTACACGGCGCTCGAACGGCGCAGCGAAGCGTTGAGTGCCTATCAGCGCTTGAAGCGAATGCTGTCGATCTCGCTCGGCGTCGCTCCGTCGGTGCAGACGGAGCGCTTGTATCAAAGCTTGAAGAAGCAGGCGGTCGGCGGGTAACGCCGCGCTCTCACGGTGGCGTGGCCGGTGCGGCCGGTGCGGCCGGTGCGGCGGCTGCAGCCGCGCCCTTCGGTTTGGTTGGCGACTCCGGCTTCTTTTCCTGGTACAGGATCGTGTACTGCTGAGTCGCGGACGCTGACGTCGCGACCAGCCCCGGCCAGTTTCGTGGCTGTGCACCTATGCCGTTGTTGGTCAGATCGAGCGTCAGATTTTCAGCAGACGGCTTCGGCTTGAGCAGCTTGAGCGAGGGGAATACTGCTTTCACGGCGGATCCGCCCTCCTGCACGCTCGTGCTGATGGGCGGATAGGGCTTGTTGTTCGCCGTGAGCCGCGCTGAGAGCAGATCCTTCGGCAGATCGCGCCCGCCACTCACGATCGCAGTCAAGGTCGTGCCATCGTCGCTCGCGACAACGTACTGAGGTGGCGGCCACATCGGCGAGCTCAGCCCGAACCACGCACGACTCAAGTGACTGCCCGACACCAGCTCGACCAGGCTGGCCCATGCAGCTGCCAGAAGGTCGTTCTCGTCGTTCGTGAAAGTGGCCGACTGGCGCTTCTTCTCACAGACTGCAAAGCTCTCTTTCGGCAGCATCAGCCGGCACTGAAAGCTCGCAAATTGACTCTGCTCGACCATCGTGAGCACGGCGAAAATTTCCTGACTCGCTGTGGCCTTGGCGTCCAGGCTCTGGCATTCGATGTTTTGCGTCGGATTGCCGGGCAGCCGCGCCCCGTAACCGCTCAAGGCCTCACAGGCCTGTCGCACTACCGCGTCCCGCGGACGATGCTCGAGTGCTTTTCCAGACAGCGCGTCACGCAACGTGCTGCGTGCCAACAGATTGACGCGTGTCGTCTGTTCCGGAACGACGACGACCGCGCTCACATGATAGTTCTGCGGCACCATTGCATTACCGGTGCGCGTGCTGAACGGCGCGCCCATTCGCACGCGCAGCGTATTGTTTGTGAGCTTGGACACGGTCAGCAGTGCGTTGAGGTCACGGCCAGACACGGAGCGCAGCTGGTCGAGCAGCCGGCCGTAGTCGGCACCGATACCGAATCCCTTGACGAGGCCCAGTAGCTGCAGCGCGGCCTGCTGGACGGACTCTGCGCTCATCGATTGACTCGACGCTTCGAAGTTGTCGGTCGCCAGCAGCGGGACGACCAGCGCAACGCCCTTTTGCGCCGAATCGTTTTCCAGGCTGAGAAGTCGCGTAGCGCCGCCAGCCCGGTCCTCTTCGGGAAAGAAACTGATGTTGGTGTAAACGTCGTACGGTTGCGCTCGTGCGTACGGCAGCACGCTGATCTGCAGCCGCACGACTTGCGCCTTCGTGTTCGGCGGCAACTGCTGTGCAACGACGTATTGGCTGAGCAGCCGAATTTCCTGCAGCAGCGCGGTCGCGGCCTTGTACTTCGTGAACGGATCGATCGCTCGATCCGACAGCGTCGGTGCAGTGCCGGCGGGCAGGCCGCCAGCCGTGCGCGTACCGCCGGGAGCGGGCGGAGCTGTGGCAGGAACCGATCCTGGCTGTGAGGTGTCCGTGCGCTCCTTGGTTACAGCCGGCTCCTGCCCCGAGCCCGAGGTACGCTTCTCGGTCTCGGTATGAGACGTCTGCGGCGTGGTCAGGCGCAGCGAGCGTTCGACCGCATCGATCACCCGCTCGGTGAGCAGCTGGGTGTTCGGCACGACTTCTTCGAGTGCCTTGGCCTCATCGATCTGGAAGTGCGGCTGCAGCTCGGACTCCATGCGCGGAAAGGGGATGCTGCTCAACACCGCCAGGTGCACGGAGCCGGCTTCATCGAAGCTCTGCACGTAGTGCGGCTTGGGCGAGATCTCATCGAGACGACCGGGGTCGGTGCAGCCGGAGGTGAGTGTGCAGGCGGCCAGCAGCCAACCCCATTGACGATGTCGCATGTGATGTCCCCTTCCGTTGCCGGTTCGCGATCGATGTGTGTCGCTTGCGAGATATTTGTCGTGACTGCGACAGATATCGCACAGACGGCACCGCAGGAGGCCACATGGCAGGGCTCACGGAGTACTACTCACGCGTGCTCGGAGTCGATCCGACGCAGCTCAAGTACATCGATGACGATCTCGTCGGCGCGCGGCTGAAAAACGGGCGCATCTACGTGCTGGCGTTCGGCGATCCCGTGCTGCCGCTCGGCGTCGAGGGCAAGGAAGCCCGCATCAGCATCGTCGGCGGCCGCTTCCATGGCGCGGAGGCCCGCGTGCGAGCGCCGCTCGCGCTGCGCGAGGCGCCGCTGTTCCGCTTCTCGATGATCGATGTGCAGCAGGGCGACGGCATGGTTATGGAGACACCGGCCGGCAAGATCGTCCTGCTCGACGGCGGCGAGAACGAGATGTTTGCGCGTCATCTCGCCGCACGCTACGCCCGTACCTCGGCGGCCAAGCCGCTGCTGCTCGATGGGATCATCGTTTCGCACGGCGACGCCGACCACTTCGCGGGGCTGACGAAGATTCGCGAGTCGGAGGAAATCGAAAACACGCCCACGCAGCTGCGACGCACGCAGAAACGGCTGTTTGCGATCCTGGATCGCCTGTTGCACAACGGGCTGGTCAAGCGGCCGGGCACGTTCCCGGACAAGACGGATCGGCCCGAGACTGCGATGTTCGGCAAGACCGTGCAGCAGGGCGACGACGTTTTCTGCACCGAGCTCGTCGACGACCTCATGACCGTGCCGCCCTCCGAGCTGAACATGTTCTTCACCCGCTGGGTGAGCGCGCTCAAGCATTGGAACGCACAGCGGGCCATTCGCGCGTCTCGCGTCAGCCAGCTGCATCAGGACGCGGTGAAGGATCTCTTCAACGAACCCGGCCTCAAAGTGGATGTGCTCGGGCCGATTGCCGTGCGGCGCGATAGCGGCGATGCGCTGAAGTTCCTGCGCGCGCCGCGCAAGTCTACCGAGCTGCACCTGAGCGACGAGCCTGCGGTCACGACTGCATTCTCGGCCTCGCACACCGTGAATGGCCACTCGATCGCCTTGCGCCTGCACGTAGGGAACGTGCGCTTCCTGTTCACCGGCGACCTGAACCAGCAGGCAATGTCCGCGTTGCGCGCTGCCATCCCGAAAGCCGACTTCGAGTGCGAGATCCTGAAGGCCCCTCACCATGGCTCGCACGACTTCGACTTCGGCATGCTGAAGCAGGCAAAGCCGGTCGTGTCGCTCGTGTCATCAGGCGATGAATCGGCGCGGACGGAGCACATTCATCCCCGCGCCACGCTGGTGTCGGCGCTCGGCAAGGTATCGCGGGGCGAGACGGGCGTCGTGGTCATCACGGAGCTCGTTGCATTCTTCACGCTGCGAGGCAGCGCACGCCCCGCCGACGGCAAAGGTGCCGGCGATGCGGAGGATGAGAAGCCCTTCTTCTCGTTCGAGCGGACCAGCTTCGGAGCCGTGCACATCCGCACGGATGGCAAGCGCGTGCTGGTGTTTACCAACAGCGGCAAGCCGGAAGTGAAGGAAGCCTATGCCTTCTCGGTCGATGACAGCCACAAGGTTGAGTGGCATCCGAATCTGAGCATGAAATCCGCCCCGGCCTAGCGGGGCGAATGAGTCAGCTCCCGGAGCTGTAAATCGCCTGCTTGTCGATGCCCAGCTGACTCATCCGCCGGTGCAGGTAGGTTCTGCGGATCCCCAGCTCGAGCGCGGTCTGGCTGACGTTGCCGCCGTTCTTCTGCAGCACCTTCACGATGTGGTTGCGTTCGGCCTCGTCGCGAAATGCCTTGAGCGAGGCCGGGGCCGTCTGCGCTTCGGCTGATTGCTCGGCTGCCGCGATCTCCTCCGGCAGGTCCAGCGGCGTGATGCGCTCGCCGCTCATGATGACCATGCGCTCGATGGCATTCTGCAATTCGCGCACGTTGCCCGGCCAGCGATACAGTCGCAGCTCCGCCATCACGTCGTCTTCGATGACCTTTTCGCGGACGTTGTTCTTCGCGCAGAGCCGCGCGGTGAAGAGCCGGGCGAGGAGGGGAATGTCCTCGGTCCGCTCACGCAGGCTCGGCACGCGGATCGGCACGACGTTGAGTCTGTAATAGAGATCTTCGCGGAAGCGGCCGTCAGCGACGAGTTGTCGCAGGTCCTTGTGCGTACCCGACAGGACTCGCACGTCGACGTGCAGCGTCGCGTCGGAGCCGAGCTTCTGCAACTCGCCACTTTGCAGCACGCGCAGGATCTTCGCCTGCGCTGCCGCCGACAGGTCGCCGATCTCATCGAGGAAGATCGTCCCCCGATGTGCGGCTTCGAACAACCCGCGCTTCGCTCCGGCGGCGCCGGTAAATGCGCCGCGCTCGTGACCGAACAGCTCGCTCTCGACCAGGTTGTCCGGAATCGCCGAGCAGTTGACCTTGATGAAGGGCGCGGCAGCGCGCTCGCTGTTGGCGTGAATGGCGCTCGCTACCAGCTCCTTGCCCGTGCCGCTCTCGCCGGTGATCAGCACCGTTGCGCGCGTTTTCGCGACACGCAGCACGTCCGCGACGACACGGCGGATCGCAGGCGAGTCGCCGATGATCTCCTGCCCGGGCGAGGCGAGCGCCTCTACGCGTCGCAGCCGTTCCTGGAGCGAAACGTGTTCGAGACACCGCCGCACGACAGTGGCGAGCTTTTCCGCGCTGAACGGCTTCTCGATGAAGTCGAAGCCGCCGATGCGCACAGCCTGCGCTGCCTGTGTCAGGCTCGCCTGGCCGGAAATGAAGATCGTCGGGATCGCAGCATCCGCCTGAATTTTCCGAAACAGCGTGAGACCGTCGACGTCACCGAGGCGGATATCGAGGATCACGAGATCGACGACGTGCTCGCGCAGCGCGCGTAATGCCGCGGGCGCATCGTGGGCGGCGATGACGTGCAGGCCTTCCGGAGCGAGGGCGAGCTGCACGGCGGCGCGGATGTTCTTCTCATCGTCGACGACCAGCACGCAAGGCTTTGCGGCAGCCGCCTCGCTCATGTCGGCAGCCCGAGCAGCGCGATCTCGAATGACGGCCGGCCGCCGTGCTCCTGATAGCGGATCTCGCCGCCGTGCTCGATGAGGATCTTGCGCACGATCGCCAGCCCCAGTCCCATGTTGTCCCGAGTGTTGCGGCCCGAGACGTATGGCTCGAACATGCGCCTTGCGATCTCCTGCGGCACCGGCACGCCGTCGTTGGCGATCGTCAGCTCGACGTTGCCATCGCGCGCGGCCAGTGCGAAGTCGAAGGTTACGAGCATCCCGGGATTGGCCTCGACGCCATTACGCACGATGTTGGCCAGCACTTGCCGGAACAGCGGCGGATCGATGCTGGCGCGGATGTCCATCGGGCCCGCCAGGCGATAGCGCAATTCGCAGGTAGCCGCGATCGACTCCATGTGCTGCCGCAGGAGCGCGGCCAGGTTGACCGCGGTGGGTTGGATCCGCGGCAACGTCGCAAACTCGCTGAACCGTGTCACGAGGTTGCGCAGATGCTGCAGCTCCTCGCCGACCATCGTTTCGGTCCGTGCGAGTTGTGTGCTGAAGTCGTCGACCTCCATGCTCTCGTGCGCGCGCCGCAGCGACGTGACGAGCATCTCGATCGGCGTGAGCGGATTGCGAATCTCGTGAGCGAGCATGCGCGCCAAAGCTTGCCACGAAGCCATTTCCTCCAGGTACGCGACCCGTTCGCGCTGCGCTATCAGCTCACGGAAGGCCGTACTGTAAGCGCGCGCGATGCTGCGGCTCACCAGCGCCGCCAGTGCGACAGCCAGCAGCAGCGTGGCAACGACGCCGACTGCGAAATACGTCTTCAGCGAGCCGAGCACTTTCTCCTTGACGAGCTCCGAGCCCGAGTAGACCTGGCGCAGCTCCTCCACTTGCTCGAACTGGCGACGATAGAGATCGCGTTGCGCCGGGTCGAGGTCGCGCAGCGTCCGCAAGTTGCGCGACTCGTCTTCCAGCGCCTGCATGATCTGTGCGTTGAAGCCGAGATTGAGGCTCGTCTGCAGCGCACGGTCCATGAAGTAGAGCGCTGCGACCAGAGGTGCGATCGTTGCCACGACGATTGCAAGCAGGAGCAGGACCGCGACGCGCCGATCGGTCATCAGTGGTGTGGGGACCGGTTTCATCGCTGGGACCCCGCCGGACGCGGCTTGAGCTGTTCAGGCTTGAAAGGTGCGGACGTTGCGGTATCGCGCGAGGCCGAAGCAATGTCCGCGCCCGCCGCGTACTGCTCGAAGATGGCATTGAACAAGGTTGCAGAAGGCGAGCTGCCGCCTGCGGCCGCCTGGGCACCGCCGGAGGGCAGAGCACTGTTGCGCGCGACCCAGCGCCGGATGTTTTCCATTCGCTCGCGATCGATCGGATCGAACAGGACTTCCGCGGTCAGCGTGTGAGGGCGGCCGGGCTGCAGGTCGCTCGACTGCGCAACGGCGCTCAGTGGCAGATCGGCGAGCACGCTCAACACGTCTTCGATCTTTGCCAAGGTGCGTGCCGGCTGCTCACGGTCGTCGACCGAGGTGGTCATGCGGAAGCTCTCTTCCCAGAGATCGTACTTGATGCCGATGGCGACTACCGACCGCGATATTGTCCGCTCATCGGCCGCGAGTGTCATACGGATCAGCATGCGGTTCGTCAGGCCGCTAACCAGATCCTTGCGCAACGTGTCGGGCAGATGCACGGCGCGCAGTTGCGCACCGAGCTGGTTACCCTCGGCGACCGGAATCAGCTCTGCTGCGCCGGCAGGCAGGATGCCGGCGAACAGCATGATCAGCAGCGCCGGCGACAGGATGTGTTTCACGGGCTGCACGGTCACAGCTCCGTGCTGCCGAGCAG
>CADEEJ010000035.1:23514-29965 GCA_902826315.1 uncultured Steroidobacter sp.
CCGAAGCTGAAGCGCAGGTAGTTGGTGTCCGCGAAGCTCCAGGTGTGCCGATAGCCGAGCGTGAGCCGCGTGAAGACTTCATCGTCCTCGTGGAAGTCGGGATCGTTCGAGAATCGCGAATCCGTGAGGGCGAGCACCAGGTTCGCGCGGAACCGGCCGCCCTGGGTCGGGAAGTAGGGATCGTCCTCGGAGTTCCAGCCGTAGTTGAACAGCAGCTGGTGGCTGTACTCCTCCGCTTCGATCTCGGCGAGCTGGAAGTCCTCGACGACGGTCCGATCGAAATCGCCCGTGAGCAGGTAGCGGTAGCCGAGCGCGAAGTACGAGAAATCCGCGAAGCGCCGGCCGACGAGAACATCGGCGCCGGTCTCGCGCGTGTCGAGCAGGTCGCCGTTGCGGCTCTCGAAGCGATTGCGGAAGTGGCCGACGCCGGCGATCAGGAAATAGCGCTCGGACCCGAACAACGTCGGATCGACGTATTGCAGCCGCAGCTCCTGCGATTCGCGCTCGACGGGACCGCTGGTGGGAACGCGCGCAGTCGCCGTGAGCTCGAGCCGTTCGCCGGCGCCGAACAGGTTCTGGTGTCCCATGCGCACGCCGAACAAGCTGGCGCGGTTGTTGGCGAGACCGATGAGTGCCTCGCCGAACAGCGGGCTCGTCTCGACCACTTCGACGATCAGGTTCGCCCGGCCGCGCGCCGAGCCCTTCTCCAGGAAGATCCGCACCGAGGTGAAGTTCGGCAGCGCGGACAAGCGGAACTTCGCGTTGCGGATCTCTTCCTCGTCGACCTTGCTGCCGGCAGAGAGATACAGATAGCTCAGGATGTAGGCGCACGAAGTGGTCGCGTTGCCGCGGCATTCGAGCTGTTCGATCACGAGCGGTGCATCGCTCGTCGTCGACTGAGCGACGGCCGGCGTCGCGTGGCCCGACGCGAACAGGACCGTAACGATCAACCCGGCGATGCTTTGCCTCAACATGGGAACACTCCTCGCTATTGAACGATCGAGGAGCCCTTCGCAAGTGGCGTGCCAGCCATGTCGATCGAGCAAGTCATTGAGGATGCAAGAGTAGACTGAGCCGCGCGACAGCGGCAGTGTCCACGAAAGTGGACAGGTGTCAGCAGCGGGGACTCGCGATGTTCGCGAGTCCCGAGCGTTAGTTGTTTATTTCTGCTGGCGCCGATACAGGAACACGAGGTTGCGGTGCTCGCCGTCGGCGAGTACCAGCTCGTTGCCGTACTGTCGAACCTCGTAGTCGAACACGAGGCCCAAGTCTTGAAGGTCGATCTGCCGGCGGTTCGCACCGAACTCGCCTTCGTCCTCGATCGCGTGGCCTGAAGCGGCCTTCTTGTAATAGCGGAACTGCGCGTCGGCTGTGAATTCCAGGCGTTCGTTCGGCCGCAGGTTGGATCGGCCCTGGACGCTGCGCACTTCCCACAGGCCCCACAGCTTCGCGATCGGCGAGCGCCGCTGCCGCGGCTCGGCGGTGTGGCCGGACAGGAATGCGAAGCGCTCTTCGAGCGCGTAGGTGAGCAAGCGTTCCTTGTCGAACTTTTCGTCCTTGTTGTTGCTCAGCCGGGTCGCGAGGGCGTGGACGAGCTGATAGGCGAGCTGCTGATCGTTCTCGATGTAGTGCGCCGTCGTGGCTCGGCGCAGCGTGGTGAACTCGTCGATCAGCGCGTGGCCGAGCTTCATGGCGCCGCTCTGCTGCGTAGACGGTGGGAATGCGTCGATTCGATCCGCCTCCACGATCCCGGAGTTGAGCGGCTTGTATTGCAGCTGTACCGATGCGAGAGGTGCACCGTCTGCGATCGGTCGCGCCGGCAGGTTCGCATCTTCGCGGCTCTTGGCGAGCGCGACGAACAGCGCGCCGGCTTTCGAGCTGAGAAAGACCGTGGGCAACGTGACCTTCACCGTACGCTCGTTCTGCCAACCCATCAGCTTGTCGGGCACCCCGAAGACACCGGAGACGTTGTAGCCGGGTTGCGGCGTGATGGTGATCGAGAGGTCGTGTGCCAGCTCGCTCACCATGTAATCGAACTCCTCGCCGAACACCTGCTCCACGTCGTCCTGATCGCGGATGAAGAACAGGTTGCCGCCGCGCACGCTGCCGACTGTGGTTGCCAGCTCGGCGTCGAACTGCTGACCGACACCGATCGTCGTCAGGCCGATGCCGTCCTGCGAAGCGGCGCGTGCCATGCCCATGAATCCCTGTGAGTGCGTGTTGCCGACGTTCGGCCGCTCGTCGGTGAACAACATCACGCGCGTGATGCCTTCGAACTGCTGGCCGCTTTCCCGTGCAACTTCGTAGCCGTAGCGCAAGCCGGCTTCCATCGCCGTCGAGCCCGAGCTGACGATCTCCATGATCTTCCCGCGAGCGACGACGCGGTTCTCAGGAGTGATGTCGATCGGTTCCAGGTGCATCTCGGCGCTGTCGCCGAAGATCACGATCGACAGGCGGTCGCCTTCACGCAGATGGTTGACGACCTCGAACAAGCTGGTGCGCACGAGTGCCAGCGGCATGCCGCTCATCGAGCCCGATCTATCGACGACGGCGACGAGGTTCAGCGGCCTTCTGTCCCAACGGCCATTCTGGATATTGGTCCCAAAGCCAAGGCCGATCAGGTAACGCGCTTCCGGCAGCGCAATGAGATCCGCGTCGACCGACTCGGCGATCAGGCAGAACACCTGCGCACAGGGCTTGCTGCTCTCGATCAGGATGCTGTGCTCGCTGAGCAGACCTTCGGCGGTGAACGTGTCCGGATGCGGGATGCGCATCTGCTCGACTTCGCCGCGCAGATAGTTGACGTCCTTCGCGCCGCCTTGTGTCGCGAAGGCGCTGCCGGTGACGACGACCTCGCTGATGTCCTGCTCGCGATCCTGTTGATCGGGGACTGCGAAGGCAGGAGGCGATAGGCCGAGGAAGAAAACCGTGAACGCCAGGGCACTCGCGCGCGTGATGAGTATGTTCATCGTCGGCTCCCCGTTGTTGTCGTTGGGTCGAGCGTATGCCTCGGGCCAGCGCGCACGGGATCGGCACAAGTACGATGCAGCGATTCACCTTCTGTTCACGTCAGGCGCGATATCTCTTCAGCTAAACGTGCTTGTGAGAAGTGCGATTGGCCGCCGATCGTGCACGTCAGTCCTTGATCCAAAGCGGGCTGCGCCAGGCTGCGAGCGCTTCCAGGAATACGCTCAGCCGCAGCGGCAGGAATCTGCGGCTCGGGTACACGGCGAACACAGGGATCGGCGGCGACGCCCACTTCGGCAACAAGCGAACGAGTCGGCCGCGAGCGATGTGCTCCTCGCACTGGGCGGAGGGGAGGAGGCCGACGCCGTGGCCGCGCAGTACGAATGTGCTAGCGGTATTGAAGTCGCGACTTGAGACCGGCCCCGATACGTGCATGCGAGCTTTGCGTCGGCCGCTGACGAGTTCCCAGTGAGTTTCGTTGTTCTTTGCACTGAGCATTACGCACTCGTGCTGCGCGAGATCCGAGGGATCGGCAGGAAGCTCGCGGCCCTTCAGGTACTCGGGCGCAGCCACGACATAGCGAACATTCTCGCCGAGACGCTTGGCCACCACGCTGGAGTCCGGCAAGTCGCCGAAGCGCACCGCGACGTCGACGTTCTCGGCGATGAGATCGAGAAAGGTATTGGTGATGTGCAGGTCGACGCGCACCGCCGGATGTGCACGCAGGAATCCAGAGACGAATTGCAGGAACGAGTCGTGGCTGAGAACGACCGGAACCGTGATTCGCAACAGTCCTTCCGGCTTTCTCTGCGCATGGGTGAGAACCCGCTCGGCCTCTTGCAGCAGGCTGAGCGGCTCCTGGCACTCGTTGAAGTACTTCCGCCCCTGCGCGGTCAGACTCACTCGCCGGGTCGTGCGCCTGAGCAGTGTCACGCCGAGCTGTGATTCCAGCACGGACAGCCGGCGGCTGACCGTCGAGATCGGCATGCTGAGTGCGCGTGCCGCACGGCTGATGCTCGCGTACTCCGCGACTTTGACGAAGATCAGAACGTTGTCGAGATCGGCCATGCGCCGCACTTTGCCATTAATGGAAATCAGATTACAGCCTTTCCCATCTAATCAATCCTGACGCGAGCCACGAGACTGTGCGCCACAGACAACGCACGTTCAGGAGATTTCCATGACCACACCACGCAAGACCGCCATCGTGACCGGCGCATCCCAGGGCATCGGGGTTGCGGTGGCGAACCTGTTCCTCGATCGCGGCTACAACGTCGTGGCCAACTCGCGCCGCATTACTCAGAAGAATGAGCTGCAGCGCTCAGAGCATGTCGCGCTTGTCGACGGCGACATCGCGCTGCCTGCCACAGCCGCGAAGCTCGTCGAGACCGCCGTGCAGCGGTTCGGCTCCGTCGATGCGCTCGTGAACAATGCGGGCATCTTCATTCCGAAGCCGTTCACGCAGTACACGGCGGAAGACTTCCGGACGCTCTCGGCGACGAATCTGGATGGCTTCATCTACCTCACGCAGCGTGTGATCGCGCAGTGGCTCGAGCAGAAGCGCGGCGGGAGCGTGGTGAGCATCACCGCTTCCATTGCCGAGCGTCCGCTCGCGGCCTTGTCGGCGTCCCTGCCGATGATCACGAAGGGCGGCCTCAACGCCGTCACGCGAAATTTGGCGATGGAGTTCGCGAAGCAAGGAATACGCGTGAACGCGGTGGCTCCGGGTCTCGTTGACACGCCGCTGCTACACGGCCTGCCGAAAGACTTCCTGCGGTCACTGTCGCCGATGGAGCAGATCGGCACGCCGCGAGACATCGCCGAGGCGGTGCTTTATCTCACCGAGGCGAGCAGCATCACGGGCACAATACTGAACGTCGACAACGGCGCTCATCTGGGCAAGTGGTGAGGAGTGCCGAATGAACAGCAGCGCCGAACAAAGGCTGAAAGCGTTAGGCATCACGCTGCCTCCGGCACCGAAGCCGCTCGGCGCGTACGTCGAAGCGGTGCAGGTTGGAGATCTGTTGTTCGTGAGCGGAGCGCTGCCACTGGAGGGCGGCGCCCCGCAATTCCTCGGTCGACTGGGTGCCGACATCAGCATCGAGGATGCACGCAGTGCGACCCGCTTGGCCGCGCTCAATGCGCTAGCGTTGGTCAGGCAGCATCTCGGTTCGCTGGATAAAGTCGAGCGAGTCGCCCGGCTCGTCGTGTCGCTCGCGACGACGCCCGACTTTCGCGAGCACCCGAAGGTTGCGGATGCGGCCTCCGAGTTGTTCGCGGAGGTGTTCGGCGCAGAGCGAGCCTCGACTCGCATGGTCAGCGGTGTGACGAGCTTGCCGAAGGGCGTGTGCGTCGTCGTGGAGATTATCCTGGCGCTGGGATGACTCAGGCAGGCAGCTTCGCCATTTTCTGCACTGTCTCCAACCCTTCGTCCCAACTCGCCTTGCTCGCGATAAATATGTGCGCATCCGGCCGAATGTGAATGTCAGTATCGAGGCTTCCGGCGGGCACCTTCAGCAGCGTGCCGTTCATCTGTATGTCCGGCAGCGCCGACCCGCAGATCGAGCAGAAGCTATGCCGGTGCCGCGTCGACGGTAGATTGAACACGCGGACTTTGTCTTCGCCCGACAGCCATTGCAGCGTGGCCGTGGATGAGAACAGATTGGCGCCGTGAGCCGATCCGCTGTCCTTGCGGCAATACGTGCAGTGACAGAGATAGAACCGCTCGAAGTCGCCTGCCACTTCGAATTGCACTGCCCCGCACAGGCACGAACCCGAATGCTGGTTGCTCATCGCGCGGCCTCCGTACGCCCGTGGCGGGCGAGGAACGAATCCAGGCTGTTGGCGAACGCCTGGCGGTCGCGCTGATTCAGCACGGCCGGACCGCCCGTCACGACGCCGCTGCCGCGCAGCTCGTCCATGAAGTTGCGCATCGAGAGGCGCTCGCGGATGTTGTCCTTCGTGTACAGCTCGCCGCGCGGATTCAAGGCGTGAGCACCCTTGTCGATGGCGGCGGCGGCCAGTGGGATGTCGGCGGTGATGACCAGGTCGTGTGCGTGCAGCAGCTCGACGATGCGCTTGTCCGCGACGTCGAGTCCCGCGGGCACCTGCACGAAGCGCAAGTAGGCGGAGGAGGGGATGCGGATCGGCTGATTCGCGACCAGTGTCACCGGCACGCGCGCCCGGTCAGCTGCGCGAAACAGGATTTCCTTGATCACGCCCGGGCATGCATCGGCATCGACCCAGATCTGCATGGACCTTCTCAGTGTCGCCGCGGTCGCTTGTCCCTGGCGGCGCCGTCGTCCCGGCGCAGCTTCGCGGCATGAGTTTTCAAGGCACGACTGATTTCCAGCTTCTGCCCCGCGACGCGAGCGTTGCGCAGCTGGCCCAGCAATTCCTTCGGCATGCCGGCAGGCAGATCGACGAAGCTGTGGTCGTCGCGAATGATCACGCGGCCGATGTGCTTGCCGTCGATGCCGGCTTC
>CADEEJ010000036.1:0-6245 GCA_902826315.1 uncultured Steroidobacter sp.
GGAGTTCATGACCATGACGTGGCGCATGCTGAGCCTCGCGCTGCGTTTGATGTTGACTTTTGCCGGCTGCGCGCCCGGGATGTTCGCACATCCTGTATGCTTCTCGCCATGCGGCTGGCATTCACGAAGATGCACGGGCTGGGCAACGACTTCATCGTCTTCGATGCGCCCACCGAGGCCGACCTGCCTTCCGCCGCCGCCCTGCGCCGTCTCGCAGACCGTCACACCGGCATCGGCTTCGACCAGGCGCTCGCCCTCGCGCCGCCGCGCACCGCGGGCACCGACACGTTCTATCGCATCTTCAATTCCGACGGCTCCGAGGTCGAGCAGTGCGCCAACGGCGCCCGCTGCATCGCCGCCCTGGTCGCGCGCCGGCTCGGACGCAGCACCGTTCGGCTCGAAAGTCCCGGCGGTCTCGTCAGCGGCGAGTTGCACGCGGATGGCAGCGTGTCGCTCGACATGGGCGTGCCGAACTTCGATCCCGCGTCGCTGCCTTTCGAAGCGTCGCGCGAGGCCGACATCTATCCGCTGCGCGTCGGCGAGCAGGAGCTGCAGATCGGCGCCGTGTCGATGGGCAACCCGCACGCCGTCATTCAAGTGCCGTCGGTGCGCGCCGCACCCGTGGACACTCTCGGCCCCGCTGTGGAGAATCATTCCCGCTTTCCACGCCGCGCCAATGTCGGCTTCATGGAAGTCGTCAGCCCGGAGCACATCCGGTTGCGCGTCTACGAGCGCGGTGCCGGAGAGACGCAAGCGTGCGGCACGGGTGCTTGCGGCGCGGTGGCGGTCGGGCGCAGGCTCGGGCTGCTGCGCGAGAGGGTGCAGGTCGATGCGCCTGGTGGGGGCATGACCGTGCGCTGGTCGGGGCCCGGCGAGCATCTGTGGCTCACCGGTCCGGCGGTCAGCGTGTTCGAGGGGACGGTGGACATTCGCGACGTCCACCTACAATGACAAACACTACATCGAGGGCTTCATGAGCAAGCAACCTATCGGGCGGATGGACGAGGGAACCCTGGAAGAGACCGCGATCGCAGACTACCTGCAGGGCAATCCCGACTTCTTCGAGCGCCACGCCGCGCTGCTCACGAAGCTGAAGCTGCCGCACAATCGCGGCAGCTCGGCGATCTCGCTGGTCGAGCGCCAGGTCGCGGCGCTGCGCGACAAAAACGAGAAGCTCGAAGCGCGGCTGCGCGAGCTGATCGAAGTCGCGCGCGGCAACGACGTGCTGGCAGCGAAGATCCATCGCCTCGCCTGCCGGCTGGTGCGTGCCGACGGCGCGAGCAGCGTGATGGACGCGATCGAAGCCTCGCTGCGTGAAGACTTCGGCGCATCGGAGTGGCTGCTGCTGGTAACCGCCGCGGGAGAGACCAAGCTGTCGAAGCTGCACAGCCGTCACCTGCGCATCCTGCGGCTCGGCGCGGCGGAGCTGAAAATGTTCGAGACGCTGTTCGAGTCGGGCCGGCCGCGTTGCGGCCAGATCCGCGACAGCCAGCGCGACTACCTGTTCGGCGCCGGCACGGTCGAGATCGGCTCCGCGGCGCTCGTGCCGCTCGGCGACAAGGCGGGCAAGCAGGCTGGCGCGGCGCTGCTCGCGATCGGAAGTCCTGACGCCGAACGCTTCCATCCGACGATGAGCACGGAGTTCCTCGCGCGCATCGGCGACCTCGTCAGCGAGGCGATCGGGAAAGCTTGAGGTGAGCGGCGCAGCCGATGGATGACTCAGCGCTAGCCTGGCTGCCCCGCTTCCTGTCGCACCTCTCGGTCGAACGCCGGCTGTCGGCGCACACCGATACGAGCTACCGCGGCGATCTGCAGCGTTTGGTCGCATATTGCGACCGCAATCACGTGCGCAACTGGCGCAGCGTCGACAGCCAGCATGTGCGGATGTTCGCGGCGGCGGAGTTCCGTCAGGGGTCTTCGCCGCGCACGATTCAGCGACGGTTGAGCGCGCTGCGCAGCTTCTTCAATTTCATGATCCGCGAGCGCGGGCTCGATGCCAATCCTGCCGTCGGCGTGCAGGCGCCGAAAGCACGCAAGCGCTTGCCCGAGACGATCGACGTCGATCTCATGAGCCGGCTGCTGGAGTTCCGCGCTGACGCAGAGCTCGACGTGCGCGACAAGGCGATCATGGAGCTGTTCTATTCCTCAGGCTTGCGTCTGGCGGAGCTCGTCGGCCTGAACCTCGGCGACGTCGATCGCGGCGATCGCACCGTGCGCGTGCTCGGCAAAGGCAGCAAGACCCGCGTCGTGCCCGTCGGCAAGCACGCACTCGAGGCAATCGCGCGCTGGCTCAAGGAGCGCGGGGCGCTTGCGGCGAGCGGCGAGCAAGCGCTGTTCGTCAGCAATCGTGGCGAGCGACTGGGTCCGCGAGCCGTGCAGAAGCGGATCGCTGGCTGGGCGAAGCGCCAGGGCCTCGGCCGGCACGTTCATCCGCACCTGTTCCGCCATTCGTTCGCCACGCACCTGCTGGAGTCGAGCCAGGATCTGCGCGGTGTGCAGGAATTGCTCGGGCACGCGAACATCTCGACCACGCAGGTCTACACTCACCTTGATTTCCAGCACCTCGCCAAGATCTACGACGCTGCCCACCCGCGCGCGCGACGCAAGGCCCGAAGCTGAAAAAAGATATGACAGAACTGCACGGCACTACGATTCTCTCGGTCCGCCGCAACGGCCTCGTCGCCGTCGGCGGCGACGGCCAGGTGTCGCTCGGCAATACCGTGATGAAGTCCAACGCCCGCAAAGTGCGCCGTCTCTACGACGGTAAAGTGCTCGCGGGCTTCGCCGGCGGCACTGCCGATGCATTCACATTGTTCGAGCGTTTCGAAGCGAAGCTGCAGCAGTACGGCAATCTGACGCGGGCGGCGATCGAACTTGCGAAGGACTGGCGCACCGACCGCAGCCTGCGGCGTCTCGAAGCCCTGCTGTGCGTGGCCGACGCGAAGAACTCGTTCATCGTCTCCGGCAACGGCGACGTGATCGAGCCGGAAGACGAAATCATGGCCATCGGCTCCGGCGGTCCCTACGCGCAAGCCGCCGCCCGCGCGCTCGCTCAGAACACGGAACTGGATGCTCGCGCGATCGTCGAAAAGGCTCTCGGCATCGCTGCCGACATCTGCATCTACACGAACCGCAACATCACCATCGAAGAGCTGCGCAGCGGTTAGCTTCCATGTCCATGACCCCGAGAGAAATCGTCCAGGAGCTCGACAAGCACATCGTCGGGCAGAGCGCGGCCAAGCGCGCCGTCGCGATCGCCTTGCGCAATCGCTGGCGCCGCATGCAGGTGACCGAGAGCCTGCGCTCCGAGATCACGCCGAAGAACATCCTGATGATCGGCCCGACCGGCGTCGGCAAGACCGAGATCGCGCGGCGGCTGGCGCGGCTGGCGCGCGCGCCGTTCGTCAAGGTCGAGGCGACCAAGTTCACCGAGGTCGGCTACGTCGGCCGCGAGGTCGACTCCATCGTCAAGGACCTCATGGACGTCGCCGTGAAGGTGACGCGCGAGGAAGAGATGGAAAAGGTGCGTCATCGCGCGATGGATGCCGCCGAGGACCGCGTGCTCGACGTGCTGCTGCCGCGGCCGAAATCGGTCGGGTTCGTCAGCGAGCCGGAGCCCGCGCCGCGCGATGCCGAGACGCGGCAGAAATTCCGCAAGATGCTGCGCGAGGGACAACTCGACGAGCGCGAGATCGAGATCGAAGTCCGTGCGCTGCCGGTGGGTGTGGAAATCATGGCGCCGGCCGGCATGGAAGACCTGACGCAGCAGCTGCAGAGCATGTTCTCCAACCTCGGCGGCACGCGCACGCGGACCCGCAAGGTGAAGGTGCGCGAGGCTTTCAAGCTGCTCACCGACGAAGAAGCGTCGAAGATGATCAACGAGGAAGAGCTGAAGCTGCGCGCGCTCGCCAACGCCGAGCAGAACGGCATCGTCTTCATCGACGAGATCGACAAGATCGCCCGCCGCCAGGAAACCCACGGCGCCGACGTCTCGCGTGAAGGCGTGCAGCGCGACCTGCTGCCGCTGGTCGAAGGCAGCACGGTCAGCACGAAGTACGGCATGGTGAAGACGGATCACATCCTGTTCATCGCCTCCGGCGCGTTTCACATGTCGAAACCCTCGGACCTGATCCCCGAGCTGCAGGGCCGTTTCCCGATCCGCGTCGAGCTGGATGCGCTCAAGGTCGAGGATTTCATTCGCATCCTGACGGAGCCGGACGCGTCGCTGTGCACGCAGTACCGCGCGCTGCTGGAAACCGAAGGTGTGAAGCTGGAGTTTGCCGAGAGCGGTGTGCGCCGGATCGCCGAAGTCGCATACCAGGTGAACGAGCGGACCGAGAACATCGGTGCGCGCCGGCTGCATACCGTGCTCGAGCGCTTGCTCGAAGTACTGTCGTTCGAAGCTGCGGACCGCAACGGCTTCAGCGTCACCGTCGATGGGACGTACGTCGACGAGCACCTGGGCGAGCTGGTGAAGGACGAAGACCTGACGAGATACATTCTCTGATGCCTCATCCGACGTCGATCAAGGCCCGCACGCGTTCCCGGTTGCTGGAGGTGTCGTTCGACGACGGCTCGAGCTTCGAGCTGCCGTTCGAATACCTGCGCGTCTACTCGCCCTCGGCGGAAGTGCGCGGCCACGGCCCCGGGCAGGAAACCCTGCAATTGGGGAAGCATGCAGTCGGCGTCCACGCCGTCGAGCCGGTCGGCAACTACGCCGTGCGTATCGTCTTCGACGACGGCCATGACACGGGTCTGTACACCTGGGCGTACCTGCACGAACTGGGTCGCGAGCGCGACGAGAAATGGCGGCAGTACCTGGCCCGGTTGCAGGAACTGGGCATTCCTTACCCGACGCCGGCCAAGCGCTAGCGCTCCGGGTCGGGCTTTAGCCTGACAACAGGTTAGAATCCCGCTCCGCATGAGCGACCCCACCACCGACTTCGGCTACCAGCAGGTTCCGACGGCCGAGAAAGCCGCGCGCGTCCGCGCCGTATTCGACTCCGTCGCCGGCAACTACGACCTGATGAACGACCTGATGTCGGCCGGCGCGCATCGGGTCTGGAAGCACTTCACGCTGGCGCAGACCGGGCTGCGTCCGGGCCAGCGCGCGCTCGACGTCGCCGGCGGCACGGGCGACCTGGCGGCCGGCATGGCGAAGCAGGTCGGCTCGGCCGGGCTGGTCGTGCTGAGCGACATCAATGCCGCGATGCTCGGGGTCGGCCGCGACGCGCTGACCGACCGTGGCCTGGTCGGCAACGTCCGTTACTCGCTCGCGAATGCCGAGCGCCTGCCCTTTCGCGACAGCAGCTTCGATTGCGTGACGATCGGCTTCGGCCTGCGCAACGTCACGGACAAGGCGGCGGCGCTGCGCTCGATGACGCGCGTGCTGAAACCCGGCGGTCAGCTGCTGATCCTGGAGTTCTCGCGACCCGTCGTGCCAGGCCTCAAGCCGCTGTACGACGCTTACTCGTTCTCGGTGCTGCCGTGGCTCGGCAAGGTCGTCGCGAAGGACGAGGCCAGCTATCGCTATCTCGCCGAATCGATCCGTCGCTTCCCCGATCAACCGACGCTGCTCGGCATGATGCAGGAGGCCGGCCTGGACAACTGCCGCTATCACAACTTGAGCGGCGGCATCGTCGCCCTGCATCGAGGTTATCGGTTGTGAGGCTGGCGCCGCTCGAATCGCTGTTGAACCGCAACGTCGCCGCTTCGTCTGCAGCGCGCACGCTCTGCCAGCGTCTCGCGTCGAAGGTTCTCGCCGTGCACGTCGACGGCGTGCCGGTCAGCGTGTATTTCAAGTCGCACGGCGAGCACATGACTTTGCACACCGATCACGAAGGCACGCCGGACGCGACGCTTTCGGGGACTCCGTTGTCACTGCTGCGCCTTGCAGGCCCGGCGCCTGAAGCAGCGCTGCGTGGCGGCGCTGTTCATATAGAAGGTGACGCTGAGGTCGCGCAGACATTCAGCGAGCTGCTGAAGGCGGCGCAGCCGGATCTGGAAGAAGAGCTGTCGCGCGTCGTCGGCGATGTCGCCGCTCACCAGATCGGCAATGCCGCACGCTCAGCATTCGGCTTCGCGCGCCGCGCACACGAAACGCTGCTGCAGAACGTAGCTGAATATCTGCAGGAAGAAGGCCGCGACGTGCCGAGCCGCACCGAAGCCGAAGAGTTCCTGCACGGCGTCGATCGCATGCGCGATGACGTCGATCGCCTCGAAGCGCGCCTGAAGCTGCTCGAAGC
>CADEEJ010000036.1:6345-13439 GCA_902826315.1 uncultured Steroidobacter sp.
ATCATTCGCGCAACGCACCTGTTCCGCCCGCTGCGCTTCGCGTTCTATCTCTCGCCGGCAACCTGGTTCCGCCGCGAGCGCGACGCCTCGCGCGGTGAGCGTCTGCGGCTCGCGCTCGAAGAGCTCGGCCCGATCTTCATGAAGTTCGGCCAGATGCTCTCGACACGGCGCGACCTGCTGCCGCGGGATATCGCCGACGAGCTGGAAAAGCTGCAGGATCGCGTGCCGCCGTTCCCCGGTGCCGAAGCACGACGCATCGCCGAGCTTGCCTACCAGCGGCCGATCGCCGAGATGTTTTCGAGCTTCGACGAGCAGCCGCTGGCAGCCGCAACGATCGCGCAAGTGCATGCCGCGCGGCTGCCAAACGGTAAAGAAGTCGTCGTCAAGATCGTGCGGCCGGGCATCCGCGCGCTGATCGAGCGCGACATCGAAGTGCTGTACGCGCTCGCGAACCTGGCGAACCGCTACTGGAGCGATGCGCATCGGCTGCGTCCGGTCGAGCTGGTGCGCGAATACCAGAAGACGATCCTCGACGAGCTCGACCTCATGCGCGAGGCAGCCAACGCTGCGCAGCTCAGGCGCAACTTCGCAGGCTCGCACCTGTTGTACGTGCCGGAGGTTTATTGGGATCACTGCCGCAAGAACGTCATGGTGATGGAGCGCGTGCACGGCGTGCTGATCTCCGACATGGCCGAGCTGCAGCGGCGCGGCGCGAACATCCAGCGGCTCGCGGAGAACGGCGTCGAGATCTTCTTCACGCAGGCGTTCCGCCACAATTTCTTCCACGCCGACATGCATCCGGGCAACATCTTCGTGCTGCTCGACGATCCGCAGCAGCCGCGCTACGCGGCCGTCGACTTCGGCATCGTCGGCACGCTCGATCCACGCGACCAGCACTACCTGGCAGAGAACTTCCTCGCGTTCTTCGAGCGCGACTACCGGCGCATCGCGCAGCTGCATATCGATTCGGGCTGGATTCCCTCGCACGTGCGCGTCGATGAGCTGGAATCCGCCGTGCGCACGGTCTGCGAGCCGATCGCCAACAAACCGCTGCGCGAGATTTCGTTCGGGCAGGTGTTGATCAGCCTCTTCGAAGCCGCGCAACGCTTCGACGCGCAGCTGCAGCCGCAGCTGATGTTGATTCAGAAGACGCTGCTGCAGATCGAAGGTGTCGGCCGGCAGCTCTACCCGGATCTCGATCTGTGGAAGACGGCGCAGCCGCTGCTCCGCCAGTGGATGAACGAACGCTGGAGCCTGCGCGCCATCGCCAAGGATGTGCGCAAGCATCTGCCCGACATGGTGGAAGCTCTGCGACAACTGCCACCGCTGGTCGAAAACGCGATCCAGCGAGCGCACGACGGCCGCTTCAGTCTGCCGGTGACGACGAAGGACGTTGAGCGGCTGCGTATGGAGATCCGGCGCGACGGGCGGCGTCGCGACGTCGCACTGCTGAGCGCGACCTGCGCGCTCGGCGGAATTGTCTGGCTGTTGGCAGGAACACCCGCGTGGCCGGGCTACGCGCTGCTCGTCGGCAGTATCGTCGGGTTGTGGTCGCTGCGCAGATAGCGCAGCAGCTTCAGGCCGCGGCCTTCGGCTCTTTCTTCAACAATCCGTACACCACCGGCAGCACCGACACGACGACGATCCCGATCGTCACGATCCCGAAGTTCTCTTTCACGATCGGCACGTTGCCGAACAGATACCCGCCCCACGTGAACAACGTGACCCAGGTGAAGCCGCCGACCACGTTGTAAGCCGCGAAACGCCGGCGCTGCATCTGCCCGACGCCGGCCACGAACGGCGCGAAGGTGCGGATGATCGGAATGAAGCGCGACAGGATGATCGTCTTGCCGCCGTGCTTCTCGTAGAACTGCTGCGTGCGGATCAGGTAGTCCTGCTTCAACCAGCGCATCCCGCCGCTGAACGCGCGCGGCCCGATCGCGCGGCCGACGCGGAAATTCACTTCATTGCCCAGGACAGCGGCGAGCGTGAGCAGCATCCAGACCCAGGTCGCATTCAACGTGCCGGTCTGATCCACAGCCGCGAGCGCGCCGACGGCGAATAGCAGCGAGTCACCCGGGAGAAACGGCGTGACGACCAGGCCGGTCTCGCAGAACACGATGAGAAACAGGATCGCGTAAACCCAGAGATGATAGTCGGCGACGAGCTCGGTGAGATGCTTGTCGAGATGCAGGATGAGGTCGATGAACCAGCTGATCAGTTCCATGCGCGCGCGCAAGGCTGATGGTTGCGCATGACAGTGTCAAGACTCAGCGGCGAGCCGGTCGAGCGCAATTTCTACATCCGCAGCGACGAGCAGCGCTGCCCGATAGCGCGGCTGCAGGAATCCTTCCTCGACCGAGCGATCGAGAAACGCGAGCAAAGGATCGTAGTAGCCGTCCTGGTTCAGCAACGCACAGGGCTTGCGATGCAAGTCGAGCTGCGTCCAGGTCCAGGCTTCGAACAGCTCGTCCATCGTGCCGATCCCGCCGGGCAACGCGAGGAAACCGTCCGCGAGATCGCCCATCAGGAGCTTGCGCTCCGACATCGTGCGCACCACGTGCAGCTGTGACAGGCCGGCATGGCCGACTTCACGGTCGATCAGCATCTGCGGAATCACGCCGACGACTTTGCCGCCGGCGGCCAGCGCCGCGTCGGCGAGGACTCCCATCAGCCCGACGCGCCCGCCGCCATAGATCAGAGTCAGCCCGCGCTGCGCGATCAGCTCGCCGGTGCGGGCGGCCAAAGAAGCATAGGCGGGCCGGTTGCCTGGGCTGGACCCGCAAAAGACACACAGGGATTTCATTAGCGAATTCTATGGGAGTGAGCGCTGCGTCACACGCGCTCGGCTCTTGACGTTTCCCGACGCAGGCCGGCTAAAGACCGTGCTGCGGCGCCCGATACTCCCCAGTACGCGCCACGTCCGCGTCCAGGGCATTTGTCGATAATGGAAGGGCCTTACGTACTGCTGGCGGTTTTGAGCCTCATCGCCATCGGCGCGGTAGCGACGGCTGTATGGCTCGCGCTTCGCTTGCGACGCGCGCAAGCTACGCACGCAGAGCCTGCAACCGGATCCCGGCAGCGACACGACACTCTTACCGGCCTGCCGACTCGCGTCGCGATCGTGGCGTCTGCCGAGCAAGCCATCGCCGAAGCGCAGAGCGCCGGTGTGCCGTTCTCGGTCACGGTCCTCAACGTCAACCGCCTCAAGTCGATCAACGATGCGCTCGGCCACGAAGTCGGCGACGCGCTGCTGCGTCTGTTGTCGCAACGGCTGCGCGCGATCCTGGCGCGCGGTGACGTGCTCGGACGCCTGGCGGGCGATGAATTCGTCATTCTCGGCCGCGTCGGCACGGGCACGATTCCCGCCGAGGTGACGGTCGAGACGATCTTCGCCGCCTTGCGCGAGCCGTTCTCGATCGAAGGTCACGACATCGAAGTGACAGTCTGCGCCGGCATCGCCATGTTCCCCGAGCACGGCGCGACGTTCGACGTGCTGCTGCGACGGGCCGAAACGGCCATGCGCGCCGGACGCAGCGTCGCGCGCGGCAGCTTCCGTTTCTATTCCGAGGAGATGAGCAAGTCGGAGGAAGAGCGCCTCGCGCTGGAAGCCGACTTGCGTCACGCGATCCGCGACGGGCAGCTCGAATTGCACTACCAGCCGAAGGTCGACATCGCGAGCGGTCGCGTGCGCAGTGCCGAAGCGCTGCTGCGTTGGCAGCATCCGCAGCGCGGCTTCGTGCCGCCGAACCTGTTCATTCCGATCGCGGAAGAGACCGGCCTGATTCTGTCGATCGGCGAGTGGGTGTTGCGCCAGGCGTGCTTGCAGATGCGCACGTGGCTCGACTCCGGGATGCCGCCGCTGCGCGTGTCGGTGAATCTATCGGCGAAACAGTTCCGCCACGGCGATCTGACCGCGGTCGTGTGCTCGGCGCTCGAAGACGCGCAGCTGCAACCCGGTTACCTGGAGCTGGAGCTGACGGAAAGCTCGATCATGCACGACGCGGAAGCGAGTGCCGCAGTACTGCAGTTGCTGAGCACGATGGGCGTGCACATCTCGATCGACGACTTCGGCACCGGCTATTCGAGTCTCAGCTACCTGTGGCGCCTGCCGCTCGACAAGCTGAAGATCGATCGCAGCTTCGTGCGCGAGCTGCTGTCGAATCCCGACGACGTGGCGATCGTGAAAGCGATCATCTCGCTCGCGCACAGCCTGCGACTCGGCGTGGTCGCGGAAGGCGTCGAGACGCTGGAGCAGCTGGAGCATCTGCGCGAGCTCGGCTGCGATCAGTACCAGGGCTTCTATTGCAGCCCGGCCGTGCCGCCGGATGCGTTCGTCGCATTGATCAAGCGCCTGCGCGCGGAAAGACCGGCGCTCACCGAAGCAGACATGCTGCGGACGCAGAGCCGCTTGTACGCGTACACGCCGGAGTCGGCGGCGTAGCGCTCTCGAACTCGGTCCTCAGACCGACTTGTACTTCTGCTGCAGTCTGCCCATCCCCGCGATCCATCGATCCCGGTCCGCGGCCTTGCGCTGCAGGTACTCCGCAACTTCCGCATGCGGCAGGATCAGAAACTTTTCCGCTGCGAGACCCGCGATCACCGCGTCCGCGACTTGCTCGGGCTCGATGATGCCGTTGACGCTCGCGACGTCGCCCTCATTGCCCGCGATCATGTCCGTGCGCACCGCTTGCGGACACAGCACCGACACCTTGATGCCTTCGTGGCCGTGCGTGATCGCGATCCACTCGGCGAGCGAGACAGCTGCGTGCTTCGTCACGGCGTACGTAGCGCTGCCGATCTGCGAAAGCAGCCCCGCTGCCGACGCCGTGTTCAATAAATAACCGCCGCCGCGCGCGATCATGCGTGGCACGAGATGACGTGCCGCATACACGTGCGCCATCAGGTTTACTTCCCAGATCTTCTGCCAGACATCGTTCGGCGTATCCAGCCCGCGGCCGATCCCGATGCCGGCGTTGGAGCAGAACAGATCGATCGGGCCGTGATCGCGCTCAGTGACGTCGATGAACGCGGCAATATCGGATTCGCGACTGACATCCACGCGCATCGAGGAGCCGCGAAGCTCAGATGCAACGGCGCGCACGCCTGCGTCGTCGAGGTCCGCGACGGCAACATGAACTGCACCCTCTTGCGCGAAACGACGCGCGAGTGCGCGCCCGATGCCTCTCGCGCCGCCGGTGACGGCGACGACTTTGCCTGCGACTTTCATTGGATTCCCCCGCGACGAGACGCGCCGGAGTATGTCACACCGACACTGCGCCGGAAGAATCTCTACACAGCTTCAGTATTTGTCTTCAGCGCGGCGGCCGCGCATGCGTCGGCGCTCGTTGCCGTTGTATGACGCGACCATCATGCCGACTTCACTGCGGCGCCGGGGTCCGGCGCGTCGGTCCTTGTGATGTTTATAGCGGCAGGTGCAGCGCGGCGCGTCGCATGTCGGCAACGGCAGACGCGGGGCGTTCGCAGAGAGAAACCGCTGGCGCGTGAACCGATGGGCCGCAGCGCACGCGCTTTCACCTGGAATTATCGATACCGCGTGGAATCGGGACTCCGGAGTACGCGGCTTGTCGGGCGGCTGTCGCTTCAATCCGAACAGCTCGCCCAGCGACCATCTGGCCATCGCTGTCACCGTCTCCGTGCAGGGCGTACCTGCATAAGAGGGGAAGCGACGACATTGTTCCTGCGCCGCGGCAGCGGCAATTGCAACGACAGATGGCGGAATTACCGGAGGCCGCGCAGAAACGCCGCCGGATCTTCGCCGCGCTCCAGCACTTCCACGAGCGCAGAGGCGACGACGACGCCGTCGACATGCGGTGCGAGTCGCTCTATTTGCTCGCGGCTGCGGATGCCGAAGCCCGCGCACACCGGCAGCGGCGATATACGCTGCACGCGCGCGAAATATTCGAGTGCATCGTCCAGTACCGCGAAGTTCTTACCGGTCGTGCCTGTCATCGTGACTGCGTAGACAAAGCCGCTGCTCGCCGCGCACAGCATCTGCATGCGTTCGATCGGAGTCACCGGAGTGACGAGCTGCACGAGCGCGAGACCGCGTGCCGCGAGCGCCGCGCGCACATCTGCGCATTCCTCGAACGGCAGATCGGGCACGATGAAGCCGGAAACGCCGGCGCGCGCCGCGTCCTCCGGCAATCGATCGAGACCGTACGCAAGCAACGGATTCAAATAGCTCATGAGGAGCAATGGCGCGCGCAGCTTCGGACGTGGCGCGGAGAGCTCGGCAAGAATCCACTTGAGCGAGACACCTTGTGCGAGCGCTGCGCGGCTGGCGCGCTGAATCGTGGGGCCGTCTGCCATCGGATCCGTGAAGGGCACGCCGATCTCGACGACATCCGACACATTCGCGACCGCAGTCAGCTGCTGCACGAAGGTCTCACGGTTGGGAAATCCTGCGGTGACCCAGCCGACGAGCGCCGGTCGACCGCTCGCCTTCGCGTTACGAATCGCTTCGGTGATCACGCTGCCTGCGGCCATCACTGCACATCCTTCAACAGAGTTCGCTGCAGCGTCGGCATGTCTTTGTCGCCGCGGCCGGAGAGACCGATGAGAAGCTTCGCGCCGGGATTTTGCGCGGCATAGCGCTTCGCGCCCGCGAGCGCGTGCGCCGATTCGATCGCCGGCAGAATTCCCTCGGCTGCGCAGCACTCCGCGAGCGCAGCCAACGACGTGTCGTCGTCGACTGCTTCGTACTTGACGCGGCCGACGCTCATCAACAGCGCGTGCTCGGGTCCGACGCCGGGATAGTCGAGACCGGCAGACACCGAGTGCGTTTCCTGGATCTGTCCGTCCGCGTCTTGCAGCAGCAGCGAATAGCTACCCTGCAACACACCGGGCGTGCCATACGCCAGTGAAGCGGCATTTTCGCCGAGGCCGGAGCCTTTGCCGCCCGCCTCCAGTCCCAGCATCTTCACGTCACGGTCCGCGATGAACGGATGGAACAGACCGATCGCGTTGGAGCCGCCACCGACGCAGGCGATCACGATGTCCGGCAGCTTGCCGCTCTGCGCGACGATCTGCTCGCGAGCTTCACGGCCGATCACGGCCTGCAGCTCGCGCAC
>CADEEJ010000036.1:13539-20799 GCA_902826315.1 uncultured Steroidobacter sp.
TGCCCGATGGAGTTGTTGATCTTGTGCGCGCCGGTGTGCGCGAGATCTTCCCGCTTCAGCCAGACCTCTGCGCCCCAACGCTTCGACAGCGTGCGTGCGTGCGTGAGCGGTGTCGGCCGGCCTACCCAGCTGCGCAGCTCGGCATGAAATTCATCGAGGAACGCGCGGTCGCGCAGATACCGGTCGACACCGGCCTGCAACCGGTCGAGCGCCGGCACGAGCGTTTCGGGCACGTAGCGGCCGCCGAACGGCCCGAAACGGCCGCGCGCGTCGGGATACTCGCCCTTCAAGATGCGGGCGAGCGACGCCTCGGGATCGATCGAAATCGCGCTTTTCATCTACTTGCTCCATTCGCAGCGGCGCGGGCGCGACGCACGAATTCATGAATCCTGGCGGGGTCCTTGACCCCGGGCGATGCTTCGACGCCGCTGCTCACGTCCACACCGAAGGGACGAACTGCAGCAATTGCGTCGGCGACGTTGCTTGCGTTCAATCCGCCGGCGAGCACCAGTTGCGTCGTGCTCGCGAGCTGGGCAGCGCTGTGCCAATCGGACGTGCTGCCGGTACCGCTGACGGGGCCTTCGAAGAGGATGCGATCGTGTTCGGGCTTTAATGCGACTCCGCCTCTGATCACCGGCATCACCGCCAATCCCGTCGGCACTCGCAGCGTCGCGAGATCTTGGACATCCGTCTGCAGCACATCGGGCCGAAACGTCGACCACACCTCGTCGAGCTGACTCTGCGTCGGATGCAACATCACTGCGACGCGCGCAATCCGGCGCGGCACACCCTGCGCGAGCTGCGTCGCCTGCGACGCAGTGACTTGCCGCTTCGACGGCGCGAACACGAAGCCGACTGCATCGGCTCCCGCCTCGACCGCTGCCGCGACTGCATCGGGCGTGGTCAAGCCGCAGATCTTCACCCAGATCGCCACGCCGCTACTCGTCGTCCATCGACGCGCCGGTGGCGATGCGCATCTTGCGCGTCCGCACGGCCATCGCGCGCTCGCGACCGGCCGCGAGCATGTCGCCGAGCAGCCTGCCGGGATCGTCGGAGTTCATCAGCGTCGTGCCGATGAGCGCGACGTCGTAACCGACGTCGACTACGGTCTTGACGTCATCGAGCGAGCCGACGCCGCTCTCCGCGACCGAAGCAAAGTCCGCCGGCAGGCTGCTGGCCAGCTCGCTGAGCCGCGACAGGTCGATATTGAGCGTGTCGAGATCGCGGCAGTTGACGCCGACCAGCATTTGCTCGTCGTGCGCCTTGCGCTCGGCGAGCACTTCCTGCGCGACCTGCAGGTCGGCCGCGTCGAACGTCTCGATCAGCACGAACATCTTCAGCATGCCCGCGACGTCCAGCAGCGCCTTGATGCGGCTGCGATCGAGCATGCGCACGATCACCAGCACGCCGCCGGCGCCGGCAGCCCGCGCTTCCATGACCTGATACGGGTCGATGAGGAAATCCTTGCGCATCACCGGTACGCCGAGCGGCGCGAGCGTGCGCGCCGTCTGCTCGAGATGTTCGAGCGATCCGCTGAATCGCGTGGGTTCGGTCAGCACGGAAACGGCACACGCACCGCCGCTCGCGTAGGCCTGCACGCGTCGATCGATGTCTGTCGTGTGCTGCGAGAGATCGCCGGCGGAAGGCGATGCGAGCTTGCACTCCGCGATGATGTCGAAGCCTTCCGGCGAAAGTTTCAAGCGCGGCGCCGTCGGGGCCGCGCACACGCGTGCCCACAACTCCTGCTCGGATTCGCGCGCACGTGCCTGTTCGAGCCTCGCGAGGCTCGACTGCGCCATCTCGGTAAGAAGTCCTGACATAGAGCTACCCTGCGATCGCGTCGCGCTGCCCGAACGCGGCGATCCTTTCCAATATCCTGCGTCCCGCACCCGAATCGATTGCGTCCTGCGCCATGCGCGCCGCTTCCTTCGTCGACGATGTCATGCCCATCAGCTCCAGCACGAGCGCCGCCTGCAACACGATCGCGTTGCGATGCGCGCCACGATCGCGGCCTTCGAGCACTGCACGCAGATGCTCGGCATTGTAGGCCGCATCTCCGCCCTTGAGCTCATCGACCGTGCAGGCGGGAAGTGCAAACTCCTCCGCGCTGCGACGCGTGCGCTTGACCTGGCCCGGACGCACGTCGAACAGCGTGAACGGCCCGATCGGCGTGGCCTCATCCCAACCCGGCTCGCCGTGCACGACGTAGGCGCGCTCGATCGGCATGCCGGCCAGCGTGTCGGCCATCAACGCGGCGATGTCGACGTGATACGCGCCGATCAGATGAAACTGCGGCTCGGCCGGATTCGACAGCGGGCCCAGGATGTTGAAGACGGTGCGGACGCCCAGCGCTTGCCGAATCGGCATCACCGCTTTCATCGCCGGGTGGTAATGCGGCGCGAAGAAAAATGTAAAACCGGTCGCGGCGAGACATTCGCCCGCGGCCTTCTCGTCGAGCGGCAGGTTCAACCCGAGCGCGCGCACTACATCTGCACTGCCGCTGCGGCTCGACACAGAACTGGTGCCATGCTTCGCGACGCGAATACCCATGGCCGCGACCAGCAGCGCAGCGCCAGTGGAAAGATTGAAACTGCCCGAGCCATCGCCGCCCGTGCCGACCATGTCGACGAGCGGACCGCCGTCCGGCAGGATCGGCCGCCGCGCGAGCTTGCGCATGGTCTTCGCGAAGCCGCGCACTTCGTCGGCAGTGACACCTTTCGCGCGCAGTCCCGCGAGCAGCGCGCCGCCGAGCGCAGGCGCGAGCGTCGGATCGGTGAGCGCAACGAGCAGCTCGGCGGCCTGCGCCTCGCTCAGATTGCGTCGATCGAGCAATTGCTCCAGGACTTCGCGCAGAGCACTCATTATTGGCGCCTTGCCGAGCGTTGCCGCAGGAAGTTGTCCATCAGCAGCGGCCCCTGCGGCGTGAGCACGCTCTCCGGATGAAACTGCACGCCTTCCACCGCGAGCTCGCGATGGCGCACGGCCATGATCTCGCCTTCGTCGGTGCGCGCCGAAACTTCCAGCACGTCAGGCAGCGACTGCGGTTGCGCGATCAGCGAATGATAGCGGCCCGCCTCGAACGGCTCCGGCAGACCTGCGAGGATGCCGCGGCCATCGTGATGCACGTGCGAAGTCTTGCCGTGCATCAGCCGCGCGGCGCGCACGACTTTGCCGCCGAACACCTCGACGAGCGACTGATGTCCGAGACAGACACCGAGCACCGGTACCTGACCGGCAAACGCGGCGATCATCTGCATCGAGACGCCCGCATCGTACGGCGTTCCGGGGCCGGGCGAGATGCACAGGTGAGTCGGGTTCAGTGCACGCGCCTCGTCGACCGAGATGCAGTCGTTACGATGGACCAGCACTTCGGCGCCGCTGACCATGAAGGCCTGCACCAGGTTGTAGGTGAAGGAATCGTAGTTGTCGATGAGCAGGAGCCGGGCCGGGGAAGTGCTCATAACCCCTCCTCGGCGAGCGCCAGCGCGCGGCGCACGATCGCGCTCTTCGCCAGCACTTCTTCGTATTCGGTCTGCGGCACGCTGTCCGCGACCAGGCCTGCGCCGGCCTGATAGCTATAGGTATCGCCGCGGAACACCATCGTGCGGATGGTGATCGCGTGATCCATGTCGCCGCCGTGACCGAAGTAGCCGACCGTGCCGCCATAGAAGCCGCGGCGCACCGGTTCGAGCTCGTCGATGATCTCCATCGCGCGAACCTTCGGTGCGCCGACCAGCGTGCCTGCGGGGAACGCGGCCGCGAACAGATCGAACGCGTCCTTGCCCGGTGCCAGCTCACCGTTCACACCGCTGACGATGTGCATGACATGGCTGTAGCGCTCGACATGCCGGTACGGATTCACGCCCACCGTCCCAGCGCGCGCGACGCGGCCGAGATCGTTGCGTGCCAGATCGACCAGCATGATGTGCTCGGCGTTCTCTTTCGGATCGGCGAGCAGCTCCTCTTGCAGTCGCGTGTCTTCGTCGCTGTCGCGACCGCGCGGACGCGTGCCTGCGATCGGCCGCATCTGCGCATGACCGTGCGAGAGTTTCACCAGCGCTTCGGGCGAGGAACCGACGACGACGCAATCGCCGAGATCGCAGTAGAACATGTACGGCGACGGATTCAGCAGCCGCAGTGCGCGGTACGCTTCGAACGGCTCCAGCTCGCATTCGCCGGCGAAACGCACCGACAGCACGAGTTGATAGACGTCGCCGGCCGCGATGTATTCCTTCGTGCGATGGACGCCGTGAATGAATTCAGCCTGGCTCAGGCTGCCGACGGCGGGCGCATAGCGGATTCGTTTGTCGCTTTGGGGAATCGCACCGCGCAGCGCTTGCACGACTTGCTTGCGCAGCGAGCTGCGTTCGCTTTCGCTTCCCGCGTGCAGCAAGGCGACGCCGCGCGTCAGGTGATCGAACACGAGCAAAGATTGCGGTGCGAGGTAGTGAGCCTGCGGCGAAGGCTCGACGACGCGCGCGCGCGCCGGCAAGCGCTCGAAGTGACGCACGAGATCGTAGCCCGCGACACCGACCAAGCCACCGGGCAGCGGCACACCGGGAATTCGCGGGCTGGGTTGCGGCGTATGCGCGAGCGCATCGCGCAGTGCTGCCAGCAATTCCTGTTGCGAAGTCGGAGCCGCGCTCGTGCGGCCGTTCACAGTGAGGCCGCGCTCGTCGAGACGCACCTCGGAGCAATCGCCAAAGCCTATAAAGGAGTAACGCGCGAGGCGCTCGCCGCCCTCGACGCTCTCCAGCAGAAAGCGCGGCTTGAACGGCTTGAGCTTGAGATACGCCGACACCGGCGTGTCCAGGTCGGCAGCAATGTCGAATGGCGGTTTCAAGCAGCAGCTCCTCCTCAGGCGATCTCGTTGCGCGAGGGCCGGGCGGGAGGCGATAAAAAAACCCATCTCCGGTTGCGCGCTCGGAGATGGGTTTTGTTCGATTCGTCGTCGTTAGGTTACGTGCAGGTCGGGACGCCCTCTCCTTTTATGGGAGGCGCCACCACCATTGGCCTGTATGGACTACTCGGTTCGACGACATGGCGGCGAGTATTACCGGCGCCCACCCGGTGAGTCAAATGTGACAACTCCTTTGTCACCTCGGCTCGACTGAGTGTTTACCGGATCCTCCCTACGATGGCCCCTCTCTTGTCCTTCGTTCGGGAGACTTATGAGGATTGCAGCTGCCGTTTCCATAACATTGTTATTCGCTGCCGGCGCCGCGGCCGCCGACGATCTCAGCGAATTGCGTGAGCGCCTGGAAGCGCAGGAACAGAAGATCCGCGTGCTCGAGCGCAAGCTGGAACTGCAGGACGAAGCCACGAAGGCCGCAGTGCCGAACACCCCGGTGGTACGCGCCTCGCCGCAACAAGGCTTCCGCATCCAATCTGCCGATGCAGCCAACGTCCTGCGCGTGCGCGGCGTGCTGCATTTCGATGGCCGCTATTTCGCGGACGACATCACGCCTGAGACGGCGGATACGTGGATCTTCCGGCGCGTGCGGCCGACGATCGAAGGCACGCTCAACGGGATTTACGACTTCCGCTTCACGCCGGACTTCGCGGGTGGCCGTACGTTCATCCTCGATGCGTTCATGGCGGCGCGGCTCAAGCCGTGGGCGGTCGTCACGGCCGGCAAGTTCAAGGTGCCGGTGGGCCTGGAGCGCCTGGTCTCCGCGACCGACCTGCGCTTTATCGAACGCGCCTTCCCGACCAGCCTCGTGCCGAATCGCGATCTCGGCCTGCAACTCGGCGGCGACATCGCCGGCGGCCTCGTGAATTATTCGGTCGGCTACTTCAACGGCGTGAGCGACGGCGGCAGCAGCGACACCAACACGCCGACGCCGGATGCCGAGAACGACACGAAGGGTGACTGGGCGGCGCGCGTGTTCTTCCAGCCCTTCATCAACTCCGAGAACTTCGCGCTGCGCAATCTCGGGTTCGGCATCGCGGGCACGTTCGTCGATTCGACCGGCAGCGCCGCCACGACGTTGTTGCCCGGCTACCGCACGCCGGGCCAGCAGACGTTTTTCACGTATCGCGCGACGACCGCTGCAAGCGGCACGACTCCCGCAGTGAACGGCACGTTCGCCGACGGCGATCGCGTGCGCTGGACGCCGCAGGCCTACTACTCGGTCGGCAGTTTCGGTGTGCTCGGTGAGTACGTGAACGTGTCACAAGACGTTACGCGCGCCACGCCGACCGCCGGCTTGCGCTCGGCGACGCTCGATCACACTGCGTGGCACGTGCAGCTCGCGTGGTTCGCGACCGGCGAAGACGAGCAGTTCCGCGGCTTCACGCCCGGCTCGGTGTTCTCGCTGGACAACGGCACCTGGGGCGCGTGGGAGCTGGTCGCTCGCTACCACGAGCTGGACATCGACGACGACACCTTCGTCGGCGGCACGAACTCGTTCGCCAATCCCGACAGCGCCGCGAGCAAGGCGAGCGCGTGGGGCGTCGGCGTCAACTGGTACCTGAACCAGAACTACAAGTGGTCGTTGAACTACGACGTCACGTCGTTCGAGGGCGGCGCCGCGGGCGGCGCGGACCGGCCGGACGAGAAGGCGCTGTTCACCCGCTTCGCGCTGCAGTTCTGACCGAATTACTTTTTGGAGGAATGCCCATGACCCGTTATCTGAGAATCGTCGCCGCGAGCGTGCTGCTTACGCTCGTCGCGCCGCTCACGCACGCGAAAGAAGTGACACTGTTGAACGTGTCGTACGATCCGACGCGCGAGCTTTACGAGGAATACAACGCAGCCTTCGCGAAGTACTGGAAAGGCAAGACCGGCGAAGACGTGACGATCAAGCAGTCGCACGGCGGATCGGGCAAACAGGCGCGAACGGTCATCGACGGTTTGCCTGCCGACGTAGTCACGCTCGCGCTTGCAGGCGATGTCGATGCGATCGCGACGAACGGCAAGCTGCTGCCGGTGAACTGGCAATCGCGCCTGCCGCACAACAGCGCACCTTATACCTCGACGATCGTGTTCCTGGTGCGCAAGGGCAATCCGAAGAACATCCGCGATTGGGGCGACCTGGTGAAGCCGGGAATCTCGGTCATCACGCCGAACCCGAAGACGTCCGGCGGCGCGCGTTGGAACTACCTCGCGGGATGGGCCTGGGCGCTGCAACAGCCGGGCGGCAGCGAAGCGACTGCGAAGGATTACGTTCGCAAGCTGTTCAAGAACGTTCCGGTGCTCGACACCGGCGCGCGCGGCTCGACGACGACGTTCGTCCAGCGCGGCATCGGCGACGTGCT